>JALNWS010000035.1 GCA_023230755.1 Azoarcus sp.
AGCAGGAGCTCGGGCTGACCACGATCTTCGTCACCCACGATCAGGAGGAAGCGCTGGTCATGTCCGACCGCGTGTTCCTGATGAACGCGGGCAGAATCGTCCAGAGCGGCGATGCCGAAACCCTTTACACCGCACCTGTCGACGCCTTCGCCGCCGGCTTCATCGGCAACTACAACCTGCTCGAAGCCGACGCCGCAAGCCGCCTGCTCGGACGGCCGGTCGCCAGTCGCATCGCGATCCGCCCCGAAGCGATCGAACTGGATGCGCAAGGGAACATCGAGGCCACGGTGTGCAGTCACAGCCTGCTGGGCAACGTGATCCGCTACCGGGTCGAGGCCCGCGGCGTAGAGCTTCAGGTCGATGTGCTCAATCGCCGCGCGGCCGACCTGCACGGCAACGGCCAGCACCTCGCGCTGCAGATCGGCGCCCACGCAATTCACGAGATTTCCTGATGGCGCTGGCGATATTCGATCTCGATGAGACCCTCATTGGCGGCGACTGCGCCAGCCTGTGGAACGCCTGGATGGTCGGGCTCGGCTGGGCCGGCGGCGACGACTTTCTGGCGCGCGACCGCCAGCTGATGGCGCTCTATGGCGAGGGCAAGCTGTCCATGAAGCAGTACATGGCCTTCAGCCTGCTGCCACTGGCGGGACGCCGGACGGAAGATGTTGCCCGGGTCGTCGAGTCTTTCGTCGACGAGGTCATCGAACCCATCGTCTACCGCGACGCCAGTCTCTGTGTGGCCGCCCATCGCAAGGCCGGCGACAGGGTTCTGGTAATTTCCGCCTCGGCACACTTTCTGGTGAGCACGATCGCCTCACGTCTGCAGGTCGACGATGTGCTGGCCATCGATCTGGAGCAGCACAACGGTTGCTACAGTGGTCGTACGCAAGGGGTGCTGACCTTTCGGGAGGGCAAGGTCACCCGCCTGCAGCACTGGCTGGAAGACCAGGGCGAGTCGCTCCAGGGCGCGAGCTTCTACTCCGACTCGCGCAACGACCTGCCGCTGCTGCAACGGGTCGACCACCCTCATGCAGTCAACCCCGACCCGGTCCTGCACAGCCATGCCCAGCAGGCCGGCTGGCCGGTCCTGAGCTGGCGCTGACCCTTACTTGAGGTTGCCGGACAGGAACTGGCGCAGGCGTTCGCTGCGCGTGTTGTCGAACACTTCGGACGGCGGGCCGTACTCTTCGGCCAGCCCCTGATGCAGGAACATGACCTTGCTCGACACCTCGCGCGCAAAGCCCATTTCGTGGGTCACCACCACCATGGTGCGCCCTTCTTCGGCAAGGCCGCGCATGACCTTCAGCACCTCGCCCACCAGTTCAGGGTCAAGCGCCGAGGTGGGTTCGTCGAAAAGCAGCACGGTGGGCTCCATCGCCAGCGCGCGGGCAATTGCCACCCGCTGCTGCTGCCCGCCCGAAAGATGAGCCGGATAGCTGTCACGGAAGTGGGCGATGCCAACCTTCTCCAGATAGGCTTCGGCGCGCTCGCGCGCTTCCGCCCGGGTGAGGCCGAGCACATGCACCGGCGCCTCGGTGACGTTCTCGAGCACCGTCATGTGCGCCCACAGATTGAAATGCTGGAACACCATCGCCAGCCGCGTGCGCAGACGCTGCAGCTGTCTGGCGTCAGCCACCTTGAGATGACCGTTGCGGTCGGGCACCAGCCGGATCTCCTCACCACCGACGGTGATGCGTCCGGCGTCAGGCTGTTCAAGAAAGTTGATGCAGCGCAGGAAAGTGCTCTTGCCCGAACCCGAGGAGCCGATGATGCTCACCACGTCGCCCGCCTCAGTATCGAGCGACACCCCCTTGAGCACCTCGTGGTCGCCGTATCGCTTGTGGAGGTCTTCGACCGAAAGCTGGGTCATGAATTGAATCCTGAATGAGGTCGGTCAGGCCTTGACCGACCCGGCCTTGCGCGGCTGCAGATGACCGAGCCAGCGCCGCTCGGCAAGCCGGAACAGGCCGACAAGGGCGAAGGTCACGCACATGTAGATCAGGCCGGCGAAGATGAAAGCCTCGAACGGCGCGAAGTGTTGCGAATAGGCATTGCGCGCCGCGCCGGTGAGGTCGACCAGGGTGATGGTCGAGGCGATCGCCGTACCGTGCAGCATGAAAATGGCCTCGTTGCTGTAGGCCGGTATCGCCCGGCGCAAGGCGCCCGGCACCAGAATGCGGCGAATCACCGTCAGCCGGCTCATGCCGCAGGCCTGCGCGGCCTCGATCTCTCCATGCGGCGTGGCCCGCAGCGCACCGGCAATGATCTCGGTGGTATAGGCGCAGGTGTTGAGCGCAAAAGTCACCAGCGCACAACCATAGGGCTCGCGGAATATCAGCCAGAAGCCATTGCCCTCGGCCCAGCGCGCCTGAACCCATTCAAACTGGCCAAGGCCGTAATAGACGAGCAGGAGTTGCACCAGCATCGGCGTGCCCCTGAAGAAATAGCTGTAGGCCCAGACCATGCGGGAAACGACAAGCGGACCCGCGGTGCGCAACACCGCCAGCGGGACGGCGAGCAGCAGACCGGCGACGAGCGAAAGCACGGTGAGCTGCAGCGTGAGCCACAGCCCCGCTGCGTACTCTGGCAGATTCTCGGTGATGACGGCCCATTCGATCATGCCGCTGCCCGCCTCACACCAACGCTGTAGCGCCGCTCAAGCGAACGGAAGAGCACGCCCGAGGCCGCCGTCATCGCCAGGTAGAAGGCACACACCACCGCATAGAACAGGAAAGGCTGATGCGTACTGCGACCGGCCTGATCGGCAAGCCAGGTGAGGTCCGAGAGACCGATGATGGACACCAGCGCGGTGCTCTTCTGCATCACCTGCCAGTTGTTGCCAAGACCGGGCAGCGCGTGGCGCAACATCTGCGGAAACAGGATGCGTCGGAACACCTGCCAGCGGCTCATGCCATAAGCGTAGCCGGCCTCGAGCTGACCCGCCGGCACTGCAAGAAAGGCGCCGCGAAAGGTCTCGGTAAAGTAGGCGCCGAAGATGAAACCGAGGGTGGCAACGCCGGCAGCAAACGGGTTGATGTCAACGTAGTCCCAGCCCAGTCGGTCGGTAATCTGGTTGATCCCGATCTGCCCGCCATAGAACACCAGCAACATCATCACCAGATCGGGAATGCCCCGCACCACGGTTGTGTAGAGCACGGCCGGCGCACGCAGCACCCTGCTGCGGGAGAGCTTGGCGGACGCACCGGCGAGCCCGAGGACCAGCGCCAGCACGAGCGACAGCACAGCGACCTGCAATGTCAGCCAGGCACCGTCGAGCAGCGAGGAAGAATAACCGTGCAGCATCAATAGCGTCGGGGCACGAGCGCCCTACTCGCCGTAAATGTCGTGCGGGAAGTACTTTTTGCGGATCTCGTCGTAGGTGCCGTTGGCCCGGATCGCCTTCAGCGCAGTATTGAGCTTGTCACGCAGATCTGCGTCGCGCTTGCGGATGGCGATGCCGACGCCTTCGCCGATAACGGCCTTCTCCTCGGCGTTACGGCCGAAGACCTGGCTGCCGGCAAAATCGTACTCCGCGCCGGCTGGCTTGGTGAGAAAGCCACCGTCGGCCTCAAGTGCATCCACCCAGGTCGCGTCGATGCGTCCCGCGCCGAGGTCGAGATAGACCTCTTCCTGCTTGGCATAGCGCACCAGGTCCACGCCGTGATCGGCCCAGAAGTGCCCGGCAAAGTTGTCGGCGACCGTGCCACGCTGAACACCGATACGCTTGCCCTTGAGGCTGGCAAGCTCCGGCCTCAGGGGCGAACCCTTCTTTGCCACCAGCGCGAGCGGCGTGGCGTAATACTTGTCGGTGAAATCCACCTTCTTCTTGCGCTCTGCGGTGATCGACATCGAGGCCGAGATCGCATCGAACTTTCGACTCATGAGCGCGGGGATCATGCCGTCCCACTCCTGCTTCACCCAGGTGCACTCTGCCTTCATCTCGGCACACAGCGCGTTGCCGATATCAACATCGAAACCTTGTACCGAGCCGTCTGGCGCAGTGGAATTGAACGGCGGGTAGGCACCCTCCGTGGCGAAGCGGATCTTGTCCCAGTCCTTGGCCACCACGGAGTGGCTGACCAGCACCAGCGCCGCCAGCAGCAAGCTTCTCTTCATCACGTCACTCTCCTTTTGGGGCACCGATTCGATGTGCATAAGGACACTGCGCGGGCAGCGGCGTCATGTCCGCATGATCGCAGGATCGTGCCACGAGCTCAACGTTCGTGCGCTCAGCGGGCGGCTTTCCGCGCCCGGGCGGGCCCCCACGCTGCGGGCCATTCAGTTCATGACGTCAGGCGCTGCATCAGGGCATCGGCAAGTGCGTCTGCAGCTGGCGGATAAAAGCGGAAGAACAGTTCCGGCTCGATCAGCTCAAGCTCCATCAGCCGGAACCCCTCTCCGGCACGCACGAAATCAACCCGTGCATAGAGCGGCAGGCTCGGACACGCCGCGACTGCCGCCTCGGCAAAGGCACGCTCGTCGGCGCCAGGTTGATGCGCATGCACTCTGCCGCCATGATCGTCCTGGACTCTGAAATCTCCTGCTGCGGCCGTCTTGCGGATGGCATGGGTGGTGCGCCCCTCGATCACGATCAGCGACAACTCCCCCTCACCCAGCACGGCTGGCTCGAAGCTTTGCACCATCATCGCTTCATCAGCAAGACAGCGTGCGAACACCGCTTCATGTGCGTCCAGGGTGTCGCGACCGACCCGGTAGGTCAGCCGTGCTGCGCCCGACACCACGGGTTTGAACACCACCTCTTCCCAGGCTTCGGCATCCATGATCGCAGCAAGTGTGTGCCGCTCTCCGACATCTGCATAGCGGGTCGGAACCACGTTCACACCTTCACGGGCAAGCGCTCGCAGATAGCGCTTGTCGAGATTCCATCGCACAAGCTCTGCCGGGTTGAAGAGGCGGGTGTGCGCCGCCGCCGTGTCGAGCCACGGCGAAAACTCCGCAAAGCGGTGGAAATAGTCCCATGTGCTGCGAAAGAGCGCGGCGCGGGGTTCATTCCAGCGGAAAGCGGGATCGGACCAGCTCACGCGTCCGACGCTCAATCCACGGGCTTCAAGTGCCTGCGCGACGAGGCCGTCTTCGGTCGCGATCTGCGCCTGGTACCAGTCGGATGTGTCGAGCTCGAGGTAGCGGTCTTCGGTAAGGATCACCACGTCCGGAGCGTGATTTTTCATGATTTCGGCAAGGCTCGAATGGTGTCGTTCTGCGCGGATTGTATCGCACCGGCGTTGCGGTGCCGGCGCTGCGCACGCCCACGGGAGCACGACACCTTTACCGAAAAGTAGTTATCCAAACGAGACATAGGCATAATCATCGCGAACCGCCAACGGCCAGCCACAAGCCGCCTTACCTCCGCTATCCGCCACACACGGGTCTATTGAATGACGCAAGCAGGGAAACCCGCCGCGCAACCGAGCACGGATGATCGAGCGTCGCCCGCCCACAGCCACGGGAAGGCGAATGGCAGCCACGTCCCGACTCCGTCCGAGATTGCCCGCGAAGCCCTGTTGCAACTCGCTACGCAAAAGACCCCTCCGACGCCTGACAACTTCCGCAAGCTGTACTTCCAGATCGCGGGCACCACGGCTGAAGATGCCTTTCCCGCAAAAACACTGAAAGCCATTGCAGATGCCCTGCCGCGATCCACGCCACAGGCCCTGCGCCTTGCCCGGATCTTCGAGAAAGCAGTGGCCAGCGGGCAGTGGACTGGCCTGCGCCAGGCAATGCTCACCATCAGCGGACTGCTGGGCGGGGAGCCCAAACCGTGGGCACCGCTGATACGCGATCTCGTCAGCGAACTGGAGCGCCGTCACCAGAACATCACGCCGGGCCGCAAGCGCGACTCGCTCGAACACGTACTGGCTGCCGGAGCCGACTCCGAGCAGCTTCACCTGCGGCTTCACGCTCTCGTGCGAAGCTGGAACGAACAGCCAGGCGGTGACCCGCTTGCTGACCTCCCGGTCGGAGACAACACGCCGCCGGCCGCCGCAGACGCACTTGGGCCGCTGCTCGCCAGGCTCCTGACGGGTTGCATTGCCCCGCTCACAAACGACGACGCGCTCGTCGCCGAAGCAAATGTCATCGCCGCCCAGGTCGTGGCACCGACAAGCCCCGGGCAGGTCGCAGACCTCGCGGCGCGCCTCGACCGCCTGATTGCGCGCGCGACATGGGATGGCGATGAACAGCGGGAGCTCCGCCAGGCGCTGCTCAATCTGATCAGGCTGATCGTCGACAACGTCCGCGAACTGGTCATCGACGACAGCTGGCTGCACGGACAACTTACCTTGATTGCGGCGACTTTCGAGCAGCCCCTGGACCTGCGACTGCTCGACGAGGTCGAGCGCCGCCTGCGCAAAGTCATCGACAAGCAAAGCCAGCTGAAACACGAGCTGACCGATGCACAGCAAAAGCTCAAGTCGATGCTGGCCGGCTTCATCGACCAGTTGTCTGCCTTCTCCACGTCCACCGAACACTACGAGGTCGTGCTTACCGAAAGTGCGCGACGGATCAGCGCGGCGCACGACATCCAGGAGCTCTCAGACGTCGTCGAAGAGGTGCTGCGCGAAACGCGCTCCACACATCTGTCCGCACACCGTTCGGGCGAAGAGCTTGCAAATCTGCGCAACGAGGTCGAGTCGGCAAATCAGCAGATTCTGCGCTTGCAGCGCGAACTCGATGAAACCAGCGAGCTTGTCCGCCACGATGCCCTGACCGGCACGCTGAACCGGAAGGGCATGGACGAAGCCCTCACGCGCGAGATTTCGCGCATGCGCCGGCTGGGCTCTTCACTGTGTCTGGCCCTGCTCGATGTCGACAACTTCAAGCAGATCAATGACGCACACGGCCATGTGGTGGGCGACAATGCGCTGCGCCATCTCGCACAGGTGGTGGAAGAAACGCTGCGGCCTCAGGACTCGGTTGCGCGCTACGGCGGAGAGGAGTTCCTCATCCTGCTGCCGGAAACCGACCTTGCACAGGCCGAGATCATCCTCGTCCGACTCCAGCGCGAACTCACGCGTCGCTATTTCCTGGCCCAGCAGGAGCACCTGCTGATCACCTTCAGCGCAGGCATTGCCTGCCTTGACAGCACCGAAGACCCGATGGCGGCCATCGAACGTGCCGACAAGGCCATGTATGCAGCAAAGCGGGCGGGCAAGAACCGGGTCGTGAGTTCGGCGTGATACACGCTCACACTACCTTCATTCCAGGTCCATATGGCAGAACCCACCAACCCGTCCGAGATTGCACGTGAAACGCTGCGCCAGCTCGCGATGCGACGCACACCGCCAACACCGGAAAACTACCTGCGGCTGTATCACGAGATCGCCGGCACGACACCTGCCGAACCGCCGTTTCCCGAGCGCTTCGTTCGCCGTATCGCACCGCAGCTGCCGCGCGATACGTCCGAACGACAGCGCCTTGCGCGGCAGCTCGACAAGGCGCTGAACAGCGCCGGCGCAAACGACGCGGCGCAGGCACTAGACCAGTACCTGGCATGCCTTGGAACGGAAAAGCCACAAGCCTGGAATGAACTCATCGCCACGCTGCTGCGCCAGTGGGAGGGCAGACAGCTCGGCTGGACCCTCGCGCGCAAACGCGACTCGCTCGAGCGGGTGCTCGGTGCGAGCGACCCCAATACGCTGTACACCCGCCTCCAGTCCTTGCTGCGGGCGTGGGGGCAGGCGCCGGTCGACCCCGAGCGGCCCGCACCGGAAGAAACACCAGCGTCCCCCGAACTGCCGGCCCAGACATCCGTCGGCGCGGCATCCAGCCCGCCCACGGCTAGCGCGCTGATTGCCGCAGACGCCGACTCAAACACGCTGATTCAGGCGCTGCGCGAGTTGCTCGCACTGACCATGGAGTCGGTGCTGCCGGCCTTCCTGAGTGAGCATCCAGAACTGATCAGCGACGCCAGGCTCATTGCCACGGCAACACGTGCCGCCAGCGATACGCAGGCGTTTGCCACTGTCGGCACGCAGCTACGCAAATTCGCTCACCGTCTCGAACTGACGGCTGCTGACGATTCCGAGATCCGCAATGGCCTGCTCGATCTGCTCAAGCTCCTTCTTCAGAATATCGACGAACTGGTCATTGACGACCAGTGGCTCGGCGGTCAGATCGAGATGTTGCGGGACATCGTCGACAAGCCTGCGACCCCACGTCTGATCGACGACGCGCGGCGGCGCCTGAAGGAGGTGATCTACAAGCAGAGTCAGCTCAAGCACAACCTCTCGCAAGCCCAGCTCATGCTCAAGGAGATGCTTGCCGGATTCGTGGACCAGCTCGGGCGCTTTGCCGAGTCAACCGGGACTTACCACGACCGCATGGGAAGCTGCGCGCGCAAGATTGCTGCAGCGCGTGACATCTCCGAGATTGGTCACCTGCTCGACGAGGTCATGACCGAAACCCGCAGCATCCAGCTCGAAGCCGCGCGTTCGCGCGATGACCTTTCCGCCACCAGGCAGCGGGCCCTTGCAGCAGAAGAGCAGATCGACAGCCTGCACAAGGAACTGGAGGAAGCCAGCCACCTGATGCGCCACGACCAGCTCACCGGCTGCCTGAACCGCCGCGGGCTGGAAGATGTATTCAGCCGCGAGTCCGCGCGGGCACAACGTCATCACACGCCGCTGTGCGTCGCCCTCCTCGATCTCGACAATTTCAAGAAGATCAACGACGCGCTCGGCCACCAGACCGGTGACGATGCCCTCGTTCATCTGGCGCGCGTCGTGCGCGAGAATCTTCGCCCGCAGGACACCCTCGCCCGCTATGGCGGCGAGGAGTTCGTCATCGTCCTGCCCGATACCACGCTGGAACAGGCCGATCAGACGCTGGTGCGCCTTCAGCGCGAGCTTACCCGGGTATTTTTCATGTCCGGCGAACAACATGTTGTCATTACGTTCAGCGCTGGCGTAACGCCGCGCGCCGACGGCGAAGCCATCGACGTCGTGCTGGCGCGCGCCGACGCGGCGATGTACGAGGCCAAACAAACCGGCAAGAACCGCGTCGTGCGACGCGAGCTTGCACAGGAGGCAAGTGATGACGCCTGACTGGAAACCTGAATTGCCGCGACGGGTCGCGGTTCGACTACAATACCTTTAGTCAATATTCATTGCGCTCTCATGACAGGAAAATTCCCGCTGCAACCCTTGCTCGATCTCGCCAATACCCGCATGGACGACGCTGCGCGCCGTCTCGGTGAGTTGATCGCATCCGAACGCAGCGGCCAGCAGAAACTCGAGATGCTCGAAAACTACCGGGCCGAGTATCGCGAACGCTTTGTCACAGCGGCTCGCGCCGGCATCGGCCCGGACGAACTGCGCAATTACACCGCCTTCATCAACCGCATCGACGACGCCATTTCCGCTCAACACCTTGTTGTCGAACAATCGCGCAACCACACCAGCCAGGGCCAACAGTTCTGGATGGCACAGCGAAACAAGGTTCAAGCTTTCGACACGCTGTCCCAGCGCCATCAGAAACTGCAGGCGCGAAACGAATTGCGGCAGGAGCAGCGGGCCAGCGATGAGCACGCTGCGCGGCAGCACCTCAAACGCGACAGCGACTGAACAAGAGCCTGGCACGCTGTTTGCTCATACCAAGCGTGACACACGCTGAAGAGGGCAAGACCATGGCATCCCAGATCGCTTCCAGTTCGCAGACTTTTCCCTTCCTGACGAACTCCGGAAGCAAGGTGAGCAACAGTACCGACTATTCCAGCAAGGCTGCGACGCCGGACTTCGCCGACATGCTGCGTGGACAGATGCGCAACAGCGCCCGTACCGCGGAAACCCCTAGCGCCGAACGCAGCCCCGACCAGTCCGCCAGGTCCGAATCCCGTTCGGAGCCCGAAGGAACGTCCGAGCGCTCGCAGCAATCGCAAGAGACGGATCGTGCGGACACAAGCCGGTCTGAACCGCCCGAGCGGGACACCGCTGCCGACGTGCACGATGCGCAGCCGGGAAACGACGAACAAACGGATGCGGCAAACGAACCCGCCGAGGCGGCAATGACGATTGCCGGTCTGCCGGCAGCGATTGCCGCCCTGCTACCAGGCACTCGGGATCTCGCTCGTGCAGGCGCGGCGGCAACGGGTGCAGATGGCGCGAACAAGGCGGGCCGCGCAGCAAATATCGCGCTTTCGGGTGACACTCAGGGCAAATCACTTCAGAATTCCGCCGATTCGCTCCCGAAGCCTGCACTGAACTTCGCTCAGACGGGCCAACAGGGGCAAAGCGTGCTTCCGTTGCAACTCAGACCCGAAGCACAATCCGGCTTCGCAGAACGCGCGGCAACGGCTTTGCAGACGGTCGGAGCAGACTTGCCCGACGGTGCGCAGGCCTCGTTCATGCATTCGCTGCGCCAGCCGGGCCAGGTCACGACCTCTGCACCGCAACTGACGGTTGCCACGCCGGCAGGCCAGTCCGCGTGGGCAGATGAAGTCGGCAACAGGGTCATGTGGATGGTCGGTCGTGCGGAGAGCAAGGCAGAACTCGTGCTCACCCCGCCACATCTGGGCAAGGTAGAGGTTTCGATCAACCTGAACGGCGATCAGACCACCGCCCAGTTCATCGCGGCGACCCAGTCGGCGCGGGATGCGCTGGAGCAGGCCATGCCCAGGCTGCGCGAAATCCTGGCGCAGTCCGGCATCAGTCTCGGACAGGCCAATGTGAGCACCTCGGGCGAGCAGCAGACCTCCGGCGACGATCGCGGGCAACGTGGCGGACGCGGCGGCATTGGACAGGGTGATATCGACACGGGTGTGGCCACGCCGGCCGCACGCTGGGTCAAACAAATTGACGGGCTGGTCGACACCTTCGCCTGAAGCGCATGAATAAGGGGCACTCTGCCCCACTTTTCCGCGCTTGGGCCGAGATGGCGATGAGCCATAATCCAGGCGTAGGAAAAGGAGAGTTGCATGGCGAAGGCCCCAAACAAGCCGGAAGCACCCGCAGGTGATGCACCACCCAAGAAGAGCGGAAAGATGCTGATGATCATCATCATCGTGGTGGTGGTCCTGCTGATCGTTGTCGCAGGCGCAATCGGCGCGCTCATCCTGCTCAAGAAGGGTGGCGGCGAGGCCGCCGATCATGCTGACGCGCCCGCAGCCGTGACCCCGTCGACCGCCGTAGATCTGAGCCATCCTCCCGTTTTTGCCGAACTCGACGCGTTCACCGTCAACCTGCGTCGCGAAGAGGGTGATCACTACCTGCAGGCCATCCTCGCACTGCGTGTGACCGACCAGAAGACGGCCGATGCGCTCAAGGGCTTCATGCCCGAGATCCGGCATCGCATCAACCTGCTGCTCTCGAGCAAACTTCCGTCTGAAGTACAGACCATTGAGGGACGCGAGGCGCTGGCACTGGAGATTCTCGATCAGGTCAACAGTGCGCTGGGCTTCCCCCCTCCGCCACCGGGCCAGCGGTCGGCGGTAGCGACACCGGTCCAGGCGGTTCTTTTCAACTCGTTCATCATTCAGTAACGAGGCCTGCCATGTCTTCGGACTTTCTCTCCCAGGAAGAAGTTGATGCGCTGCTCCGCGGCGTCAGCGGGGAGTCCGACGAGCCGGACGACGAAGAAGTCGACGACGGGGGCGTGCGCCCCTACAACATGGCCACCCAGGAGCGCATCGTGCGTGGGCGCATGCCCACCATGGAGCTCATCAACGAGCGCTTTGCGCGTTACCTGCGCATTGGCCTGTTCAATTACATGCATCGAAATGCCGAGGTCTCGGTCGGTCCGATCAAGGTGCAGAAGTACGCCGAGTTCGTGCGCAACCTGGTGGTGCCGACCAACCTCAACCTGGTCGTCGCAAAACCCTTGCGCGGCACGGGCCTGGTCGTGTTCGATCCCAATCTGGTCTTTCTGGTCGTCGACAACATGTTCGGCGGCGACGGACGTTTTCACACCCGGGTCGAAGGACGGGATTTCACCCCAACTGAGCAGCGCATCATCCAGGGCATGCTCAAAGTGGTGTTTGCCGAGTACGGCAAGGCGTGGGCGCCGGTCTTCAAACTCGAGCTGGAATACGTCCGCTCGGAGATGAATTCGCAGTTTGCCAATATCGCGACGCCATCCGAAATCGTGCTCGCGACCAGCTTCTCGCTGGAGCTTGGCGGTGCACAGGCAGAGATGCACTTCTGTTTTCCCTACTCCATGGTCGAGCCAATTCGCGATCTGCTTTACTCCACCATGCAGAGCGACCACCTTACGCAGGACCGGCGCTGGGAAAACCTGTTGTCACGGCAGTTGCAAACCGCCGAGATTGAACTGACGTGCAATCTCGGCACAGCCAAGGTGAGCCTGCGGGACATCGTCAACATGCGGGTTGGCGATGTCATCCCGCTGCATGTGAACGATATGCTCCAGGCCGAAGTCGACGGTGTTCCCATCATCGAATGTCGGCACGGTACGCAAAGCGGACAATACGCAATCAAGGTTGAACGCTTCATCGGTAGCGAGGAGCAGGATATCAACAAGCCAGCAGGAGGCCAGAATGGCTGACGACACAGACAACCAGATCAGCGAAGACGACTGGGCTGCTGCGATGCAGGAGCAGGCCGCGACCGAGTCCGGCGTAGACGGCGAAGCTGCCCAGGTTGCGGCAGATCTCGCCGCAGCAGCGATGGACGAATCGCCCTATCAGGCCAAGCCGGCCAGCCAGCTGTTCGAGGATTTCGGCTCGACCGGCAGCAAACCGGGCGCGATCAACGATTTCGACATGATCCTGGACATTCCGGTCCAGCTCACGGTCGAACTCGGCCGCACCAAGCTGTCGATCCGGAACCTGCTCCAGCTTGCGCACGGTTCGGTGGTCGAACTCGACGGACTGGCAGGCGAGCCCATGGACGTGCTGGTCAACGGCACGCTGATCGCGCAGGGCGAAGTCGTGGTCGTCAACGACAAGTTCGGCATTCGGCTCACCGACATCATCACCCCCGCAGAGCGCATGCGGAAGATTCGCAGCTGATCCGCATGCAGGGGGCCTTCTTCCCTGCTGCCAACCTCGACAAGACGCAGTGAAACCCGCCTTCAATCTGATTCCGCTCCTGACGCTTCTGCTGCCTGCGCTTGCACAGGCAGCAGACCCCGCCCCGTCCCCCGCCACCGATCTTGCGGGTAGCCTCGGCCAGATGCTGTTCGGTCTGGTGGTGGTGATCGCGCTGCTGATTGCCTGCCTGTGGGCCATCAAGCGCCTGTCTCAGCCGCGTAACGCGGCCGGCGTACTCAAGGTCCTGGGGGCGACTGCGGTGGGCCCGCGCGAACGTGTGGTACTGGTCGAGACCGGCCCCAAGGTACTGGTGCTCGGCGTGGCACCTGGCAGCGTTCGCACCCTGCACGTCATGGAGGCATCCGATTTTCCGTCCGAAGCCGCCACCACTGAAACGGGCGCTGCCGCAAACGGCGACTTTTCCGGCTGGTTCAGAAAAGCACTGGAGCGCCGCCGCCATGGTTCGTAAGCACCTGCTGCGCAGCGCGCTCGGTCTCATCCTGAGCACTGCACCGGGCCTCGCGCTGGCGCAGGCGCTGCCCGCCCTGACCACGGGGCCAGCTGCCAATGGCGGCACCACCTACAGCCTCACCATCCAGACCCTGCTGCTGCTGACGATGCTCAGCTTCGTGCCGGCAATGGTGCTGATGATGACGAGCTTCACCCGCATCATCATCGTGTTCTCGCTTTTGCGGCAGGCCATGGGCACTCAGACCTCGCCACCGAACCAGGTCCTGCTCGGCCTCGCGCTGTTTCTGACCTTCTTCATCATGGCACCGGTCGCCGACCGCGTCTATACCGACGCCTATGTGCCGATGTCCGAAGGCACGATCAGCTTCGAACAGGCGCTCGAGCGTGCCTCGGTGCCAGTCAAGACCTTCATGCTGAAGCAGGTTCGCGAGCCCGATCTGACCCTGTTTGCCGGCCTTGCCAAGGTCCCCCCCGTGGAGAAGGCCGAAGACCTGCCGATGCGGGTGGTGATTCCCGCCTTCGTCACCTCGGAGCTGAAAACGGCCTTTCAGATCGGCTTCATCGTTTTCATCCCCTTCATCATCATCGACATGGTGGTCGCTTCGGTGCTGATGTCGATGGGTATGATGATGATGTCGCCGGTGATCGTCTCCCTGCCGTTCAAGATCATGCTCTTCGTGCTGGTCGATGGCTGGACTCTGCTCATCGGCTCGCTGGTGCAGAGCTTCGCGGTATAGGAGAGCAGCCATGACCCCCACCGCTGTCATCGACCTCGGGCGCCAGGCCATTGAAGTCACCCTGATGGTGTCGGCACCGCTGTTTCTTGCCGCACTGATCACCGGTCTGGTCATCAGCATCTTTCAGGCTGCGACCCAGATCAACGAAATGACCCTGTCTTTTGTCCCCAAACTGATCGCGATTTTCGTCACCCTGGTGCTGGCCGGCCCGTGGATGATCACCTTGCTGACCGACTTCATGCGCCGCCTGTTCGAAAACATCCCGACCATGATCGGCTGAAGGCACAAACGCGATGCTGAGCGTGACCGCGGCACAGCTCGACGCCTGGCTCGCCGCCCTGATGTTTCCGTTGGCGCGCCTGTTCGGGCTGTTTGCAAGTGCCCCGATTTTCTCCAACCGCGGCGTGTCGGCACGGGTGCGGCTGGCGATTGCGCTGGGGATCGGCATCGCCCTGTTGCCGGTCATGCCGCCCATGCCGGCCGTAGCGCCGGGTTCGGGCATCGGGCTGATGATCATGGTGCAGCAGATGTTCATTGGCGTGGCCATCGGCTTCATGCTGCGCCTGGTATTCGCGGCCATCGACATGGCCGGCTCCCTGATCGGCATGCAGATGGGCCTGTCCTTCGCCATCTTCTTCGACCCCGATGCAGGCGGTCAGACCGCGGTGCTCTCGGATTTCGTGGGGCTGGTGGCCACCCTGCTCTTTCTCGCCATCAACGGTCATCTGATCATGATCGACCTGCTGGTTCGAAGCTTCGAGTGGCTGCCGGTCGGCACGGCAAGCTTCAGCGCCGATGGCTGGGGCTACATCGCGCGCGCCGGCACCACGGTGTTCGCGACCGGACTGTTACTGTCGCTACCGGTGGTGGCAGTGCTGCTGGTCACCAACATCGCGCTTGGCATCCTCACCCGCGCGGCCCCGCAGCTCAACCTGTTCGCGATCGGTTTCCCGCTCACGCTGGCGATGGGCTTCTTCGCACTGATGCTTATCATGACCAACTTCGGGCCGGTGGTGCAGAGCCTGTTCGAGCGCAGTTTCGATACCGTGCCGATATTGCTGGAAGCCCTTTCACCGCGGCCTTGAGTGCTCGCGCGTGACGACCGTTCGTTTGAGGCGGAGGTGTTTCGCGCGGAGGCACGAAGGACGCGAAAGCTTGGCTTCAGTTGCGCGCGTTGTTTGCGGGCATTACAGCGTTGGAAACTGGCGCGACCTCACCAGCCGGATCTCGCCGTTGGCCGTGCGCCGTGCAAAAGGCCGGGTTGCCTCCACGCCCTCTTCGAAGCGCAGCACATCGAATCCGGCATAGCCGCCCTCTTCGACCAGTTTGCGGGCCGTGCGCATGAACACCTGACGCGCCTCGCCCTCGCCGCCCGTTATCAGACGCTTCATCTGCAGATCCATCTGGACCCGGTCTTCGCCCGTCACGCTGGCCTCGATGGTCCAGGTCGGTTGAAGCGGGTCGTAGATCGCATAGGCGATCAGCCCGTTGGAAAGGTATGTCGTCGACCACAGATCGAGACTGTTCAGCACCGCGCGCGTCCCGACAACGCCAGCCACCGGTCCGCCATAGGTCTGCATGTTGCTGCACGCAACGAGTACGGGAAGACTCAGCGCAAGAACGAAGCGGCGAACACGCATGGCAAGCTCAAAGGTAGTTGAACAGGGACAGGCCGGACACCTTGAGGAAGGACTGTTGCGCCGCCTCGAGATAGGTCTGCTGCTGGGTCAGGTTGGAGATCGCTTCGACATAATCCACGTCCATCAGTTCGGAGATCACCGTCGCGTACTGCAGGTCGAGATCGCTGCCGATCGTGGTCAGACTCTCGGCTTCCACCAGCTGCGATCCAACCTGGGCGCGGGTCTTGAGCACGTTGTCGATCGCGCCATCCATGCTGGTCAGACCGAAGGCAACTGCACCGCCCGCCATGCCGGAGGGACCGGGCCGTTCCATCGAATCGATCAGGATCCCCAAATTCGTGAACATGTCGGGGGAGCCGACGAAAAGCTCGAAGCGGTCGCCGTCGCCGGGCGTGGCCGCCGCACCGCTGCTGTCGGTCATCTGCAGATCGATGCCCAGGGTCGCGGAAAGCGAGGCCAGCGAGGCGGCCCCGGTGGCAATGGTCACCTTGGACGGATTGCCAGGCTGGTATTCATAAACGTCGTAGCCCGGCGTCGCCGCATCGTAGATGATTTCGTAGCGATGACCGAGCTGGCTGGTGCTCACTGTCGAACTCAGCGTGCCGCTGAGCGTGGTACCGCCGGTATTCTCCGAACCATCGGTATGGGTGCCGGTCGAGGCCTGCACCAGTGAATCATCGATCGGGCGGGTTGCACCGAAGATGTCTGCGCCCGGCAGACTGACCGGCATGTAACGCGACGCCGACACCTGAACCGTCTGCGTACCGTAGTCGCCGTTGTAGGTCACCCCGGCCAGATTGCCGGAGAAGGGCTTGTCGTTGGCACGGTAGCCGGAGAAGAGATAGTCGCCCGTACCATCCTGACTGTTGGCCAGGGCCAGCAAGCCATCAAACTGGGCCCGCAGGTCGGTGGCGAGATAGCCCAGCTCTTCATCCGAATAGGCCGCATTGCCTGCTGCGACGGTTTTCTCGCGAATGTACTGCAGGCTGTCGCCAACGCCGGTGAGCTTGTTCTCGAGCAGGTTCAACCTGTCCTCGGCATAGCCCGTGTTGGTCATGAACTGTGCGTTCACACCCTTGGACTGGCCCAGTTCGAGCGCACGCGATGCCGCAATCGGATCATCCGCAGGCGTCAGCACCCGCCGCCCGGTGGAAAGCTGTTGCTGCGTGTGCAGAAGATCGCTCCACTGCGACTGCAGCGAACTGACCCCTTTGTCGTAAATCATGCTGGTCGAAATGCGCATCACGATCTCCTTAACGACTGATCGCCAGAATTTCGTCGAACAGCGTCTGCGCCACCCCCATCACCTTGGCGGCACTCTGATAAGCCATCTGGTAGCGAACGAGGTTGGCAGCCTCCTCGTCCAGGTTCACGCCGGAGAGGCCGTCCCGGGCGTCGGTCGCCTGGGTCAGCAAGGTCTCCTGAGCGGCTTCGTTCACCTGGACCTCACGCGTCTTGTTGCCGACCTGGGTCACCATCTGCGCATACACGGACTGAAATGTTGCCGTCGGCGTACCACTGCTGCCGGCGAGCATCAGCTTCGAGGTTTGCAGCGCACCAAGCGCCACCGCGTTGCGGTTGTCGGCCACACCTGCAGCGGTCGGGCTGAACACGAGGCTCTCCCCGTTTGCCCATGCACCGACGGCGGTGAATTCGAACGAGTAATCGACGCCGCCCTGCGAGTCAGTGACCCGGAAGCGTGCGCCGGAACTGTCGGTTGCCGGATTGTAGGCCCCGCTCGCAGTCCAGGTCCCGGTCGAAGCATCGTAACGCTCCAGCGTTCCGGCCGAAGCGGTAAAGGTGTTTGCGCTGAAGCTCAGTGTAATCGGTGAGAAGTCGGCGAGCCCGTCACTGTTGGCGTCGATGCCGTCAACAGACAGGGTTTTGACCCCCTCGATCCGCTCACTCACCGCGCCGCTGTAGTTGCCGGGCGCCACACTGACAGGGTCGCCCACCGCGACCTTGCGCGGATCGGAGATCGCCACTGCCAGATTGCTTGCGGCATTGCGCGTAGGCTGGATCAGCATACCGGCAGAGGGAATCTGGGTCGGGTCGCCGATCGAAAAATTGATTCCGCCGCCGCTGTAGCTGCCATTGGCCTGCAATGTCAGTGGAATGGCGCTCCCACCTACCGCCTTCATCGAATAGTTGGTCCCGTCCCACGTCAGCAAATAGTCGCTGGAGGTAAGTTGCGAGACATCTTCGATCGCCACACTCGCAGACGCGATGGCGGGCATGATGGTGGGTGCGGGGCTGTTGAAGAATGCACCACCCAGCACGCCGTCCAGATCGGTACCCAGTTCATGCTGGGCGTTGAAGGTTTCAGCGATACCGAGCGCGACCAGACCTAGCGTGTTCTGGGCGGGGTCGAGCGACTCACTGCGGAAGGCGAGCAAGCCACTCAAGACCCCACCGGTAATGAGGCTCTCCGGCAAGGTATTGGACGCACCGCCATCCGAGGTGATCGCGATCATGCTGCGTTGCGGATCGGTCGGATCCTGCACCGTCGTCAGACTGTTTACGGTATTGCCCACAACCAGAGACTGCCCCGAGCCCATGAATACGCTGACCGAACCGTTGCTTTCGGTCACTGAGCTCACCTTGACCAGTGTGTTCAGTTCGCTGATCAACTGCTCGCGCTGGTCGAGCAGATCATTCGCTGCGACGCTGGTGCCGGCAACCTGCGCGATCGAGATCTGCTGGTTCATTTCGGCGATCGCACCGGCATAGGTGTTGATCTGCGTCACGGTCGACTCGATCTCACCCTCGAGCCCCGATCTGATTTCGCTCAGGCGGGCATCCATCGATTGAAAGCGCGACACCATCGCCTCTGCGCTGGAGATCAGGGACTGGCGCGATGCCACGCTGGTGGGGTTTGAAGCAACTTCCTGCACGCCTGCAAAAAAACTCTCCAGCGCGGGGGACAGGCCGGAGGTTGAGTCGGCAAGCAGATTGTTGATCTGGCTGATCTGGGCGTTGTAACTGCTATAGGAGGCCAGGCTCGCGTTGCTGTTGAGCACCTGATTTTCAAGGTACTGATCGTACGAACGTGTGACGGCGGCAATCTGGGTGCCCTGCCCGAAGAAGCCGACACCGGTGAACTGCGGACTGGCATTGCTCTGAATCACCGACTGGCGATGATAGCCATCAACGCCCGCGTTGGTGATGTTGTGACTGGTCGTCAGCAACTGCGCTTGCGCAGCATTCAAACCGGTCAAACCGATATTGAGCAAGCCTGCCATGATGATTCCCCTGAATTGCTAAGTCCTGAGCCTTATCAGCAAGATGCGTTCCAGGTCAGAACCGGCAATTTCGGCCGCTGCCCGCCTTCAGCCCGAAAGGGCCGTGCGCAGCG
Source organism: Azoarcus sp. (assembly GCA_023230755.1). Taxonomy (GTDB): domain Bacteria; phylum Pseudomonadota; class Gammaproteobacteria; order Burkholderiales; family Rhodocyclaceae; genus Parazoarcus. Next base: position 19,210 of record JALNWS010000035.1, read on the forward strand.
TGTTGCCGGCGATGATGCGGGTGAGCTTGTCGGCGTACATCGGGTCGGTGGCATAGCCTGCCTTTTGCAGGCTGCCGGCAAAGCCCGCCGGACTGGTCTGGCCCAACACCTCCGAATAGCGCGAACTGTTCGACAACAGGCGGGCGTAGTCCTGGAAGGCTTCGGCATACGAGCCGTAGCTGCGGAAGCGCGCTTTCTCGGTGTAGGCGGTCGAACCAGCGTACTCGGTGACGTTGCGCGCCACGGTCTCGCCCGTCCAGCTCGAGCCCGCCTTGATGTTGAACAGGTTGTAGCTCGAGCGCCCGTCGGCATGACGCATGACCTTGTCGCCCCAGCCGGTCTCGAGCGCCGCCTGGGCAACCATGAACTGCGCGGGAATGCCGGTTTCACGGGCGGCAGCCTGTGCATGTGGCCACACGTCGTTGACGAAATCGCGTACTGAGGGCGAGATCGAGTCGTCGCTATCAGCGCTGCGCGCCGCTCTTGCCGCCGCGTCGAGGCGGAAGATCAGATCGCCCAGCGGATCGGCATCGTCGGCACTGTCGCCCCCGCTCGCACCGGCGGCAATCGCCTGTGCCTCGCGCATCAGTGCGGCAGGATTTGCCGCCTGACGAATCACGTTGGAGATGTCGAAACCCTTGTTTTCGGTGGCGCCTGGCATGGTCAACGCGTTGATCGCGCTGGTAGAGGTGTTGCCGGTAATGCCGCCGAGCTGACGGAATAGCGCCTCGCTCATGCCATTGTTGTTGCTTTGAGCCATGTTCAGCGCCAGCTGTTGATCGAGCAGCGACTGGTAGGTGCGCGACTGCTCGCTGTCGAACATGCTGTTGGTCGGCGTCGCCGCGCGCATCGCCTTGAGCGCCATCTGCAGGAACATGGCCTCGAACTGCTTTGAGGCCGCGCGCAGCGTGTCCGGATCGTCCGGACTGGTGCGGGCAAGCCGCTTAAGGTCACCCAGCGAGCTGGGGTCGAAGGCGTTCATCTGGATGCCGGAAGTCATGTCAGCGCCTCCCTCAGATGATCTCGAGTTCGGCGCGCAAGGCACCGGCAGACTTCATCGCCTGCAGAATGCTGACCAGGTCCATCGGCTTGGCACCGAGCGCGTTGAGCGCCTTCACCACCTCGGCGAGGCTGGTACCACCGCGAACGTTCATCAGCGCGCCGCCCTCCTGATCGATGTTGACCAACCCGGACTGGGTGACCACGGTGCGCCCGCGCGACAGCGGCTCTGGCTGCGACACCTGCGGTTGGGCATTTACCGTCACGGTCAGGTTGCCATGTGCCACGGCGCAGTTCTGCAAGGCCACCGTCTGGTTCATCACCACCGAGCCGGTACGCGAGTTCACGATCACCTTTGCGGCCTGCTGCATCGGCGTCACGTCGAGATTCTCGATGCGTCCCAGGAAGGCAACCCGGGTATTGACGTCGAGCGGCGCCCGGACCTGGATGCTGCGTCCGTTGATTGCCTCGGCCGAGCCCGGTGCGACCATGTTGATCGCATCGACCACCCGACGCGCAGTACCGAAATCGGTGTCGTTGAGTTCGAAGAAGACGTACTCGCCCTGCCCCAGCATCGCAGGCACCGCGCGCTCGACCGTCGCCCCACCGGGAATGCGCCCTGCCGAAAGATGGTTGATGGTCTGGGCCGCACCGCCTGCCTGTCCGCCGGCGCCGCCGACCACCATGTTGCCCTGGGCCAGCGCATACACCTGCCCGTCCGCGCCCTTGAGCGGCGTCATCACCAGCGTGCCGCCACGCAGGCTCTTGGCGTTGCCCATCGACGACACCGTGATGTCGATCGCCTGACCCGGGCGCGCAAAGGGTGGCAGCGTCGCCGTGACCATCACCGCCGCAACGTTCTTGAGCTGAAGGCTGGTGCCCGCAGGCAGCGTCACTCCCATGTTGCCCAGCATGCTGAGGATGCTCTGTACGGTGAACGGCGTCTGGGTGGTCTGATCGCCCGAACCGTCCAGCCCGACGACAAGCCCGTAGCCCACCAGTTGGTTGTCACGCACACCGGCGATCGAAGCCAGATCCTTGATGCGCTCTGCCGCGACCGGGCCGGCAAGAATGCCCGACAGCGCTACACAGGCTACGAGCATCGAAATGAAGCGAAAGGCACGCATGGCAGCCTCCTCAGAACGGCAGGATGGCGACGAAGAAGCGCTGCAGCCATCCCATTGTGTTCGACTCGTCGATGAAGCCGCTGCCGCGGTACTCCATCCTCGCATCTGCGACCTGAGTCGATTGCACGGTATTGCTTGAGCTTACCGTGGTGGGATTGATCACCCCGGAGAAGCGGATGTACTCGTTACCCTGATTGATCGCCACCTGTTTCTCCCCCGAGACCAGCAGGTTTCCGTTCGGAAACACCTCGATCACGGTCACCGAGATCGTGCCGCTGAACACGTTGTTCGCGGCCGCCTCGCCTTCGCCGGAGAAGTCGGAATCTGCGGAAATACTGGCGTCGAGTCCGTTGAGCTTCGCGTTCTGCAGCGCCAGCAGATTGGGCGCAGTCAGGCTGATGCCGCCGCTCAGGCTGGAGCCCCGGGTCGCCGACGCATTTGCACTCTTCTCCGCCGTATTGCGTTCGACGAGGTTGATGGTGATGATGTCGCCGACATTGCGCGCACGCCGGTCCTCGAACAGGGGCCGTCCTGCGCCCGCCTGATAGATGCTGCCGGTCGCGGGTATTGCCTGTGGCCGCATCTCGGGACGGGCACTCATGGGCTGGTGCACCGAGGTCGGCGGCGTCGAATAGATCGATGCACAGCCGCTCAGCAGCAGCACCAGGACGAGCACAATCGCTTTCATGACAAGCCTCTTACAGCTGGGTCAGACGGCCGAGCATCGAATCGGAAGTCTGGATGGCGCGCGAGTTCATCTCGTAGGCGCGCTGGGTAACGATCATGTTCACCAGTTCTTCGGCCACATTCACGTTCGAGGTTTCAACGTAACCCTGATTGAGCACGCCGGTGCCGTTGAGGCCCGGTTGGTTGGGCGTTGACACCCCGCTCGACGCGGTCTCGAGGAACAGGTTCTCACCCGCGCTCTGCAGTCCGCCCGGGGCAATGAAGGTGGCGAGCTGAATCGAACCGAGCTGGGTCGGCGTCGTCTGCCCCGACTGCAAGGCGCTGACGGTGCCGTCCTTGCCAATCGTCACCGTCAGTGCATCCGACGGAATATTGATGTTGTCCGCGAGCGGGTAGCCGCTCGCAGTAACCATATTGCCGTTGCTGTCGATCTGGAACGCACCGTCACGGGTGTAGGCCGTCGTACCGTCCGACATGGTGATCTGAAAGAAGCCGTTGCCCTGGATCGCGATATCGAGCGAGCCCCCTGTCTGCTGGAGGTTGCCCTGGGTGAAGATGCGTTCGGTAGCCACCGGTTTCACGCCGGTACCGATCTGCAGACCGGAGCCGACCTGGGTCTGCTGGGTGGATTGCGCGCCCGGCTGGCGGACGGTCTGGTACAGCAGATCCTCGAACACCGCGCGCTGGCGCTTGAAACCGTTGGTGGAGACGTTGGCAAGGTTGTTGGAAATCACGTCCAGCGAAGTTTGCTGGGCATCCAGCCCGGTACGGGCGGTCCACAGTGAGCGGATCATGATGTGTTCCTCTTGACGGTGCCGGCGTCGGCAGGTGCCGCGCTTCGGCTGGGAATCTGGCAGGTTTCAGTTTAGGCCGGCAGCATCGCCGGCCATCTCGCGATTAACAATGCAAAAACCGTGCTAATCGCCGCCTTACCCCTGACCGCCGTCGCGAAATCAGCTGCTTGCCAGCAACTGGGCCGCTGCGCGGTCGTTTTCTTCTGCAGTGCTGAGCAAGCGCGTCTGCATCTCGAACTGACGGCCCAGTGAAATCATGGTCACCATCTGGTCCACCACGTTCACATTGCTGCCCTCGAGATAGCCGCCGGCAGTTTTTACCGCCTCGTCTGCCGCTTGCGGCAAACCGTCGCTGGAGCGAAACAGGCCGTCTTCACCACGAATCAGCGCGGCTTCGGGCGGGTTGACCAGCTTCAGCCGGTCAACCGTGTTCACCACGCCCTGCCCAGCCTGCAAGGCCGAAATCGTGCCATCGTTGCCGATGACGATTTCGGAATCGGGCGGCAGGGAAATGGGGCCGCCATCACCGATCACCGGCAAACCGCTTCGGGTCTGCAGGATGCCGTTGGCGCTCACCTCCAGACTGCCGTCGCGGGTGTAGGCCTCGGTGCCGTCGGGCATCTGCACCGTCAGCCAGCCCTTGCCCTGAATCGCGACGTCATAGGCCCGGCCGGTGGCCTGCATGGGGCCGGCACTGAAATCGGTTGCGACACTGGCATCGACCGCAAATGCGCGCGTATGCATTGCATCGGTCTGAACCTCGACTGCGCGCAGCTTGTGCATCTCGGTGCGAAAGCCGGTGGAGGTGGCATTCGCGAGGTTGTGCGACACCGCGGCCTGCTGGTCGAGCGTACCCTTTGCACCCGTCATGGCGGTATAGATCAGGCGGTCCATGTCGCGCTCCCCTTAGTCTGAAGTTCGATTAACGCAGGTTCACCAGGGTCTGCAGGATCTGATCCTGCGCCTGAATCGACTGCGCGTTGGCCTGGTAGTTACGCTGCTGAACGATCAGCTGCACCAGTTCCTGGGTGAGGTCTACGTTTGATTCTTCGACCTGGCCCGAACTCAGCGTACCCAGCACACCGGTGCCCGGCGCCCCGACCGTCGGCTGCCCTGAGTCGTAGGACTCTGCCCACAGGTTGTCGCCCAGCGAGACCAGCTTCTGCGGACTGGAAAAGTTTGCCATCGCAAACAGACCAAGGTCCTTGATCTGACCGTTCGAATACGTCCCCTGCAACACGCCGTTGCTGCTCACCGAGATCCCGGTCAAGCCACCAGTGGTATAGCCATCCTGCCTCGGCGAGGTGGTCACCGCCGAACTCGTGTTCCACTGCGTGGACGTTGCCAGATTGAGCGAGAAGGTCAGGTCATCCGCACCAGTTGCAAGCTCGGCTGCGGTCCGGGTGACGGAAAAAACACCATTGCCGGCAACCGTCGTATCGGGTACGCCAAAGGACGTGAAGGCAATCGATCCGAGATTCTCAAGCGGCTTGCCCGTAGAAAGCGTCGGGTCGGCAGGATCCGGAACGACATCGTTGCTCAAACGACCGTAGACACTCCAGGTATTCGGTGCCACACCGCCGACGTCGGCGTCGCGAACGAAGAACAGGCTCATCAGCGAGCCATTACCCAGACTGTCGTACACGGTCATCGAAGTCGTGTAGTTGTAGCTGTCAACCGGAATGGACGTCGCAGTAAGGAAACTGTTGATATCACTGCCCACCGGCGTCTGGTCCAGCGGGTTATGTGCCGTTGAATCGAGATTGAGCCCGACTGACGCCGTGGAGGTTTCGTTCGGGTTGACGTTCGAGGTGTCGATCTGCAGCACCGACGGCACCCCCGAAAAAACCGTCGTTCCACCCGAGGTCGTGGCCGCATACCCGGTCACCATGTCACCGCCAGAATTGACGATGTGGCCGTTTTTGTCGACGTCGAACTGGCCATTGCGCGAATAGGCGATCGAGCCGTCCGTACTTTCGAGCCGGAAAAAACCGTTGCCACTGATGGCAATATCGAGCGGATTGCTGGTCGCCGTAAGCCCGCCCTGCGTGAAGGACTGCGACACTGCAGCCACCTGCGTACCGATTCCGATCTGCTGGGACGATATCCCGCCCGTCATCGCAGAAGCGTAGGCATCGGCGAAGATCGTTCTGCTCGATTTGAAGCCCACCGTGCTGCTGTTGGCAATGTTGTTGGAAATTACGTCAAGCGCCTTGGAGGACGCATTCAACCCGCTCAAACCTTGCTGGAATGCCATGATCGTTCCTCCGGATCAGAGAATCTGCTTGATGTCGGAAACTTTGAAGATGCCCAGTGACCCGACCTGAACATCGGTGCTGCTGGATCCACGAATCACGCTGCTGACCGAGCCGAACTCGAGCGTGCGTGCAACAACACTCTCGTCGCCCTGCGTCGCGGTGACACTCAGCGTGTAATTGCCATCCGCTGCGCGACTGCCGTCGGTGGCCGTACCGTCCCAGATGAAGTTCTGGCTGCCTGCCGCCACGTCGGTGACGGTCAGGGATGCCACCTCGAGACCGGACGAATCCTTGATGGAGAGCACGACGTTGTCGGCCGGGCCGTCGAGTTCGAAGCCGCCAACAGCCCCCGCCTCGGTGAGTTGCAGGCTCCTGCCCTCGACCAGTACGCCACGCCCCACCAGCGATGCCGCCTGCAGGCTTTCTCCGGAAGACTGCGACTCCAGCAACTGCGTCATCAGGGTATTGAGCTTCTCGATGCCCTCCACCGTGCTCAGCTGAGCCAGCTGGGACGTAAGCTCGGCGTTCTCCATCGGGCTCATCGGATCCTGATTCTGCA
>JALNWS010000036.1 GCA_023230755.1 Azoarcus sp.
CGGTCGAATACCACCGGTGTTCGGGCAGTTCCGCAAGTTGAATCAACGGCGCATCGATCACCGTTGCCCATTCCGACAGGCCCGCGTTTTCGAGATTCTGTCGGGTAATGGCTGCAAACTGCGGCTCGTGTTCAAGGCTGTATACATGCCCCGCGCCATTTAACTGTGCGCACCGGGCGAGCACTACAGTGGATGCGCCCGAGCTGCACTCGACGATTGTTGCGGGTTTGTGCTTGAGCGCGTGCTGCGAGATTATGAGCAGGAAGTCTGGCGACGCAGCCCAATTGCGCAGGGTCGGGAGTGGATGCTCGAGCTTGAGCAGGCGAGTCAGGTCTAGGTAGGCCTGAATCTGGCTGTAGCCGACCTTGCTCTCCTGATGGATGGCCCGCGTCTTGTCGGTGAGTTCGATCATCGCAATATGAAGGCAACGAACCTTGTATGCAACAATCACCAGCAATGCGAGGCTCACAAGGCTGGTCAGGAGGGATAGCGTGGCAAGCATGCGACAGCCCTTTTTGATGGTGGATTACGGTTGTGCCTGCGGGATGGCGCGGGCTTGTCTGCATATGCCCGACTTATCGTCGAGAGTGGCATATTCCATGGGATTGATGTCCTTGTGCAGGTAGAATCGCCCACTGGGTTTCGCAAGCTCATTTCATGGGTATGGTACGGTATCGACAGGCCTGCGGGCAAAGTAGGAGTTCCATTTTGGATATCAGGGTTGAAGTGTTGCGGGTCCTGGACGAGGTGCTCTGCCTCGACGGTCGCGGCAGAGACTGGGGGCTTGAGCAACCGTTGTTAGGTGCTGTGCCTGAGCTGGATTCTATGGCAGTGATCGGGGTGCTGAACCTGTTGGAGGAGCGTTTCGGCTTCATTGTCGAGGATGACGATGTGGATGGGCGCACCTTCGAGACGGTTGGTACTTTGGTGGGATTCATTGCGGAGAAGCTTGCTTGAAGGAAGAGCCCACGCGTGAGGCCTTCTTTCTGCCGGGTGGGCAGGATGTGCGGCTTTTCGCCCTGCACAGCGCACCGCGGAGGAATGTGCGTGGTGCGCTGCTTTTTGTTCACCCGTTTGCCGAGGAAATGAATCGTGCGAGGCGCATGGTTGCGCTGGCTGTGCAGCGTTTTGTAGATGACGGTTGGGCGGTCCTGCAGGTGGATCTGGCCGGCTGTGGAGATAGTTCGGGAACGCTGGAGAGCACGAGCTGGGAAGACTGGCTGGGCAATGTCGACGTTGCTGCCACTTGGCTGCAGGAGCGCTATCCTGTGCCCTTGATGTTGTGGGGGCTGAGGGCGGGTTGCCTGATCCTGTCTGAATGGCTCGGACGCAACAAGGGGGGGCACCCGGTGCTCTACTGGCACCCCGTTAGCAGCGGGCGGCAGCATATGAGCCACTTCCTGCGAATGAAGGTGGCGGGTGAAGTGCCTGAGGGGTTGGACGCCAGGGCAGTACTGCAGGGCATGCGTTCGAGGCTGGATCTGGGGGGAAGTGTCGAGGTCGCAGGCTATACGGTCAGCGCCTCACTGGTAAAAGGGCTTGAACAGTCCATGCTTGATTTTCCCGCTGCCTATGGTGGGAGAGTATGTGTCCTCGAGGTGAATTCAAGCACGCGGTGTGAGCTTTCTCCAATCCTGGCCAGCTTCGTGAATCGCTGGAGGCAAGGGGGCGTTATTGTCGAGTCTGGCGTGGCGACTGGGCCTGCATTCTGGCTTACGCAGGAGGTTACGCTCGCGCCCGACCTGATTGAGCTCTCGCGTGAGGCGCTGGCGAGGCTGGTCTCGTGAGCTATACCGAGCATGCTTTTTTCTTCGACTGTGAGGGGGAGGCACTCCCTGGCATCGTGGCCGTACCCGAGGCCGAAACTGGGGTTGGCGTGTTGATAGTTGTCGGCGGTCCACAGTACCGCGTCGGCAGCCATCGGCAGTTTGTAACTCTGGCACGAGGGCTGGCAGCGGCGGGGATTGCTTGCATGCGTTTCGACTGTCGAGGCATGGGGGATGGTGCCGGAGATTCGCGCGAATTTGACGCTCATGCAAACGATATCGAGGCTGCGGTCGAGCGATTTCGGCTGGCCGTTCCATGCTTGCGGCGGGTACTGCTGCTGGGCCTTTGTGACGGAGCCACTGGATCCGCTCTTTACGTAGGCTCGGGGCACGGTGTCGATGGTCTGGTGCTGATCAATCCATGGGTGTGCACCGAGGAAGGGGCTTCGCGGACGTTCCTGCGTCACTATTACGCACGTCGGATACTGGACGGTGCATGGTGGCGCAAGCTCACCAGCGGTCAGTTTGGCGTGCGGGATTCCTTGCGGCACTTCATGATGAATACACGGAATTCACTTCAGTCCGCATTCAAGCCTGCTGCACGCCAACTGCCGGAGCAGTTTCTGGATGCGTTGCAGCGCGCGTCCTGCCCTTGTCTGGTGGTGTTGAGCGGACGGGATCTCGTTGCGCGAGAATTCGAGGACTCGATGAAGAAACTCCCAGGATTTGGCGAACTGTTGTCGAGCGGGCGTGTCGAGATGATAAGAGTGGATGCGGCCGACCATACGTTCTCCCTCTCCGATACCGCCGCGGCGTTGACGGAGATTGGGGCTGACTGGATCCGGCGGACATGGACATCGTCCGGCGCCTTGGCATCGGACGAACAGTTACGGAGCAAATGACGATGAGTCGAAACCAGCATCGACGTTCGTACAACCTCGCCGCGATCAGCTTGGGTGTGTCTCTAGTTCTCGGATGCGGGACCTTGCATGCGCAAAACTTGCCGCTGGAGTGCGGGCAACTCACGAATCACTATGGTCCCTTCGACTACCGAACCGACCGGAGCAAACTGCCGGTCGTTGAACATGCGCATTTTGATTCGGGCGTGGAGTCGCTGACCCGGGGCAAGTCGACCGAGGACATCGGTGGTGATATTGACTACACCTTGCGCGCTTTTCCTAATCATCACCGTGCGCTGATGGCGATGATGCGGTTGGGCGAGCGCGAGAAAACGTCGAAGCCGCGTGCGGCCAGGTACACGGTCGAGTGCTATTTTCGGCGGGCCGAGTACTTCAGGCCGGATGACGGCCTGGTGAAGATGCTGACGGGTATCTACTTGATGAAACAAGGCAGGAACGGTGAGGCGCTCGGCAAACTGGAGGCAGCGGAGAAGCTCGATTCCGGAGACCCCAACCTGCAATATAACCTGGGCCTCGCCTATTTTCGCCTGGGGCGTTACGAAGAAGCCCTCGCACACGCCCATCGGGCTTACGCGAAGGGCTTCGCCCTTCCGGGGCTGAAGGGGTTGCTGGTGAAGGCTGGCAAGTGGCGGGATGCGGAGCAGGCGTCGCCCCCGGGAACGCCAGTGAAAGGCGCAGACGGAGACTCGTGATAGCGCGGCAGGGGGAGAGGTCGTGAAGCGGATGCTGAACTGGAAATCTGTTCGTCCCCTTCACTGGGTTGTCCGCCTTGGCTTGTGTGTGGCCTGCGCCAGTCCCGCGTGCGCAGCCGGAGGAGCACCAGCGGATGCTTATACGGGCAGTTCCGCACCAATCCCCATCGTCTATTCGTGGTCCGAGCGTACGCAAGGCGAGTTCGAATTGAAGGGGCATCGTATGACGGCACTGGATAACTACGATCCGCTGCCCGACGTGAAGTTCGTGTACTCCGGGTTCAAGGAAGCCAATGTCGTCGACCGCGATGCCAATGGAAACGAGAAAACCCTTTTCGACTGTATTGGCAACAATCAACTGCATTGCGCGGCGCTTGATCCGCGCGTGAGCCCTGACAACCGGCGCATTGCCTTTGCTGTTTTGTATGGCAAGGCGGTGACCGAAGGGCGTTGGACGATTCACGGAGTGCTTCCGATCCCGGTGCTGAACGGAGTGCATACGGGGCAGATTTTCGTATTCGATACCGTTACCGGCAAGCTGAGCGGATGGCCTCGGGTCGAGGGTGTAATTGACATGCATCCGGAATGGATCAACAACGACGAACTCGTGTTCGTCTCGACCCGCTCGAAGGTGTTTCCGGTGCGCATGTTTGGCAAAAGCCCGAGCTACGGCGGCCACCATGCGCTCCAGCGCTGGCGAGGGCATGCCGACGGCAGCAACGCGATCAATATTGGGCCGCATGATGACGTCGCGCTGCATCCGCTTGTTCTGTCTGACGGCAATATCCTGACTGCGACCTGGCGGGTGGACGAAAATCTTCATGCGGGCGTTACGCCTGAGAACCAGTACTGGATGTCGCTCACCGATCAGTTTGGCGGCAACGAAACTTCGCTGCTTGGGGCTCATGGCACGCTGTTTCGGCAAGGAGGCGTAACCAACTCACTGGTTGCCCTGCATTTCTACGGGGAACTGAGCAACGGTGATATTGCCACTTCCAACTATTACCGGGGGAGGCATCTTGGGCTGGGAATGCCGATTGCCTTTCCACGACTGCCACATGGTGTAGAGGGTACGGGCGGAGGGTTCCTGCCGGCGATCTATTCGCTGCTGCCCTGGGCTCAGGAGGAAGACAATCCGACGCATCGGGACAGGCACGGGCGCTTCATGGGCAAAGGGGGGTACCCGGTGGGATTGCCCAACGGGCAGGTGTTGCTGACCAAGGGTACGGGCTACTGCTACGAAGGGCTGACGCCAGACAAGGCCAATGCGGAGTATCTTGGAGGGTCAGGATGCGATACGGGTATTTACGTGCTGAAATCAGTTCCGTCGGCACACCCGGACGATCTGGTGCGGGTTGTTGATCAGCCGGATAGACATGAGTTCTCGGCGGATGTCCGCCTGCCCTATCAGGCGGTCTACGGGCGGCCGATGCCAGCCGTACAAAAGCGCATCGACCAAGGCGACTGCTCGCTCGGGATTGTTAATGTGCATCTGACGAAACTTCACGGAGGTGGCCCAGCGTGCACGAAGAAGGGCGCGTGTATTGAGGCCGGCTATTCCATCGCCAACCTCGACCGGCTTGCGATCTACCGCGCCGAGCCTAACCGCGAGCGTCAGCGCAGTTTGCGCAACTTTCCGCGCGAAGGTCAGGACATGACCTTGCTGGGCTATGTCAGGCCCGAGGCCGACGGTTCGGTGAATGTGCACATCCCGTGCGACATGCCATACAAGCTGCGCGGGGTGTCGCGTGATGGGGTTGAATTCATCCGCGATCAGGTGAAGCACTCCAATCGCCCCGGAGAGCATCGTCAGTGCCTTGGTTGCCACGCGGGGCATACGATGGACGACTATAAGCCTGATGTGCCCGGTTTGTTTGCGCGCACCATTGCCGGATCGAAGAAGGCTGTGGACCTCAACGCCGACTGAGCTCGTTGCTCGGGAGCAGAAGCGTGCCAGAAGCGATGCCGTCACTTGCCGGAGCATTTCCTTCCGCAGCCGCCGTGCTGCGCCGCGCGGCTGGACAAAACATCTTCCTGCCGTTTCCCGATCTGTAACAACCAATTGATCTGCTTTCACTGTTGAGCGACACCGGACGTGCGCCTTCACCCGCGCGCGTGAAGCTCGCGGGCGTGGTCTTGCTTCAAATCGTAGTGCGGCCGGCCGCCTGTGCGCCGGCCTCAGCCTTGTGCTGATAGTACAGAGGGGAGTCGGAAAATTGGGGAGGAGTTGCGGCCATGTTATGAGTTCATTGCGCGATAACGATAGCCTCAGGCTTTGGCTACCCGCCTGATTGCGGACCGTAACGAATCGATCGGAGCCTCAACGAGCCTGGATAGCGACCAAGCGAGGGCGAGCACGACCGGAAGGGCCAATAGCAAAAACTCGATGCTTCCGCGGGCAAGTGATGGGACAAGTGTGATTACGATCAATCCGGCCTGAAAATGGATCAGGTAGATAGGGTAGCTGAGATCGCCAACGATACTGTCGAGCTGGCGCAACTTGCCTGATGCGCGGCCGGAAAGTTGTATGATCAGCAGCGCCATGATTGCCATGTTTGCATAGAAATGCAGTGTGACCGCGGCCTTGGTGTTTCCGGTGATGGCGAACAGATAGTTCGCGGCAACAGCGCTGACCAGTACAAGTAATGCGCGGTTTCCACCCAATAGGCGCATCGGCAGAAGCATTCGCGATTTGAGGTGATAGATCGCAGCGCCCATAGCGAAGGGCAGTGAGGCCGCAGCGATCGTGTAGTACCGATAGCTGAAACTCGCATCCCCGGAGACGAGGTACGCTGTGTAAAGCACGCTACCGAGAAGCCAGATCATCGTTGTTACGAAGTGCTTGGAGATACCTAATCCGATCATCAGGTAGTAAGCGCATTCGACGGACAAGGCCCAGGCGGGGGGCACCAGCCTTGTGTCGGTGTGAATCGAAAGAAGCAAACCGACGTTCCTCGCGACTTCATTCATCGTGCTTGGCAGGCCGATGTTCTCATGGAAGCTGCGGGTGAGCGGTTCCCCAAGCAGGGTCACGAGTACAAGTGAAATAAGTGCGGCGAGGTAATAAATGGGGAAGATCCGCAACCAGCGGTTGATCGCATAGCGAAGGACCCCGCGGGCTGTATATCCGTATGTCTCGTGCACTATGAGCGTCATCAGATATCCGCTCAGGACGTAGAAGCCGAACACGGCATACGGGCCGATATAATGAGCGGGTCCCAGATGTTCGAGTACCACGGCAAGGGCCAGCAGCGTGCGAAAGAAACCAAACATGCGCGGGGCCCTTATCAGTTGAGGTGAGTGCAGATTCTATGTGTCGTTTGTTGTCGCGTGCTTACCTTCCTGCCATGTCCGGTATTTGTCAAACAACCAGGTTTCTGCCCCATGCGGTCGGCCTGCAACTTTCCACAGCGTGGTCACGCTCGCCGCATAAACGAGAACCCCGAGCGCAATCTTGACGATCAACACGGTGGCCGGGGCGAACGGAAGGTGTTTGCCAAGCTCGATCAGTGCCGCAGTCATCAGGAGCGTCGCGACGACGGGACGGACAACCGCCCCGGACAGGGCGCTCAGTGTGAGTGGCGCAAGGGCTGCGACGAGGAGTGCGGCTGTGGCTGCGATACCGAGTACCGTGACAGCCACGCGCAGTGCCGCGATGGTGCCCGCGTTGTCGAGCGGGAGCGCCAGCCAGACCGCGGCACCGAATACCGCAACCTGGAGCCAGAGGATGGCAACCGAGTGCCCAACGCGACCGAGTACGATCAGCACGTAGTGGCCGCTGGCGGTTAATACTTGGGCGATTCCCGCGAGCGCGAGCCACTGCAGCAAGGGGACGGCCTCCTGCCATTTGCTGCCGAGCAGCACGGGCACCGCCTCGCCAGCAACCAGAGCAAGTCCGACCGTGGCCGGTAACGCGATCAGCGTCTGCAGCTGGAGAGCGAGCAGGAACAGCCGGGTGAGCGATTCGGTTTGGTCCCGGTTGTCGGCCATGGCCGGGAAGAGGGCGCGGTTCATCGGCGCCACCAGTTCGGCCGAGGGCAGTGTGGAGAGTTCGTTGGCGAGCGTGTAGGCGCCCATGGTGCTTGTGCTGCTCCAGCGCCCGACCAGGATGCGGTGGAGGTTGTTGTGAAGAAACTCGCCTATCCCGCGCAGAAGCATCCATTGCGAAACTGCGAAGATTGCGCGGAACTGTGACAGGTCTAGACGCGGGCGCATCGGGTGCGCACGATAGCTCAGCAGGGCGCCGAAGGCACGGTTCCCCAAGGTGCCGATCACCAGTGCCCAATAGGAGCGCAGCACCCAGGCGGCAGCCAGGGTGAGCAGGAATCCGAACAGGCGGCGGGTGATCAGAAACCGGAACTCGGCGCCGAACTGCATGTTCTTGTGTAGCGCAACGACGCCGATGTTTTCCAGCCCCGCGAGCATCACCGAGAAGGCCAGCACCCGCAGCACGGGCGTGATGCGCGGGTCGCCGAAGTAGTCGGCGGCCCAAGAGGCGGCCCCAATGATGAGCATGGTGACGAGAGCGGACTGGATCAGGCGTAGTGTCCATGCGGTGTTGAAGTGGGCCTGTGTGGCATCTCGGTCGCGCACCAGGGCAACATTGACGCCAAGATCGAGAAGCACGTCGGTAAGGCCGATCACCAGCGTAGCCATGGCGATGAGGCCGATATCATCGGGGCTGAGGAGGCGCGCGAGTATCAGCAGGCTGGCGAAGCCGATCAGCCGGTCAGACCATCGCATTGCGACGGTAAACAAGGTGCCGCTGGCGATGCTGTGGCGCTTGGACGTATTCATGTAGCGACCGGACGCAGGTGACGAATGGCGCGCCCTGAGTAGTGGCGCAGTGCGGCGGCCAGACCACGTGCGGTGCTCGGGTTGAAGGCGATCAGTCCGTGGCGCTCACGGCGCAAAGGCATCCAGTCGCGCTTGTATGCGTCGTCGCCGATCAGGTAATCGATCTCGGTGACCCGGTCGTGTTCGATCGCGTGGCGCATCAGATCAGCAGTGAGCACGGTGCCAATGGAACCGTGCTGCCAAGCAGGATCGTGCGCAAGCTTGACGATTTGAGCGCGTCCGCCAGCGATCAGCCACAGTTGTACGGCGACTGCCTGATCTGCCCGCCGCATGATGCCCAGCCGCAGCCAGCCGCGCTCTGCAGCCAGTCTGCACAGCCCGGGGATGAAGTCAGGGAACGGCTCAGGACGCTTCCAGCTGGCATTGTAGACCGCGACAAAATCGGCGATGGCCCGGTCGAGCGTATTGTCCGGGCGAGTATGAATGGTGAGCGAGACGTCGCCCAGGCGCTCGATCTTGCGCCGGCTGCGCTGCAGTGTGTTGCGCAGGCGGGAGGGACGTTCGGCGATGAAGTGATCAAACGAGTCTGAGGCGATGTGCGCATGCCAGTTGCCGAAGCGGAAATAGCGATCGGCGAGCCAGCCGGCACGCCGCAGCGCATCCAGCGTGATGCGGAAGAAGGGGGTGTCGGGATCGAGTGGCGACAGGTCGATAACTGCGGGACGATCGTGCGAAGCACTGCGCAATGCGCGCAGTTTGCCTGTGAGGGCATCCGGATCGGGGACGACTCCGTCGATTGGTCCGTAGATCGGGCTGTAGAAGGTGGCCATGGATTCCAGCCTCCAAGGCGTGTCGGGCAAACGCATAAGCGGGAGTACGCAGACGTTGCCAACTGGGAGGACTGACTCAAGCGGTTCGGCGATTGCGCCCTTGGGGAGCGCAGTACGTTGCAGAAGGGCAAACCAGTCTGCGCTGAGGTGAGGCTCGAAAGGGACTTTCGGGGCTGCCACGGTCATGGGTTCGGAGTGCTGTCGGGCTGGTCGGTAACGAGCCCGTTGAGCAGTGTGGCCAGTACGGCGGTTCGGGCTCGGCGCGAGGCGGCCTGGACGCTGGCTTCCGTGGCACGGGTGCCATGCGCGGGGGCGTCAATAAAGTGCTTGAGCAGTGTTGCAATGGCCGCTGCGTCGTCGAGCGGCGCGAGGGCGTCGAGGCCAGCCGAGCGTGCACCCTGCGCCGTGTCACCAGCAGGATCGGCCAGGGTAAGAATAGGGCGGCGACTGGCCAGGTATTCATAAAATTTGGCTGGAATCTGTTGGTTGCAGTTGGATGCCTGCAGGAGCAACAGGCCGTCCGCCGCCAGCATTTCGCGGGTGGCGCTGCGGTAGTCGGTGAGCGGGCATACTTCGATGAAGGCCTCGACCCCGTAACGGCTGGCGAGTGTATGCAGCAGGTCTTCATGGACAGCGCCGCGAAAGCGCAGGCGTAGTCGGTCAAGTTGGGCGGGGACGCTGGCCTTGAGGTGGGCGAGCGCTTCAAACAGCTGGCTCGGATCGCGCTCGCTCGGGTATACGATGCCGCTGTGGACCACGGTAAGGCGCCCGGGATTGAGCGGTGCGCTGCCAGTGTCTGGCGTGGTCAGCGTATCGTCATAACCGTTTTCTATCAGGTGCATGTGGTCCGCGTGGCTGGGGTAGCGGGTACGGTATTCGGCGAGGGCGCTGGGTGCTGCGAATACGCTGGCTGAGGCGCGGGCGATAGTGCGCCGTTCGATCTGGTCGTAGCGCCGCCATTGGGCGGGGTCGACGGGGAAGCCGTCCTGCGCCATTGGATCGCGGAAGTCGGCTACCCAGGGAAGTCTGCTCGCACGTGCCAAAGTGCCTCCGATCATATGTGCGGTAGCGATCGGAAAGGTCGACCAGATCGCAGCCGGCCGGTATTTCTGCAAGGCGAGCAAACCGCTGACGATGCCGCCCCACCGCCACGACGACCAGCGGTCGGGTAAGGCAAGGCAGCCCGGGTAACGCCGCGCAATGGAGAAGTGGCGCGCGGCATCCCACGCCTGTGCACGGATTACCGGCAAGTCGGGCGGCAGGGCCGCAAGGTGGTCGGGGTGGGTGCGCTCGTAGGCCCGTGGATGGGTGGTCAGGACGATGGGGGACCAGCCAAACTCCGGCAGGTGCTCCGCAAAACGCAGCGTACGCTGAATGCCGCTACTGCCGGCAAGCGGAGGGAAGTGGTAAGCGATCATCAACAGGCGCTTCATGGAAGCCTCGTGGTCCCATTTGGCGGGGTGTTGAGTGACAGCCCCGGGATCAGGACTTGGCGTGATGCTCGAGCCACTGGCCCATCATCATCATGATCCACACCATTTCGCCGTAGTAGCCGGGGAAGGCCGGGAGGTGAGTCTTGAACAGCGCGTCGACGAAATCCTGACGCAAGATGCCTTGCTCCACGAGGGGCACGGCAGAGGCGCGCGCGAGTTCTTCCAGCGGGCGATGCTTGAGCGCCCACTGGCCGAAGGGAAGGCCGAACCCCTGTTTTTTCTTGGAAATGATCTCTGGTGGCAGGAAGTCGCGCAGGGCTTCCTTGAAGAACCAGCGCAGCGTCAGGCCCTTGAGTTTGTACTCGGGTGGCAGGCCGAGCGAAAAGTCGACGAGATCGTCGTCGAGCAGGGGAAACTTGACATCGAGGCCGGCAAGACGAGTGCTGCCAATGACTTTGGGAAGGTCAGAATCGGCGAGGGTGAAGCGCCAGTCGAAACCCAGTTGCTTGTTGACCAGTGCGTTGGCTGCGACATCGGCCCAGACTCTGCGCTGCAGCGCGAGGGGCGCGTTGGTGTCGATTGCGGCGAGGAATCCGGGCTGGAAAATGTTTTCGATGCCGAGGCGGTAAAGCAGGTTGTATTGTGCGGTGCGATCCGGCAACGGCGTGCGAGCCTGTTCGACATAGCTTGCCGCCTTACGCATCAGCGGTAGCTTACCCATTGGCGTCTGCATCAGAATGGGTTCGAGCAGGCTTCGTTTCATCAGGCCCGGCACCTTGTCGTAGTAGCCGAAAAGGCGCTGCTTTGCATAGCGGGTGTTGCCACCGAAGAGTTCATCACCGCCGTCACCGGCAAACATTTTGTGCATGCCTTCGTCGCGCGCGAGCTTCGCGCACAGGTATGCGGGCAGTACCGACGAGTTTCCGAAGGGTTGGTCGTAGGATGCGGCAACGGAAGGAATATGCGCGACGAGATCCTGTGGGGTGATGTAATAGGGCCGGTGTTCGACCCCGAAGTGTTTCGCGGCGAGTTTGGCGAATTCCATCTCGTCGTAGCCTTCAGCCTCGAAACCGATCGAGTAGGCGGTGACAGGGTTGCCGCTGCGCCCGAGCATGCCGACCACGGTAGAGCTGTCGGTGCCGCCGGAGAGGAAGGCTCCCACTGGGGAACCGTCTAGGTCGCGACGCACGGCTGTTTCAATCAATGACTTGAACGAGCGGGACAAGGGTTCGAAATCGCCGCTGGCCGGCTCTTCGAAGCGGGGCTGCCACCAGTGCGCGATGTGCATCTGGTCGCGGTCAGCCAGCAGGCGGGCGCCGGGCTCAAGGCGCTGAACGTTGACGAAGATGGTGCCGGGAGCCGGGATGGCATGAAAGTAGAGATAGTCGAAGACAGCTTGTCTGTCGATCTCGCGACGCATGGCCGGCACCGCGTTTGCACGGTCGCCAAAGCTAAGGCGATTTCCTTCACGAGCGTAACAGAAGCCGCAGGTGTTGAACTTGTCAGAGGCAAAACCGATGTTACCTTGGGCGAGATCGGCCCACAGCAGGGCAAAACGCCCCGTCAGTCTGCCGAGCACCTCGTCGGGACTTGCGAGTAGTTGTGCAATGATGTCTTCCCACCCGTGCTCTTTGATTCGCGCGGCCATTGCTGCGTCACGAACCCGGGGGTGACCCGCGACAAGCAGCATTTGCTGCCCCTTTGTGACGAGAAGGTTGTCGCTTCCAGTTTGTTCCAGTTCGAACCCTGGTGCGACGAGCTTGCCATGCTCCTGTGAGGCATTCAGAGATTGGGTGCGTCCGAGGGTGTCGAAATCGATGTAGCCGCGAATCATGAGTGAGCTGCGTCCTGGGTGTATTTGCGCGGAGCGACGGCGGGAAGGCAATTATCTCCGAGGCGGGTGGAAAGGAAGTCCTGCCCGCAAGCCTTGAAGGGTAGCAAATCATCATGTCGTTGGCACCACAATGTGACGCGGGACGTGATCAATGTCGCCTGTAATGGAAGGTCGAGTCGTTGTGCGCGGCTTCAGACAAGAATCTCAAGTGCTGCGGGATGTCCCAGAAAGAATTCAGGGCTGACGCTGGCGCCATATGCGCCAGATTGGAAAATGACGACCAGATCGCCCTCGTGTGCAACGGGGAGCGTCATTTGGTCCACCAGCACGTCGAGCGGGGTGCATAGGGGGCCGACTACCGAGACGGTTTCGACGTTGGTGGCGCTCATCCGGTTGCCGATCGCTGCGGGATAGTTCTTTCGAATGACCTGGCCGAAGTTGCCGGAAGCCGCGAGATGGTGATGAAGCCCGCCGTCAGCGACAAGGTAAGTCTGGCCGCGTGACACTTTGCGATCGATTACTCGACATACATAAACGCCGGCATCGCCAACGAGGTAGCGGCCGAGTTCGATAACGATCTCAGCATTGGGGAGTCTTTGTCCTGCTTCTGCAATGATCGCAGAAAGGTTGTCGCCAATCGGTCCAAGGTCGAGGGGCCTGTCGCCAGGGAAGTACGGAATCCCGAACCCGCCGCCGAGATTGATTGAACGGACTGGATTGGGTGCCAGTTGCGCCAGTTCGAGGGCCAGCGCAAAGCTGCGTTGCTGGGCTTCGGCAATGGCGCCGGGTTTAAGGTTCTGTGAGCCCGCGAACAAGTGAAAGCCTTCGAAGGCGAGCCCGGCGCTTCCGATTGCCTGCAGTAACTCCGGTACCTGTTCAGCGTCGACGCCGAACTGTTTTGGGCCGCCACCCATCTTCATGCCCGAGGACTTGAGTTCGAAGGCTGGATTAACACGCACCGCGACACGTGCGGGCAACCCTAGCGCTTGTGATGCATCCGCGAGCAGGGCGACTTCTCTGAAGGACTCGAGGTTGACAAGAATGCCTGCGGCCACGGCTTGACGAATTTCTGCCTGGGTCTTTCCCGGACCGGCAAAGCTGATGTTATCCGGGGTTGCGCCGGCATTGAGCGCGACCTGCAGTTCGCCCGCCGAAGCGACATCGATGCCGTCTGTCAGGCCTGCCATGTGGCATACCAGTGCGGGCATGGGATTGGCCTTCATCGCGTAGTGCAGTTTGATTTCGCGTGGAAGCGCCGTGCGTAATTCGGTGACCCGTCTGGTAAGCAACTGGCGGTCGTAAGCGTAGAAGGGGGTGCGTCCTGCACGCGCGGCGAGCCTCGTGAGCGTCATGCCGCCGACGACGAGTTCGCCGTTGACAATGGGAAACTGACTCATTGGCGCGTGTTGGGGGGCCGTATTGCGGGTACGGTTTGTTGTCATCGCTGTACGTCTGAAATGTATGGGGATTGGCCGCAGGGCGGCCGGATTGAGGTTTCGAGCGGTGTATAAGCCGACTCAAAGCTCACTGCACAGGGATTTTCGGTCGATCTTGCCGTTAGGGTTGCGCGGTAGCGGCAGGTCGCGTACTTCAATCCTGCTCGGTACCATATATGCAGGCATGCGATTTCTGCATTCGGCCAAGAGGGCGGCGGCGTCTACAGCACTGCCTGGCGGTGCGGTGACGATGATGGCGATGACCTGACCCAGCGTATCGTGCGGTATGCCGAAGGCAGCACACTCGCCGACCATCTGCGTTGCGTAGAGTATTTCTTCGATCTCTGTAGGGCTGACGCGGTAACCGGAAGTCTTGATCATCTCGTCTCTGCGACCGATGAAGTAGAGAAAACCTTCTTCATCACGCCGCACGTTATCGCCTGAGAACACTGCCAGCTCCGGGGTGACGAGCCCAGGCTCACGGCCAGCCACACCTGCGGGAAGGGGCTTGTAGCGTTCAGCAGTTTTCTCCGGATCATTCCAGTAACCCATGCCAACCAAGGCTCCCCGTTGGACGAGTTCGCCTGGCTCGTTGACCGCGCATTCTGTGCCGTTTTCGCGCAATACCAGTACTTCAGCATTGGGGATAGCCTTGCCGATGGAGTCGGGACGACGGTCGACTTCGTTCGGAGGCAGATAGGTCGCGCGGAAGGCTTCCGTCAGTCCATACATCAGGAATGGTTTGGTACGCGGTAGTGCGGAGCGCAACTTTGTGAGTGTTTCCAGCGGCATACGCCCGCCCGTGTTGGCGATGTAGCGCAAGTGGTCGCTAACGCTTTCGGGCCACTGTTGTTGCGAAAGCTGAATCCAAAGGGGGGGGACTGCGGTGAGGCCCGTGACTTTTTCCCTTTCGACTGCCCTAAGTACGTCGCGCGGCATCAAGTAGTTCAGTAACACGACCCGTGCGCCAGCATGAAAGGCGGTGGTGAGTTGCGAAAAACCAGCATCGAAGGAAAGCGGAAGTGCCGCGAGAAGAGTGTCATCGGGGGAATTCTCAAGGTACTCCGCTACGCTCTTTGCGCCCATGACCATATTTCGATGAGATAGCACCACTCCTTTCGGTTGTCCTGTGCTGCCCGAGGTGTAAAGGATGGCGGCCATGTCGCTGTCTATGATGCGGTGGCCTGCAGCAGGGCGGGCGGTGAGTATGTCCGACCATCGATGGATCGATGCACCTGGCAAAGTCGGTAGCTCTGCCGGGTCGGAAGTCAGAATTACATGACGCAGGTCATGGCAGATGGACAGTGAGTCCCTGATTGCAATGAAGCGCTCCGGGCTGGTGAGCAGAATCCGTACGTTGCAGTCCTTCAGAATGTAGCCGACCTGACTGGGCTTGAGGACTGGATTGACCGGCACGAAGGCGCCGCCAGATGAGCTGATTCCGAAGGTGGCAACGACCGTCTCAATACATTTGTCTAGGTAGATTGCAACGCGTTCCGAACGTGCCAAGCCAAGTGCAATGAGGCCGTGGCCGAAAGCAGAGATACGAGCTGAAAGGTCGCCGTAGTTGACCGTGTCGGTAGCATGAGTCAAGGCCGGGGCGTCAGGGGTGCGATGGGCGGACGCGAGGACGAGTTGATGCAGAGTGTGGGTCGAATTCATGGCGGAATGGTCTTCAAGTGCGGATTAAATATGCTCGCGAGTGAGTCTAGCCCAAAGGGGGGCGCGGCTTCGAGACAAATTTCCGCATCGTTCAAGGCTTTTGGGTGTGACGACTCGCGGCAAGACAGGTGCATGGACGTGCTCGTCGAGTGGCGCAGCGGGGCGGTCTCGATTCGCAGTGTTTTGTGACCTTGGTAAGATGCGGGGCGGTCTCGCGGGCAATGGCCATCGCGCGCATCATTGCCTGGTGATTTCCCTTGGTCTCGGGTTGGTACCGAGAGACTTTCCTGTCTGTACGGATTGAGCGGGCCTAATGATGAAGACTCGAACTGAAGCACTGCCCGCAGACGATGGCTCGTTGCGCTCCGCACGTGCAGGATTCGGAGTGCTTGGGCTGGTTTCGTTTGTTGCATTGTGCGGTTTTGCGTGGACGCACCCCTTGGGGTGGGGGGTGGGAGCGTTGATCGCAGCCAGTTTTGTGACGATTATGGCGTTGCGGCGTGAGGCATGGTTGGTGGTGGTGCCTGCTCTGGTCCCGGTTGTCGATCTCGCGGCCTGGACCGGAGAAATCTATTTTACCGAGAGCGACGCTCTGGTGCTGAGCGCTCTGGCTGTCGGTGGACTGTGGGTGGCTTTACAGCCGGGCCTTGGGCGGCATGAAGGTCCGTGGCGCTTTGGTTTGCTTTCCTCTGCGCTGGCAATTGCTATGTTGTCCAGCTATCTCGTATCGACCGCCTGGATGCCGGTACTGCCACTTGTCGGGGAGCCTTGGCTGCAGGTCGGTTACTCGACACCGGTTAACGGTTTGCGGCTGATGAAAGGCTTTGTTTGGGCAATACTGCTCCTGCCCCTGCTGGCGTTTGAGATGCGCATGCGGGAACGCCAATCGATACGCGCACTGGTTGCAGGATTGGTGCTGGGAATGACAATGGTCTCTCTCGGGGCTGTGTGGGAACGCGCCGTCTTTACCGGGTTGACGGATTTCGCCAGTGATTACCGGACCACTTCAATGTTCTGGGAAATGAATGTTGGCGGGGCGACCCTGGATGGCTGGTTGGCGTTGGTCTTGCCGTTCGCTTTGTGGCTCACGTTGCGGGAGTCCAGAGAGGTGAAGCCAGCCTTGCTGGCAATGTTGGCTTTGGCGGGCTATGCGTGTTTTACAACCTTCTCTCGTGGACTCTATCTCGGGCTGGTGGTCGGTGGCGGGCTGACGATGTTGCTGATGGCGCGCAATGCGGCGCGAACCGGAAAGCGCCCGGTCGGCTGGTTCGAGAAACTTGGTTACGGTGTGTTCGTCGTTGTGGTCGCTGGATTGCTGGACAGGGTATTTCAGACCGGAGGCTATCGTGGTTTGACTGCGATGTTGGGGTTGGCTGCCGGCGTATATGTGTCGGGGCCGATCATCGCTGTGGAGTCGCGGCGTGTGCTTGGCTATGCGGGGATGCTTGCGTTGCCGGCAGGGCTTGTCAGTATTGCAGCGTTGTGGTTCGTGCCAAAGGGCGTCTATTTGGCTTATACGCTGAGTGGGGGGCTTCTTATTGCCTTGCTCAGATTGGAGCCGGTTGGACGCGGGGTGGCACTGGCGAGCACAGCATTGATTGCCAGCCTGCTTTGGATAGCGATCAATGCTGTGCTCGTGTCTGCTTACTGGGCGCAAGAGCACGATGTGCTTCCGGCGTTCACGACAGCTGCATTCTTGCTGTTGCCTCTATTGCACGCGAGAGTCCGTCCTGCGGCATGTTGGCGGCCAGACGCCCGAGGCTGGGTGAGGCTCATGTTGGTGATGGGCGGGGTCGCTGTCGTGGTGGTGACCTTCAATACGTATTACGCAAGTAAGCGCTTCGAGACGGTCTCCGCGGATCTGGCTCAACGCTGGGAACACTGGGCAGTGTCGGCCTCGCTGCCGCAGGGTATGTCAGAGTCTCTGTTCGGGGTCGGTACCGGGCAGTTCGCTGAACGCTATTTCTGGCGTGTTCCAGATGGAATGTATCCGGGAACGCATCGTATGCAGAGCGAGAGCGGCAATGTTTACCTCCAGTTGGGAGGTGCCCGGCATGTGCTCGGCGCGGGCGAGTTGTATCGTATCTCTCAACGGGTTGTTCCGTCCCTGGAGGCCCCGCTTGTGCTTGGCTTGCGCGCGCGAGCGCCGGGTGGCGATGCCAGGTTGCATGTCGAGGTGTGCCGGAAACACCTGCTTTACGGTAGCGAGTGCACCACCCGCGAACTGAAGGTGCCAGCGAATGGGGAGTGGAACCGATTCGATGCGGTGCTTGAACAGGGGCGCCTTGGCGGTGGAGGCGGCTGGTTGCCTCGTCTGACAACGTTCTCGCTTGCCAATGCCAGTCGCGGCCGACTGTTGGAGGTCGATGACGTCAGCCTTATTGACAGGAAGGGACGGGTCTTGATCGATAACGGGGACTTCTCTGCGGCAGGCAAGTTCTGGTTCTTCACGAGTGATCGATATCACTTGCCGTGGCATGCCAAAAATTTGTGGCTGCACTTTTTTGTTGAACAAGGCGCGTTTGGATTAGTGGCCTTCAGTCTGCTCAGTTTTGTTGCTCTTTATCGCGTGTCCGTTGGGCGTGCTGCGAGTCATGTCTTATCTCCTCCACTGGCCGGTGCATTGGCGGGGTTTCTCGTTGTGGGGATGTTCGATAGTTTGCTGGATTCGCCGCGACTGGCTCTGCTCGCGTTTTTGCTGATGTTTGTTGCGCTTGGCTTGAACCCTGTTTCGCACGGAGGTTCTCGCGGCGATGGAAGCATTCGGGCTCGGTCCCGGCAGCCGATGCCTCGTTACACTTGAGATCAGGGTGATTTCAACAGGATGTTGGATCAGGGTGTTGCTGACGGCATTTTTGCATTCCACGAAAGGCGTGGGCGCTCAGCGTGAAGTGGCGTTGATATTGGATAATGTCGCTTCTGAGGGAGATGCCATAGGTATCTCGGTGCCCTGAAATGCACCAGGAGCCCAAGAGGTTACCGGCGGCAAGGGCAGCGTGCCCCATGGAAAGGCAAACTCGGCTTGTGGTGTAAGGGGCGACTCGGCTGGCTCGACCCGACCCCGCAATAACGATGAGGCTTCAAGAACAAGATCCAGTTGTGAAGGGTCCAGGGCTCCAGGGAGCAATGGATAGTTTCCTCGATGGTTTCCAGTCAGTGTTGTCGTGAACAGCCCCAAGCCCACCGTAAGATTGTTACGGGTAATTATTTGAGCGGTGGCCGGCAGCTTGTCCTGCCAACTGCGCACGAACCATGCAGGGTGCCAGCCTTCGTTGATCAGCGTGTTGTGAGATATCTGCAGGCGGCTGTCGGGCCAGTTGGGGCCTTCGGCGCCGAATGCGACCATTACCGGATTCTGGGTGTCGGAACTTTGGCCAATGACGTTTCCCACCAGAAGCGCATCGCCTCCGTTTGGCAGATCGATTTCATATGACGCGCCGCCGCCCGGGCCGTCGACGATGAGGTTGTAGCGGATCTCGCTAAGGCGGGCCCGTGATTTGATCAGGTGACCTTCAAAGCCATTGTGGAAACGGCTGCCTTCGATCGTCACGCGCTTGATTCGTCCGACATACAACAGGTGGGGCAGTCTGCTCCCGTCGCGGGGTGCGTTGGTGAATACGCTACTGCGAATATCGAGCTCGGCATCTTCAAAGTTTGCGGTAAGAATGCCAGTCTGATTGGCATCGAAAACGCAGTTAAACACCTGCAAGGCACCATGCTCAAACCGAATGCCAGCCCCGTTCCCGTCTCGCACACGGGCTCCGCGAAATTCAATGTTTTCAACAACGTAGTTGCCTTTTCGAAACACCCAGATCGCCTTGCCTTCGGCACTCTTGCCGTCGGCAACCAATACTGGTCGCCCCCCGACTCCCCGGATCTCGAGTCGTTTCTGCGTCCACACGGCAACATCTCCGCGGTAGGTGCCCGCCTTGATCAGGACCGTGTCGCCGTCCTGGGCGATCCGGGCTGCTTCGGCGATTCGTTCTATGGACTCTCCCGGGCCGACTGTGATGATCGCTGCCTGAGCGACCGTTGTTGTCAGGGCGAGGAGGTAGATTACGCAACGTAGGAGCATGAATGCCTTATGGTATTCGTTCGGCCAGAAAAAACGGACGCCGCGGACTCCGTCATCTTGCTTCTGTGTTGTTGATCATCGTCCCGATCCCGTGATCGGCAATGATTTTGGCTTTCAGGGCGGGGCAGCGGGCGCAGTGATGCTGACAGCGAACATCGGATTTTTCCGAAAGCGACATCCTCGATTGTAGTGGTCGTGGATGTAAGCAGAAAGTGGAATGTCCATCCAGAGTGGCTACCCGGCAGGTCATGAGTAATTCGATTGCGGCCAGGGCGCTCAGATCGACGAAATTCACGGTAGTTGCTGCTCCGGTCGGTGCCCAGGAAAAAGTCCCAGAACACCTTTCACTGGCCGAGTGTGGGGCGTCCGATTGCTGAGGTGCAGCTAGGTGGGTGGCGCGTACTTTGGCGTTATCGCTATCCCGGGGTGAAAGGAAAAGCGATGGGAACCAGGAACAAGACACAGATTGAATAGGTGAGGCTGACAGGTAGTCCAACACGAACGAAGTCGCTCATGCGGTACCTGCCAGCAGAATAGACCATCAAGTGTGTCTGATAGCCAAAAGGCACCAAGAAGCCGGCGCTGGCACCATACGCCACAACCATGACGAATGGCGTTGGATCTGCACCCAGTGCGCGAGCGGTGGTCAGCGCAATCGGAAACGCAAGGGCTGCTGCAGCGTTGTTGGTGACCAGTTCGGTCAGCACAAGGGTCAGCAGGTAGACGCCTATGAATGCCCCGGTGACGCCGTAGTCAGAGAACAAAAAGCGGATCCAGTCCGCCATCAACTCCGCCGCCCCCGAGTTTTCGATGACCTTGGCGATCGTCAGAGCCGCGCCGATGACAAGGAGCAGCTCAAACGGAAAGCGTCTCCGCATCTCACCGAGCGTGAGGATACGGGTGGCCAGCAGCAGAGCCGTCAGCGCGAGGAGGGCATTGAACAGGGGCACCCATCCCAGCGCCGAGAGCAGAATTGCGCAGGCAAAGCCCGATAGCGCTATCGTGCTTTGGAGTGGTGTCAGTTTGGGCCTTATCACCGTTCCGTTGAGGACATGGAAATTTCGGTCGAGGTTGCGGTGCTGCAGAAAATCCGGCCCCGCTGCAAGTAGCAGGCTGTCTCCGATCCGCAGGGGAATGCGACCGAGTTGTCCGGTGAGCCTTTTGTCTCCGCGGCGGATACCGACGACTCCGGCGTCGAACATGGTCCGAAAGTCGACATCACGCAGGGTACGATTCGCGAGTTCAGACTGGTTGGAAATGACGACTTCGACAAGATTGGACTTCAATAAGGCGTCAGCCCGCGCACCGAATACATGCAGCCCTTGAAAGCGCTGTAATGCCTGTACCTTGTGAATGTCGCCGGTGAAAAAAAGGACGTCACCCTCTGCAAGGACTTCATTAGGGGCGACTGGCGAGATGAGCTGGCCTTTGCGTTCGATCTCGAGCAGGAAGATGCCTTCGAGATTACGCATCTGGTTCTGTTCGATGGTGCGTCCTGCCAGTGGCGACCCCTGTGCGACGCGTGCTTCGAGAAAGTAGGCCGTGCCCGCTTCGTTCGCTTTTGCCGCGTTTTTTGGTAAGAGCCGGGCGCTAAACGTCAGTACGAGCAGACACATCAGTGCAACCGGCACCCCGACTATGGAAAACTGAAACATCTGCAACGCCGGCAGACCCGCTTCGACCGCGAACGAGTTGACGACAAGATTGGTTGATGTGCCGACCAGGGTGGTAATGCCGCCAAAGATTGAGGCGTATGACAAGGGAAGCAGCAAGCGTGACGGAGGCTGCAGACGCTGTCGTGACACCATGCCGAGCAAAGCGCCGACAACAGCCGTGTTATTCATGAAAGCGGAAAGCACGGTTGTAAACGTACTCAACCGGAAAGTTGCAAGGTCAGCCCGCCCCTTAAGCAGCGAGCCAGACAGACGGTCAAGCAATGCTGATCGTTCGAGAGCGAGCGAGACCAGGAGCAACAGAATGAGCGTTGCCAGTGCAGGGTTTGAAAAACTCGACAGAAG
This sequence comes from Azoarcus sp., assembly GCA_023230755.1. Taxonomy (GTDB): domain Bacteria; phylum Pseudomonadota; class Gammaproteobacteria; order Burkholderiales; family Rhodocyclaceae; genus Parazoarcus. The sequence continues at coordinate 21,464 of JALNWS010000036.1, forward strand.
ATCTTGCTGGCTGCTGAGGCCGAGCAAGGTAAAACCACCAGCCCAGGCAGAAAATAGAACTGCTGGACTGACCCGTCCGTGAACGAGGAGGGCAAGCAGGGCCACTATCGAGCCCAGAACCAGATACGCTGTCATCGGCTCAGGGTACCAATGCTTTTTCGTTCATGCCGTGGGCAACAAAATGAGGGTTGTCAAAGCCGGGTTTGCCGTAGGCAAGTGCCTTGCCGTCAAGCGTCGTGACGCCGCCGCCGGCGGCAGAAAGAACGGCGTGCCCTGCCGCAATGTCCCATTCCATTGTGCGGCCCAGGCGCGGATAAAGGTCCGCTTCGCCAGCCGCAATGAGGCAGAGTTTGAGTGAGGAACCTGCGTTGCGCATGTTGGCAACAGACCGTCCGGCCAGGAACGTGTCGAGCGCACTTGTGTCTCCGTGTGAGCGACTGGCGACGACGGTTAGTCCCTCGGGAGGTACGGAGCGCGCGCTAATGTTGCGGCGGCCCATGTTGTCCTCGACGAAAGCGCTGTTTCCGATTGCGCCCGCAAACAGGCGGTCAAGCGCAGGCGCGAACACAACGCCCAGAGTGGGAACGCCATCCTCGATCAAGGCAATGTTGATTGTAAACTCGCCATTCCGGCTAATGAACTCCTTGGTGCCATCAAGCGGATCCACCAGCCAGAACAGTTTGCCTACGTCCGGGATGTCGCCAGCCGCTGCGGCCTCTTCTGCAACGATTGGCACCCCGGGGAGCAGTGTGCGCAGGGCCGGTAGTATGAGGGCTTCAGCGCGCTCGTCCGCTTCGGTGACGGGGGACGCATCGTTCTTGTCACGCACGACGAAGTCAGTGCCATACACATCCATGACAAGCTCGCCGGCCGAGCGGATAAGGGGGATCAGGTGCTCGATAATCGCCAGGCGCTCTGAAAATGTCATGTTCGTGCATCCGATGTGAGAAAAAGCATGCTGTATTTTAACGATTACTTTTATATTCGATGCAGTCGAGAGCGGGTTTAGTGACTAATGTTCATGACTTATTTCCGGTTGGGGAGCAAGTCATGTGGCGTTCATGCGAATAGGCGTGGTCACAGGACCCTGCCGGCTTTACTTTTTTACAGAGATCAAAGATGACCCTGACCCACTTGCAGCGACTGGAGGCAGAGAGTATCCACATCATGCGAGAGGTGGTTGCCGAGGCTGACAATCCGGTGATGCTCTACTCCATTGGCAAGGACAGCGCCGTAATGCTGCATCTGGCCATGAAGGCCTTTTACCCTGCCATGCCCCCGTTTCCGCTGCTCCACGTCGATACGCGGTGGAAGTTCCGGGACATGTATGCGTTCCGCGACCGGATGGTGAGCGAACTCGGCTTTCGCTTGCTCGTGCATGTCAATCCGGAGGGGATTGAGAAAGACATCAATCCGTTTACCCACGGGTCGGCAATTCACACTGACATCATGAAGACCGAAGGCCTGAAGCAGGCCCTTGATAAATATGGTTTTGATGTTGCGTTCGGCGGCGCACGGCGTGATGAAGAGAAATCGCGCGCCAAGGAGCGCATCTTCTCGTTCCGCAGCGATCAGCACCGGTGGGATCCAAAGAGTCAGCGTCCGGAGTTATGGAAGCTATACAACACGCGCAAGCGCAAAGGCGAGTCGATCCGGGTGTTTCCGATCTCGAACTGGACGGAACTCGATATCTGGCAATACATCCATCTGGAAAAGGTGCCTATTGTCCCGCTCTACTTCGCAGCGGAACGACCGGTCGTTGAACGCGACGGCAGTCTGATCATGGTAGACGACGAACGTATGCCACTTCGGCCTGGAGAGGTGCCGCAGATGCGCAAGGTTCGTTTCCGTACGCTTGGCTGCTATCCGCTCACAGGGGCGATCGAGTCGTCAGCAGACACACTCCCCGCGATCATCCAGGAGATGCTCCTGACCCGCAGTTCGGAACGCCAGGGGCGGGTTATCGATCATGATTCCGCCGCCTCAATGGAAAAGAAAAAGCAGGAAGGATATTTCTGATGGCCCACGTCTCGGACCTTATCGCCACTGATATCGATCAGTATCTGAAAAATCACGAGCACAAGAGCCTGCTGCGCTTCATTACATGCGGCAGCGTTGACGATGGCAAGAGTTCGCTCATTGGCCGACTGCTTTACGAGTCGAAGATGCTCTTTGAGGATCAACTCGCTGCCATCGAAGCTGACTCGAAGAAGTGGGGCACTCAGGGTGAGGCGATCGATTTTGCGCTGCTCGTTGATGGATTAGCCGCAGAGCGTGAGCAGGGCATTACGATTGATGTGGCCTACCGCTTCTTCTCGACGGACCGGCGTAAGTTTATCGTTGCCGATACGCCAGGGCATGAGCAATACACCCGCAACATGGTGACCGGGGCGTCGACGGCCGATGCCGCCATTGTCATGGTCGATGCACGCAAGGGCGTGCTGACGCAGACGCGGAGACACAGCTACCTGGTGTCCCTGATCGGCATCCGGCATGTGGTGGTGGCGATCAACAAGATGGATCTGGTGGACTACGCCGAGCCGGTATTTTCGCGAATTGTCGAGGATTACCTCAGCTTTGCGCGTCAGATTGGCCTGCAGGATGTGACTTTCATCCCGATGTCTGCAGTCAAGGGTGACAACATTACGGCACCGAGTGAGCGTACGCCCTGGTATCACGGCCCGACGCTGATGGCTTATCTGGAGACGGTCGAGATCGACGAGATGCGCATGCAACAGGCTGCGTTCCGCTTGCCTGTACAGTGGGTCAACCGGCCCGATCTCGACTTCAGGGGCTTTGCCGGGATGGTTGCCGGTGGCAGCATTCGCCCGGGCGACCGGGTAAGAGTCCAGCCTTCTGGCAAGGAGAGCACGGTGGAGCGAATCGTCACGCGTGACGGCGATCTCGACGAAGCTGTTGTCGGGCAGTCGATTACGCTGACGCTGGCCGACGAGATCGACATATCGCGTGGCGACATGATTTCGAATGCACTCGAACCGGCTGCCACGGCGGATCAGTTCGAAGCCGTGATCGTGTGGATGAGTGAGGAGCCACTTCTTGCTGGGCGCCCCTATCTGTTGAAGATCGGTGCACGCACGGTCGCCGCCACGGTGACCGACATCAAGTACCAGGTCAACGTCAATACGCTTGAGCACGTTGCAGCTAAAAAACTCGAGCTCAATGCCATCGGCGTGTGCAACATCAGTCTGGACCGGGTCATTCCTTTCGATCCCTACGTGGAGAATCGGGATACCGGTGGTTTCATCCTCATCGATCGCTTAGGCAATGGTACCGTTGGCGCCGGCCTGATCCATTTCGCGCTTCGTCGTTCGCACAACATCCACCTGCAACATGTCGACGTTGATAAGGCCGCCCGGGCTTCAATCAAAGGGCAGACGCCTTGTGTGCTCTGGTTCACTGGCTTGTCCGGCGCAGGCAAATCAACCGTTGCGAATTTGGTCGAGCAGCGCTTGCTGGCTGCTGGCAAGCACACTTACCTGCTTGATGGCGATAACGTGAGACATGGCCTGAACAAGGATCTCGGTTTCACCGATGCTGACCGGGTGGAGAATATTCGCAGGGTCGCAGAGGTCGCGCGGCTGATGGTGGACGCCGGACTGGTGGTGTTGACGGCCTTCATTTCCCCTTTCCGGGCAGAACGCAAAATGGCACGCGGACTGGTGCTCGAAGCGGAGTTTCTGGAGGTATTCGTCGATGCGCCGCTGCACGTCGTCGAGCAACGTGATGTCAAGGGGCTCTACAAGAAAGCCCGAAGCGGAGACCTGAAGAACTTTACCGGAATCGACTCTCCCTACGAGGTGCCAGAGAACCCCGAGATTCGTCTCGATACCTCTGTCATGACTCCAGCCGAGGCCGCGGATGCCGTGATTCGGGCGTTGACTGAGCGGGGGGTGTTGGGAGGGGGCTGAGCGAGAGGGTCCGGACTGGGGCGCTAGGCTCTGTAATATGACTCAGGCCATCGCGACGTATTTTGTGATGGCCGGCCGGGTGGGCCGGCCATCTTGCTTCACTTGCTCTTGATCATCGTCCCCACCCCGTGATCGGTGAGGATTTCCAGCAGCAGGCAGTGTTCTACGCGGCCGTCGATGATGTGCACCGCCTTTACACCGTTGCGGGCAGCGTCCAGCGC
>JALNWS010000037.1 GCA_023230755.1 Azoarcus sp.
CGCGACGTTGTAGCCGCCCTGCACCATGCGCGTGCAGCCGCATTTGCCAAGCAAGCCCTTGACCGCGACGGTAATCGACAGCTCCGGCGCCTGCTGATGCGCGTGCAGGGCTGCAAACAGCCCGGCACCGCCGGAGCCGAGAATCAGGATATCGGTGGAAACTCTCTTGAGGCTCATGACGAGTGCACTCCCAGGCTGGCCAGCGCGCTGGCACGGTTGCGTTCCACATCGCTTCGGACAACGTCGTAGAGGCTGTTTCCGTGGCTGTCCATTGCCACGAGCAGCGGCCCGAAATTCCGGATGCGGAATTTCCACAGCGATTCCGGATTCAGATCGTCGAGGTCGACATCCTCGATCTGCTCGATCCAGGTTGTCTCCAGCGCAGCCGTGCCGCCAACGATCGCCAGGTAGACGCCGCCCAGTTCCTGAAACGCGGCTAGCGAACCATCGCGCATGCCGCCCTTGCCGACGATCATGCGCACGCCGTATTGCGTCATCAGTGGGCGGGTAAAGCGCTCCATGCGATCCGAGGTCGTCGTGCCGATACACACCGGCGCATAACCCGCCGGGTATTCCGTGCTCGGTTCGACCTTGCGCACGTTGGGTGCGGTATGGATGACGGCGTGGCCCGACAGATCAAATCGAGTGCTGCGACCGTGATCGAAGAGGTGAATCTGCGTGGCATCACGGATGCCGAAAAGAGTTGTGTGCAGGGTAACGGTGTCGTTCACGCGAAGCTGGCGAATCTGCGCCTCGCTCACCGGCGTCTCGAGTTCGTAGTGGGCCATGATCAGAATCCGTAAGTGACGCCTGCCGGCGAGAAAGTTGCCTTTGCGCGGCGAGCGGAGTGGCACTGCATATTGACTGCGATCGGGTTCATCGTGATGTGCGTATGCGCGAGCTCGATATGCACGGCGAATGCCGTCGAGTCGCCGCCGAGCCCCTGCGGGCCGACGCCGAGCCGGTTGATTGCCGCAGACAGCTCGGCCTCCAGCTTCGCGCCTTCGGGGTCGGCGCAGACGGTGCCAAGCTGGCGGGTTGAGGCCCGCTTGGCGAGGGCGACACACAGATCCGAGGTGCCGCCGAGCCCAACGCCAACGATGGTCGGCGGACAGGTCTTGCCGCCAGCATTGATCGCGCAGTCAACGACGAAGGCCTTGATCGCATCGATGCCCTCGGCAGGGATGGCCATCTTCAGGAAGGAGTTGTTCTCCGACCCGCTGCCCTTGGGCACCATCTTGATGGTCAGCTCATCCGGGGTGTCCGAATAATCGACGTGAATCACCGGCACCTCGATGCCGCACGAGGAGTGATTGTTCTTTCGCGTCAGGGGATGCACCACTGACGAGCGCAGCGGGTGCTCGCGGGTTGCACGTTCGCAGCCTCTGCGAATGGCCTGCATCAGCGCATGGCCGCCAACGTCCACCTCGTCGCCGATCGTTACGTAGTAGATCGGCACGCCAGTGTCCTGACACAGCATGTTGTTGGTGTTCTCGGCGACCTCGATATTGGTCATGATGGTCGCGAGCACATTCTTGGCCGTCGCCCCGGTTTCAGTCGCGGCAAGCTGGGTGAATCCATCCTTGATATCTGGCGGCAGCAGCTTCAGCGCCCGGATATAGAGCTCCTTTGAAACCTCTTCAACGGTGTTCAAATCAACTTTCATAGCGTGTCTTCTCCTGTCTTCTTATCTGGGGCCTAGCGAATCAACGCCAGCCCGAAAGCCATACCCGTTGCGAGGCTGAAACCCACTGCGCCGGTGATCCAGTTCTTGCGCAATCCCGTCCACGGTCTGAATTCGATCAGCAGCAAACGCACGCCGCACATCATGTGCAGGGACAGGAGCACGACGAGCCCCCATTCGGCGAACTTGAACAGGGGCTGATCGGCGAACTGCAGAAAACCATCCAGCGCGGCCGTCCCCTTGATCGCCTGTCCGAGCGCCCAGAAATGCACGGGCAGGAACAGCGCCAGCGCCAGCCCCGACACGCGGTGCATCAGGAAAGCCCAGTACGCGGCATGGTTGCGCGCGCGTGAATCATTCGTTCGCTTCATGATGCGATCACTCCCCATACAGCGCGCAGGCCGAGGATCAGGATTCCCCAGGTGAATAGCTGCGCGATCAATGTCGACTTGAACCCCCGAACGCCAAACCACTCTTCAGCAATGTTGGTCACGCCGATCGGCACGTGTGCGGCGCAGCCAAGGACGAACACCGCATAGAAGGCACCGAACAGCCAGCTGCCCTGAGTGCGCGCCAGAATCTCGGCGCCGCTCAGACCGCCTCTCACGGCGTAAATCATGATTGCCAGGTGAGCCACCACACAGCACGCAAGCACCATCGCGCTGATGCGCTGGACATACCACAGCTGCCTTTTCGTCTCGGCATGCGTCATCACTTACCTCCGGCAGGTGTAGTCATCAATTGCCGTTTCAGGCCTGCGATGCCGGCTGTCGGCGCCAACTGCTTGGGGCAGCGCTCGGTGCACGAACCCTGGGTATGACAGGAGTGGCAACCCGCATCGCCCGCGACTGCTTTCATCCGTTCCACCAACTGCGTGTCACGCTGGTCGTTGACGAGCGTCCATGCACGGTTCAGCGCCGCAGGGCCGAGATAATCAGGCCGCCAGCTCACCACATCGCAGGAGGCGTAGCAGACACCGCAGCCAATGCACTCGATTCCGGCATCCGCGGCCATTCTGGCTTTCGAGTCGGGCCGGACCTTTTCAAATTCGTCCTTGCGCGTCCGACTACCCTTGAACTGACCCAGGCCGCGTGCCCACTTGTCGAAGAAGTCGCGCATGTCGGTCACCAGATCCTTGACGATCGGCAGGTTCGCCAAGGGCGCGAGTTCAAGCTTTCCGTTTTCTGCGACCTGCGACACGTGTGTGCGGCAGGTCCACCTGGCCTTGCCATTGACCGTCATCGCGCACGAGCCACACATCCCCACCCGGCACGCAAAGCGGTACGCCAATGTGTGATCGACATTGCGTTGAATATGCGTAATCACGTCAAGAACAGTCTGATTGTCACGACGGGGAACTTCATAGCTTACGAAGCCGCCCTCCTCCTTACCTCGCCACACGCTTACCGCAAGAGTTTTCGTCATCTCTAACCCACCTAGCCAAGCATTCAGATTCAGATTTGTGATGTCTGCAGGAATCAGCTGAAGGATCACCAGCGAACTCGGCAGCGATCAGCCATGGGGCGATTCTGGATATGGAGAGGAAAAATAAAAAGCCAATCTTAATTTGCACGAGGTAAATTAAAACTTTATCTAAAGAGCACGTTGTCTGCGTCCGCCGCCCCGTGGCCGCCCTCCCCTTGTGGTTGCCTGTCGCAGACGATCCGGCTTTCCCCGCGGTTGCCTGGACACCCAGCAGCCTCACATCCGAGGTGCAACAGACGTACCAATGGAGGCGAAGAAGTCGCAGGGGCGTTACACGGAAGGGTTGCGGCGCAGCAGCCCGGCACATCACTGAACGCGACCATGCCGGTGCCGGGGTCACTGTGCGGCGCGGGATGAGCACGCACCGTCTTTGCGGGTGGAGCAAATGGTTCTCGGCGCCTCCCCGGTAATGGGGGCGCCGAGCGACAGTCGCGCAGATGAGATCCGCCGACTCAAGGCGGCGTTACGCCGCGTGGCGCAGCAGCGGATTCACCGCCGGCGCCGCATTGCGACTACCAGTAGCCCAGGAGTTTCCACCACAGGCCGCCGATGACGACCCAGATGGTGAGATTGACCACGCTCACCACAAAGCCCACCTGCCACCACTCCTTGAGCGTGACATAGCCTGAGGCGAAGATGATGGGTGCTGTGCCGGTACCGTAGTGAGTCAGCGACATCATCAGCGAGGACGCGCCGGCCATCAGGAGCGCGAGATACATCGGCGGCGCCCCAAGTGCGATGCCTGCGGTGAAGAAAGCGCCAAACATGGCGGTGATATGTGCGGTGGTGCTCGCGAAAAAGTAGTGCGCGTAGAAATAGACGCCCACCAGCAGCAGGGTCGCCCCGACCCAGCCGATGCCCGTGCTTTCAATCGCGCCCTGAATCTGCTCCGAGAACCACTGGATAAGGCCGAGTTTGCCGAGGAAGCTCGCCATCATCACCAGTGCAGCAAACCAGACGATGGTGTCCCAGGCCCCTTTCTCCGTAAGGACGTCGTTCCAGGTGAGCACGCTGGTCACCAGCAGGATCGACAGTCCAAGAAACGCCACTGTCGTCGCATCGAGCGCGTAAGCCGCGCCAAAGATCATCGCGGGAACGCCCGCCCACAGCGCCAGCAACAGCGTGAACACGCCGATCATGATCATCTCGTTGCGATTCAGCGGCCCCATCTCGGTGAGTTTCTCTCTCGCGAACTTCGGGGCCTCCGGCGTTTCCTTGAGCTCAGGCGGGCACATGAAATAGACGACCAGTGGCATCACGATCAGCGCAATGATGCCGGGCACCAGCGCCGCCAGGGCCCATTGTCCCCAGGTGATGCTGATCCCGGCACCGGTGGCGTCCGAGATCAGCTTGACCACAAGCGGATTCGGTGCAGTTGCGGTGATGAACATCGCCGAAGTGATGGGGTTGGTGTTGTAGTTAACGAGCGCGAGGAAGCGCCCCATCTTCTTCTCGGTGCCCTGCTCCGGATCGGAGCCGAACCCTGCTGCAATCGGCCGCATGATCGGATGGATGATGCCCCCGCCGCGGGCCGTGTTGCTTGGTGTCACCGGGGCGATCAGGGCCTCCGACGCGGCGAGTGCATAGCCGATGCCCAGGGTCTTCTTGCCAAAGACGGAAATGAACCAGTAGGCGATACGCGATCCCAGCCCCGACTTGGAGAGACCGCGAGAGATCATGATCGCGATGCCAATCAGCCAGATCAGACTGTTGGAAAACCCGCTCAGTGCATCCTTGAGCGCATCACCCGGTTTCGGGCTGGTGACGCCGGTAATTGCCACGAGCATGATTGCAACGATCGCGATCGCACCGATCGGCATCGCCTTGCCGATAATCGCCGTGATGGTGCCGACAAAGAGCGCCAGCAAATGCCACGCGTTCGGATCGACACCCTCGGGTACGGGTATCACGAACCAGATGATCAGGATCAGCGCGACGGAAATCAGCGCGGATGTGAACTTGACGCCAGCAGACTCGGCCATGGGTTCCTCCCTTTCAATTTGGAGTGTTCTTTTCTGAGAAAGGCAAGCAGCACACCAGAGCAACCGACTGCACCGCCTGACTTGCTAAGCACCACTCTACGCATTCCCGGACGGCTTGACCAATTGATCCATGCGCGCGCCCGATCGCCCGATCCCGCGAACAGCAGCCCTCAGACTGCGTGACAGGTAGCGGCCATCCAGCCCGCTACCGGGGCGACGCTTCCACACTCAGCGCATCAGCCGGATAAAGACGCAGCATCTCCCGCGCGTCCTGTTCGGATTTGGCGCGTAGCCAGTTCCCCCACAGATCATCGGGCAGGATCACCACCGAGCGTTTCTCGTCTTCGGGCTTGTGAAACCGCTGCATGACCGGGTCGTTATCTGCATTGATGGTGAGCATCGACATTGACCACTTTGGCAACTCGCCCGCCTCCTCGCGCTGCACCCAGATTCCGGCAATGCCCATGGGTTTGCCGTCCGCCCTGGCGATCCGCCAACGGACGGCCTTGCCGGATTCGTAGCACGGTTCATAGATTTCGCTTGCAGGGATGATGCACAGTTGCCCATGCCGCCACGCGTCCCTGAAAGAGGGTTTTTCGCCAACGGTTTCAGCCCGCGCGTTGTAGGTTGACCGCACGATCCTGGCGTCTTTCGCCCACCCCGGCACCAGGCCAAAGCATGCCGGCACCCACTCCCGCGGGGCGAAGTTGCTGACAATCGGCACGATCGAGCCAGGGTAGGCCTCGCCATAGGGGAAGTCTGGCGGCGGCAGCGGAAAGGCGGACAGCTCGTCCCTGCTGGCGGGTCTGTAGTTGGCGCACATGGGGCAATGTTATGCCCACCGCGGATCGGGCGCATGGATGCAGGGCCCGGCCGGCCTCGATTCCGATGCGCCGGGCGCTGGACGCTCGCTGGAAAAGCGGAATGCACACCCGGCGCGCCTCGAATTGACGGATGAAGCAGATCCCAATACAACGCACTTATCGCACTCGACTCGCACACGCCGTACATGGACAACCCTTCGCACGACAGACAGTGCATCCGCTGCGCCCACTACTTCATCACCCACGACACGGCACTGCCCTACGGGTGTCACGCCCTGCACTTCAAGAGCCGTAATGCGCCGTGGCGCGAAGTGCTGGCTGCGTCAGGCACGCCGTGCCAGTACTATTCACCGAAGCCGGGCACAACGCGCGGCACGAAAGCATGACATCGACCCAAGCGTGTCGCACCTGTGGCTGACCCATGGTTGCGGCGTGCAGTCACTCACCCGCCCCATCAGCCAGGAATAAACATGACCCGCACTCGCCTTCTCGCACTCTGCGGCAGCGCCCGCCAGGATTCCTTCAATCGTCTCGCCCTCGCGGTGGCCATCAAGGGGGCGAAGAATGCCGGTGCCGATGTCACCTTCGTCGAACCGCGCGACTTCGTCATGCCGCTCTACGACGGCGATCTCGAAGCCAGCGCGGGATTGCCCGAAGCGGCGGCCCGCCTGCAGCGCCTGTTTGCCGAGCACGACGGCGTCATCGTCGCCACCCCTGAATACAACGGCTTCTTCACCCCGCTGCTGAAGAACACCCTCGACTGGGTGTCGCGTCCGCTGCCCGACGCGAGCGGTCGCCCCGGCACCGTTCACCTGCGCGGCAAACCTGCCGGCCTGATCACCGCCTCGCCCGGCGCGCTGGGCGGCATCCGCGCGATGCAGCATGCACGGCTGTATCTGTCGAATCTGGGCCTGATCGTCGTCCCCGAGCAAGCCGCCGTTCCTGCTGCCAACAAAGTGCTCGGTGCCGATGGCAGCATCGCCGACGACCGCACCCGTGACATGCTCGAGGGCGTCGGTGTCGCCGTGTGCAATCTGGCCAACGCCATTGGCCGCAACACCCGCTGACTCCGCCGGCCGCGTATTACCGCCTCACGAGCCGCAGGATGCTTCCTGGCATCCTCGCGCAACCACTGCTGCCTGCGGCAACACACCCAAACGGGCTTTCGTCCTGGCAGGCGCAAACATGCTCGCGGCCAAGGACTGTGTCACCGGAAAGGACACCCGCTGCAGCCCCTGTGCAGGCAGGCCGAACCCCAAGAGAATGGCCCTAGCCGACGCAAAGCGCTTGCGGTGATCATCGGAAAGGTCGGGACCAGGGTCTATCATGAGGCTGGAAGCTGCCGGCAATCATCGGGCGCGGTCATCGCCTGGCGCTCAGCGCAGCCTGCGCAGATCCGACCGGTCACGAGCACGAAACGCAGCCGGCGCCCTCGCACCAGAAAGCGATCAAACTAACCCAGAAACCGATATTGTTTGCCCTTGGGGCGAACGATAGAGTGGTATTCCAGCAGGCTCAGTCAAAAACATTGCCTGCCATCCGGGACCTTCCGCTGCGGGATCCGCAGCCAACGGGAGATCGTGGCATCCAAACCGCGCCACGCAGTCCCTGTCCCGCCAAACACCCTCAGGTGTTTTCGAATACAAAAAGAACCATGTCTGGCCGGCCGGGCTGCGACCGTCTGCTGGCCGCTGCTTGTGCCACCCCTGAACCGAGGAGAAAACCTTGACGATTTTCAACCCGACCACTGCGCTGCGCGCCGCCTGCACAGCCATGTTGCTGACGCTCGGCCTCAGCGCATCCGTGTACGCAGCCGGATCTGCCGCACCTGACGACAAGGGTCGTCACTTCTACGAGAAGGTCTGTTCGCGCTGCCATGAAACCGGCATCGGCCCCGTGCTGCTCGGCCGCGACCTGCCGCCCATCTTTTTCACCACCATGGCCCGTTTGGGCCGGGGCGCCATGCCGGCTTTCCGTATATCTGACGTCGATGACGAGACCCTGCAGGCCGTTGCGGAGTATCTGTCGAAGACCAAGGTCAAGCCTTGATGGAGATCAAAGCCATGAACAGTATGCGACGCGAAGTACTGAAATCCATCGCCGCAGCAAGCGTTGCGATCCCCGCAGCAGCAAGCGTGCCCGCGTCTGCGGCCGGGCTGCACCGCACCGGCGCCGCTGCCTCAGGGACGGCACGGGTGCTACCCGTCATCGCTGGCCTGCCACTCGATGCCGCCTTCGTGCGCGGCGTCATCACGGCAAGTGAGCGTTCGGCGGCGACGGTGGCGCCAACACAAAGCATCGGCAAGCTGGATTCTGCGGCGATCGCCGCGCTGACAGTCGCCAGTGACGGCAGGCCCACCACCATTGTCGGCCTCACCGATTCGGCCACGGCCATGCTGGTGCTCGGCCACATGCGCAGCAAGAACGCCACCGTAGTGGCCATGACCCACCACCGCCTCGCGCACGAAGCCAACGCCGCAGCCTGGGCCGCACACATCGGCGAGCTGGCCGTGGCCCAGGCATTGAGCCCTGCAGCCCTGCTCGCCGGTGCCGCCGACGACGGCGCGGCCGGTGCCGCCTACGTGCCGGACGGGATCTCCTACATGTCCTTCACCTGCGTCATCTGAACGGAGCCACCATGACCAAGTACACCATCCTGCCGAAGGACGTTTCCGAGAGCGACTTCGATGCCGCCGTCAAGGAATTCACCGCCATTCTGGGAGCCGACAAGGTGCTGACCGCCGGCGACAAGCTCCAGCCCTACAGCAAGATCATGCTGGCGGTCGAAACCGACAAGCACGCCGCCTCTGCCGTACTGCTGGCAACCACCGTCGAACAGATTCAGGCCATCGTCAAGGTCTGCAACACCTACAAGATCCCCATCTGGACGATCTCGACCGGGCGCAATTTCGGCTACGGCTCGGCCGCCCCGGTGGCGCGCGGCCAGGTCATTCTCGACCTGCGCCTGATGAACAAGATCATCCACGTCGACCCCGAGCTGTGCACCGCGCTCGTGGAACCGGGCGTGACCTATCAGCAGCTGTATGACTACATCGAAGAGAACAAGCTGCCACTGATGCTGTCCTTCTCGGCACCGTCGGCCATCGCCGGCCCGCTGGGCAACACCATGGACCGCGGCGTTGGCTACACGCCCTACGGCGAGCACTTCCTGATGCAGTGCGGCATGGAGATCGTGCTCGCCAACGGCGAAGTGCTGCGCACCGGCATGGGCGGCGTCAAGGGCGACAAGGCCTGGCAGGTCTTCAAATGGGGCTACGGACCGACCCTGGACGGCATGTTCACCCAGTCCAACTACGGCATCTGCACCAAGATGGGCTTCTGGCTGATGCCCAAGCCGCCGGTGTTCAAGCCGTTCGAGATCCAGTTCGACGAAGAATCGGACATCTCCGAGATCGTCGAGATGCTGCGCCCGCTGCGCATCGCCCAGATCATCCCGAACTCGGTCGTGATTGCAGGCACCCTGTGGGAAGCCGCCACCTGCAACACCCGCCGTTCCGACTACATCACCACCCCCGGCGCCACCCCCGACTCGGTGCTCAAGCAGATCCAGAAGGACAAGCACCTCGGGGCCTGGAACGTCTATGCCGCGCTGTACGGCACCCCGGAACAGGTCGAGGTCAACTGGAAGATCGTCACCGACGTGGTGGCAAAGTCCGGCAAGGGCCGCGTGATCACCAAGGAAGAAGCGGGCGACACCCAACCCTTCAAATATCGCTCTGAACTGATGTCGGGCGTGCCGAACCTGCAGGAGTTCGGGCTCTACAACTGGCGCGGCGGCGGCGGCTCGATGTGGTTCGCTCCCGTCAGCCAGGCCCGCGGCAGCGAGTGCGAAAAGCAGATGGCGATGGCGAAAACCATTCTCAACAAGCATGGTCTGGACTATGTCGGCGAGTTCATCGTCGGCTGGCGCGACATGCACCATGTCATCGACGTACTGTTCGACCGCAGCAGCGAAGAGGAAACCGCACGCGCCAATGCCTGCTTCAGCGAACTGCTCGATGAGTTCGAAAAGCACGGCTACGCGGTATATCGCGTCAATACCGCCTTCCAGGAGCGCGTGGCGCAATCCTACGGCACCGTCAAGCGCGATGTGGAACGCGCCATCAAGCGCGCCCTCGACCCGAACGGCATCCTTGCCCCGGGCAAGTGCGGCATCAACATCTGAGCACGGAGAACCATCTCATGACACACACCAGCCCGCCGGTTGCCTACACCGGTTTCGACCAGCAGCCCATCGCCGGTCAGTGGCGCGCCGGTCGTTCCGAGCGCCGCCTCGCCGACACCAACCCCTTCAACGGCGAGCAGCTGACCGAGATCCAGCTCGCCAACGTCGCCGACGTGGACGACGCCTATGCCGCTGCGGCCCGTGCCCAGCGTGAATGGGCTGCACGTCTGCCCGACGAACGCGCCGAGGTGATCCGCCGCGCGGCCGACATTCTTCTGGCTCGCGGCGCGGAAGTGCAGGAATGGATCGTGCGCGAATCCGGCAGCACGCGCTTGAAGGCCCTGATCGAGTGGGACAGCGCACGCCGCATCATGATGGAGTCCGCCACTTTCCCGAGCCGCGTCGAGGGCCGCATCCTCGCCGCCGGCGTTCCGGACCAGGAGAGCCGCGTCTATCGCTCGCCTCTGGGCGTGGTGGGCGTAATCAGCCCGTGGAACTTCCCCTTCCACCTCTCCGCGCGCTCGGTCGCCCCGGCGCTGGCACTCGGCAACGCCGTGGTCGTCAAGCCGGCCAGCGATACGCCGATCACCGGCGGCCTGCTGCTGGCCAAGATCTACGAAGAGGCCGGCCTGCCCAGCGGCCTGCTCAGCGTCGTCATCGGTGCCGGCAGCGAGATCGGCGACCACTTCGTCGATCATCCCGTCCCCAGCCTGATCTCCTTCACCGGGTCGACCGAAGTCGGCCGCGGCGTCGGCCGCCTGGCCGCCGGCGGGCGCCATATCAAGCGCGTCGCCCTCGAGCTCGGTGGCAACGCACCGATCGTCGTGCTGGACGATGCCGATGTTGCCGTGGCCGCCAACGCCGCCGTGGTTGGACGCTTCCTGCATCAAGGCCAGATCTGCATGAGCACCAATCGCGCCATTGTCGACGCCAAGGTGTACGACGCCTTCGTGGCTGAGGTCCAGCAGCGCGTCGAAGGTCTGCGCTTCGGTGACCCTGCCGACCCTGCCACCGTCGTCGGCCCGCTGATCAATACCACGCAGCGCGATGACGTCGTCGCACGCATCGAGCGCGCCAAACGAGATGGCGCCCGCCTGGTCGTGGGCGGCGAGGTCAAGGGCAACGTCGTGCCGCCGCACGTGTTCGCCGATGTCGATCCGACCTGGTCGATCGCCATCGACGAGACCTTCGGGCCGGTGCTGCCCATCATCAAGGCACGTGACGAAGCACACGCGCTGGAGCTCGCCAACCAGTCCGAGTACGGCCTGTCGAGCGCGGTGTTCACCGCCAATCTCGAACGTGGTGTGCGCTTTGCACGCGGCATCACGGCGGGCATGACGCACATCAACGACATGACCGTCGACGACCAGCCGAACGCCCCCTTCGGCGGCGAGAAGAACTCCGGCCTCGGCCGCTTCAATGGCGAATGGGCCATCGAGGAGTTCACCCGCGCACAGTGGATCACGCTGCAGCACAAGCCGCGCCCCTACCCCTTCTGACCGTCCGGCGGCCGCCGGCCGCCTCCCGATAGCAGCAGACCGCCCTGCCTGCCGTGCCCCCACGGCAGGCAGGCGCACGCCTGTGCCTGCCGCAACCGGACGCACCACACCCATGGAGACAGAAAATGAGAAAACTCAGCCACAGCCTCGCCGTCTGCGCCCTCG
Organism: Azoarcus sp.; assembly: GCA_023230755.1. GTDB lineage: Bacteria > Pseudomonadota > Gammaproteobacteria > Burkholderiales > Rhodocyclaceae > Parazoarcus. The sequence continues at coordinate 11,826 of JALNWS010000037.1, forward strand.
CCTGCCTGGCCACCACCGCCACCGCCAAGGAAGGCGCCGATCAGTATCCCAACGGTGCCGAAAACTGGCTCGCCGGCGCACTGCCCCCACCCGGAACCTACTACCTCAACTACTTCGGCTATTACAGCGGAGATCTGCGCAATGGCGACGGCAAGCGGGTGTCCGGCGCAAGCGCAGAGGCCTGGTTCAATGCCTTCCGCGTGGTGCACGTATCCGGGCACAGGATTCTTGGCGGCAACTGGGGCTGGTACGCCATCCTCCCGGTGGTGTCACAGAAGGTCTCGCTGGGCAGCACGAACACCGTTGCCGGCCTCGGCGACGCCACCTTCGATCCTTTCGTGATCTCGTGGCACGCGGACAACTGGCACTGGGCCACGGGCATGAGCATCAACCTGCCCACCGGCCGCTACAAGGAAGGCGACCCGACGCAGAGCATCGGCGCCAACTACTGGAGCATCGAACCGCTGTTCGCGGTGAGCTACCTCAACAAGGACGGCTGGGAGCTGTCCGCCAAGTTCATGTACAACATCAAGTCGAGCAACAAGGACTTTCGCCTTGCGCCCGGCGCAGAAAAAATGGAATACGCCTCGGGCGACGAGTTCCACGTCGACTACCTCGTGGGCAAGCGCTTCGGCGCGTGGGGGGTCGGGCTTTCGGGGTATTATCTGACGCAGATCAATAAAGACAAGCTCGAAGGCCACACCCTGGCCGCCAACCCCGGTGTCTGGTCCGAAGGTCGGCGCGGGCAGGTGTTCGCGATCGGCCCGAGCGTGACCTATACCAATGCATCAGGCGTGCATTTCATCGGTCAGTGGCAGCGTGAAACCGGGGTTGAAAACCGCTTCGGCGGTGACAAGCTCTGGTTCAAGGCGATCATGCCGCTGTAAGCGACGATCCAGTCCGTCGCCGGGTGCAGCGTCAGGTCCTGCGCTGCACCGCACCGAACGGGGTGTGCTGCCTGTATCGCGACCATAACGGGAGACAGATGCAGCACGCCCCCCTGCTCATCAACAACTGCGACGTCGCCGCCAGCGGCAATGCCACCTTCGACTGCTGCAACCCGGTGAGCGGAGAAGTCGTCACCCGCGCGGCCGCCGCCACAGTGGCCGACGCCACCAGCGCCGTCGATGCCGCGGCCGCCGCATTCACCCCGTGGGGCGAAATGCTGCCCGCGCAGCGCCAGACCCTGCTCCACACCGCCGCCGATCTGCTGATCGAACGGGCTGATCGTTTTGAACAAGCGATCACCGCCGAAACCGGCACCACGACTTCATGGGCGCGCTTCAACTGTCAGCTCGCGGCCGATATCCTGCGCGAGGCCGCGGCCATGGTCACCCACGTTCAGGGCGAGATCATTCCCTCCAACCGCGCCGGTTCGATTGCCATGATCGTGCGCCAGCCCGCGGGCGTGGTCCTCGCCTTTGCACCGTGGAATGCGCCCGTGCTGCTCGGCATTCGCGCCATCGCAATGCCGCTTGCGTGCGGCAACACCGTCGTCCTCAAAGGCTCGGAGCTTTCACCTCTGACCCACCGCCTGATCGGCGAGGTGCTGCGCGACGCCGGCTTTCCGCCAGGCGTGTGCAACATCGTGCTCAACGCACCGGCGGATTCCGGCGCCGTCGTCGAAGCGCTGATCGCCCACCCCGCCGTGCGGCGGGTGAGTTTCACCGGTTCGACCCGCGTCGGGCGCATGGTGGCGGAGCTCTGCGCCCGCCACCTCAAGCCCTGCCTGCTCGGTCTGGGCGGCAAGGCTCCGCTGCTGGTGCTTGATGACGCGGACATCGACGAGGCCGTCAAGGCAGCCGCTTTCGGCGTGTTCTTCAACCAGGGACAGATCTGCATGTCGACCGAGCGCATCCTGGTCGACCACCGCATCGCCGACGACTTCACCGCACGCCTGGCGGAACGTGCCCGCAGCCTGACTGCCGGCGCCTCCGGTTGCCCGCTCGGCTCAATGATCAGCGTCGAGGCGGCCGAGCGCATCCGCCAACTGGTGGTCGATGCCGTGAACAAGGGCGCAGAGCTGATCGTCGGCGGCGATATTGCCGGCAGTATTGTGCAGCCGACCCTGGTCGACCACGTCACCCCCACGATGCGCCTCTACCACGAGGAAACCTTCGGCCCCATCGCCGCGGTCATGCGTTTCGACGATATCGAAGAGGCCATCTCGATCGCAAACGACAGTGACTACGGGCTGTCCGCGGCCGTGTTCGGACGTGACACCCTGCGGGCCTTCCAGATCGCCAAGCGCATTGAGTCGGCGATCTGCCATATCAACGGGCCCACCGTACAGGACGAAGCGCAGATTCCCTTCGGCGGCATCAAGGCCAGTGGCTGGGGACGTTTCGGGGGCAAGCCAGCCATCGACGAATTTACCGAACTGCGCTGGATCAGCATCCAGACCCAGCCGCAGGATTACCCTTTGTGACCGCCTGACGTGTTACCCGCCGCCGCAATCGACACCGCCCATTACCGCCGCTACATCGAGGCCAACGTGTCACTGCGCCGCTTCCCGAGCGGGCTCGGCACCCGTCGCCACGCCCTGTGGAGCGAACGCGGCGGGCTGCCGCGCGCGTTGATCCTGTTGAGTACCGGCCGCGCCGTCCTCTCCGACAGTCAGGACGAACTCGAGCTCAACGGCCCTGCGCTTGTCCTCCTCTCCGTCCGGCCCCAGCACTTCATCCGTCTCGCGGCCGGCACACCGGCGCTGGTGATGTCGTTCTCCGATGTGTTTGTGGTGGATGCCATCGGCAAGGGCGCGGAATCAGTGCCGCTGCGCTATATGGCCGAACGCCCCGTGGTATCGAGCACGGTGCAGGACGCCGACCTGTTCGAGGATGTCACGCACGCTTTTCGCGCCATCGAACGCGAGCTGGCGCGCAGCGAGGACGGCTCGTGGCGCTTTCTTACGGCACAGCTGGCCGTGATCATGATCCAGTGCTGGCGGCTCTCCGGCCTCGAAGCCGCCGGCAGGCAATCCACCAGCACCCAGGGCGCCATCCTGATGCGCTTCCGTCACATGGTCGAGCTTCACTTCCGCGAACACTGGCGCATCGCCCAGTACGCCGAAGCACTGGATATCTCACCCGACCGCCTCCACGACATCTGCGTGCGCACGCTGAAGCGCACGCCGCTCGACCTCGTGCACGACCGTCTCGCGCATGAAGCCTGTCAGCAACTGGTGCGCTCGGGCCTGAGCATCGAACAGGTCGCCGAAGATCTCGGCTTTCGCAACGCCACGCACTTCAGCCGCTTCTTCCGTATCCGCACCAACAGCACACCGGCACGCTACCGCAACAGCTTCGTCCAGAACCGCAGCGACACCAATGCCAGAGTCGAGCGCAGCTTTGCCGACTGGCCCTGATCGCGGCACCGCCACGTCATGCGGTACACGCGCCCGATTGAAGCGTAAGCTAGCAGGAACGTTGAGCCCGATGCCCACCGGCAGCGCACAACGGGCAAGGTCGAACCAAACCTCCGCCAAGCGGTCTTTCAGGTTTGCCTCCATCACTGTGGAGATTTTCCATGGCCCGTCCACGTCGTTCCGTCATGTGCGCCAGGCTTGGCGACAATCGATCCCGCTGCATGTTCGACCGCGCCGGCACGCCCGTCGCAGTGCTTTCCCACGCGTCCCCCCTGCCCGAGCGCTGACGCCGCGCCTCACCCGACTTTCCCGTCCGTCCCCTTGCTGCCACCAGCGGCAGCGCCACGACAACCGAGGAGTTGAACCCATGAATCAGGAATCCATCTGGAGCGCCCGCTACCGTGACGCTGGTGACGACTACCTGTACGGTACCGAGCCCACCCGCTTCCTCGCCCACCGGCTCGACCTGCTGCAAAGCGGACGCACGGCGCTGTCGGTGGCCGACGGCGAAGGCCGCAACTCCGTGTGGCTGGCCGAACAGGGGCTTGAAGTCACCGCCATCGAGATCTCCTCCGTTGCCGTCCAGAAGGCCCGCCACCTGGCCGCCGGCCGCAAGCTCGACGTCAATTTCATTCAGGCCGACATGCTCGCCCCCGGCTGGCCGCCGGAAGACATGCACAACGCTTTCGACTGGGTCGTCGGCATCTTCATCCAGTTCGTCGGCCCCGCCTGGCGCGACAAACAGTTCGAGGTCATGAAGCGCCTCACCCGCCCCGGCGGGCGCATCCTGCTGCAGGGCTACACCCCCAAACAGCTCGAGTTCAAAACCGGTGGCCCCTCAGCGGAGGAAAACCTCTACACCGAAGACATCCTGCGCGAAGCGTTTGCAGACTGGGAGATCGAGGAACTGGTCGACTACGAGGACGACGTTGATGAAGGCAAAGGCCACAAGGGCCGCTCTGCACTGATCGGCATGGTCGCGCGCAAGCCCGAGTAAGCACGCAGCGGCAGGGCGGCAACCACCCCGGTCACCGCCCTGCGCACTCCACAGATTGGCGTGCCCCTACTTGCGCCCCTTCCCCTTGCGCTCAAGCTTTCGCCAGTATTGAAATTCCTCTTCATGGACCTCGATGTCGAGCTCCATCACCCGCATCTGCAAGCGCTCCTGCGCGTCCGCCACGCCCTTGTTGTAGATCGCCGGACCAATCTCTTCCAGAAAGAAACCCAGCAACGCCCCCGCCGCGATGTTGCCGATCGGCTCGTCCATGTTTTCGCGGAAATAGCGCTCGATTGAAGCAATCGCTTCGGCGCGGATGTCCTTGTTCAGTTCGATCGCCATGTGGCCTCCAATGCAGACGACGCCGCACGCGAGATTGCGCGCCATTCATGGTCAGGCGAGATCATCAAAAATCGCCACAGCGTTTGATGAATTTGTCGAAACAGTCATCACCACCGAATATACTATGCCGTGCGGGCACCCCCTCAGCATGCGAGAGTTTTCGAGTGTTGCGACAGGTCGCCGTGAGCGGCCAGCACACAGCCACATCGTGCTGCCAGTGATCCGCTCCAACTACAGACATTGAACACGATGGCCAAATTCCTGAACACCAGTGCTACGAACTACTTCCTCGAAGAGCTCATCAAGAACGCAACCGATCGCCTCATCCTGATCAGCCCGTTCCTGAAACTCAACGACAGGATGAAAGAGCTCCTCGCCGACAAGAACCGCCTCAAGATCGATGTCCGCATCGTCTACGGCAAGAGCGAACTTCAACCGGAGGAGATCAACTGGCTGAAAGAGCAAACCTACATCCGCACCAGCTTCTGCAAGAACCTGCACGCCAAGTGCTACATGAACGAAGAGCTGGCAATCATCACCAGCCTGAACCTCTACGAGTTCAGCCAGGTGAACAACAACGAGATGGGCGTGCTGATACGCCGCGCCGACGACGCCGAGCTCTATCGCGAAACCTACGAAGAAGCCCAGCGCATCATCCGCATCAGCGACGAAGTCCGCATCTCGCTGGAGCGCGTCAGCGCCGATCAGAAGACGGAAGCCGAAAACAAACCCGAGTCGGAAGAGCACTCGGACAAAGCCGACAAATTGACGACGTCAAAACTGGCGCAGAAATCGGGGATGAAGACGGCGGAATTTCTTGAGCGATTGATGGCGGCAGGGCTATTGGAGATGCGGGAAGGCAAACACTACCTGACGGCCAAGGGCAAGGAAGCAGGCGGAGAGTTCCGGATGAGTCCGCGCTTTGGGCCGTATTTTCTTTGGCCTGAGGGGCTGGGAGTTTGATGCGAACGATCGATTTGCGTAACCGCTTATTCGGCCGGCGGGGCTGTTCAACTGAACCGTCCTGAATGTCCGCACCCGGCCAGAAGCTGCCGGACACATCTTCTCCAAACCAGCCGCTTGACGGGCCGCTCCGCTCTGATACCTACTGGATGATCTACTTCAGCAGGTCGGCCAAGTCAGCCGATGATTACAACTCAGCTGAACGGCTGCTATCTCGCCTTGGATTCAACCGGTGGATGCAACGGATTGGTGAAATCGTTCAGCGGGTGTTGCGTAGTCCAGTGTTTTCCTAGGCCGCTCATTCAGTTTCCTAGCAATGGCATTGAGCTTGGCTTGCGAGTAGGTCGAAACATCGGTTCCCTTGGGAAAATACTGCCGCAGTAGCCCGTTCGTATTTTCATTGGTCCCGCGCTGCCAAGGACTCCGAGGGTCGCAGAAATAGACCTGTATGTCCGTCGCCACAGTAAAGCGCTTGTGTCCGGCCATCTCGGTGCCTCGATCCCAGGTCAGTGATTTGTATAGTTCCTGCGGCAGCTTGCGCGCATGCTTGATCAGCGCATTGGCGAACGTCTCGGCATCTTTGCTGGCGACCTTTACCAGCATCAAATAACGTGTTTGACGTTCGACGAGAGTTGCAATCTGACTACTGCGATTTCCGCACAGTAGATCACCTTCCCAGTGCCCTGGCACGGCCCGATCTTCCGCTATGGCAGGGCGCTCGCTGATCGATACCGCGTCTAGGATTCTGCGGCGATCATCTGACTTTTGGGTGTGATGACGTGAGCGGCGCATTGCTCGTGTGCGCCGCAGATGTTGCAACAACTCTTTCTTCAAGACGCCTCGGGCTTGAATATACAGGCTGCGGTAGATGGTCTCGTGTGACACTTGGAAAGTCGCATCGTGGGGGTAAGTACGTTTCAGCCACCCAGCAACCTGCTCAGGTGACCATAGCCATTGGAGCTTCGCTGCCACGATGCGTGCCAACGTTCGGTTTTCAGCCAGTCTACAGATCTTGGGGCGACGCGCCCGATCCCAGGCTGCTTGGTCCGCCTGGTTAGCCCGATACCGTCCCTGACCGCCGTTTCGGTTGATTTCGCGGCTGATAGTCGAAGGGGCACGTTCCAAGTGTGTAGCGATCGAACGGACCGAACAGCCCGCAACCAGTCCCCGCGAGATCTCTTCGCGTTCGACCACCGACAGCGCCAAGCGCGATCGACATCTGGGCGTCGGCTGTATCCCACCGGTCGCGGCTAATACCCCCTGAATGGAGGAATGACCTCGATCGAAAAGCTGGGCAATCTGTTGGAGCGACTCGCCTTTCCGCCAACGCTCCCACATTAGCGCCTTCTGGCTTTCCGTGTAGTAAATCCGGCGTCTCTGCTTCATCTACAACACTCCCCCTGCTTACGCAGTCTTTAGTGTGTTGCATCCACCGGTTGAATCCAAGCGTCGTTTGCCGCCGCTATATCGGCGAAAGCATGTCGTTCGCTTGTTCGCAAGCAATTGGGATCATTCGTTAAAAACGAGATCGAACCGTGTTAGGCCGGTGTCTGAGGACACCGATACGCTACCTCTGTGAGCTGAAACAATGGCTTTTGTAATTGCAAGGCCTAGGCCGGTGCCTTCCGATGAGGAATGGGTGCGGGCTTTGTCTGCGCGATAAAAGCGATCGAAGAGGTGGGGGATATCCTCGGCAGCGATAGCTTGACCCGTGTTTTCAATGGTGAGGTGGGTGCGTGCGCCTGTGCTTTGGATGCGAACGGTGATACGACCATCCGATGGTGTGTGTCGTAGTGCATTAGATAGTAGGTTGCTTATTGCCCGGCGCAACATGAGCCGATCGCCGGTGATGCGGCCTTGACCTTCTACCGTCAAAGTGACTTGGCGCTCTTCGGCGAGGGCGTCGTAGAAGTCGAGCAACCCTTCAATTTCCTGTTTGAGCTCTATGGTTTCGCTCGAGGGCAGCATGAGGCCGTGATCTGCCTTGGCTAGAAACAGCATATCGGAAATCATGCGTGATAGCCGTTCGAACTCTTCGGCATTCGAGGCAAGCGTCTCTCGATATGCTTGTGCGTCGCGTGGCTGGGAGAGCGCGACCTGGGTTTGTGTTGTCAGGTTGGTGACGGGCGTTCGGAGTTCATGTGCGAGGTCTGACGAGAAGTTTGATAGCCGGTTGAACGCATCCTGAAGGCGTTCGAGCATCTGGTTGAGTGTTTGAACGAGGCCAGTCAATTCAACCGGTATGGATGTTTCGGGCAGCCGGGTATCCAGGCGACTGGCGGTGACATTCGAGGCCTGCTCTTTCAGCAGCCGAAGTGGCGCGAGTCCGCGGCGTACGACGAACCAACCAAATAGTCCGCAAGCGAGTGCGGCAGTCGTTGCCAACGCGGATAGCGTTTTTTCAAAACGAACCATGAAGGTTGCGTGGTGATCGATGTCGATCGCTACCGCGACTACCATGGGTTCGGCGCCCGGAATGTTGCTGGGTATCGTTTTCGCGAGCCCCCGAAAGATTTGTTCGCCTTCGTGCCAGTCAAAGGTGTCGGCGCTCTGAGTCGACGCTGCATGGCGGACTCTGTCGATGGGGAAACTGACGCCAGTCGAGGCATGCAGGGTGTTGCCGTCGGGCGTCAATGCCAAAACGACCAGGTCGTCATGGCCGACAAAGGCGTCGTGGAGTAGCTGGCTTAAAGCGGGGAGTGCGTCGGGGGTGCTGACGCGTCGTACCGCGCTTTCAATCAGGACGATTTTCCCTTGGAGTGCTTCTTTGTCTTGTTCGACGAAATGCTTTTCGATCGCGGAAATCACGATCCCACTGAAGGCAAGCAGCACGCCGCTCGACACCAGCGCGAACAACGAGGTGAGGCGGGTCGTGATCGACCACTTGGTGTTCAATCGACCTCCGGTGCTTCAAGGACGTAGCCCATGCCACGGACGGTGTGAATGAGTTTGGGCTCGAAAGGTTCGTCGACCTTGTTGCGTAGCCGGCGCACCGCCACTTCAATCACATTGGTGTCGCTGTCGAAGTTCATGTCCCACACCTGAGAGGCGATCAGTGAACGCGGCAGCACTTCGCCGTGGCGGCGCAGCAATAGTTCGAGAAGGGCAAATTCCTTGGCGGTCAGCTCGATGCGTTTTCCGGCGCGCGTGACACGTCGTCGAAGCAGATCGAGCTCAAGATCGGCCAGGCTCAAGGTGGTTGGCTCTGTGCCGTTACGCCCCCGTCGAAGGAGGGTTCGAATCCGCGCCAGCAGCTCTGAAAAGGCGAAAGGTTTGACGAGGTAGTCGTCGGCGCCAAGCTCTAACCCTTTGACACGGTCTTCAACCTGATCTTTCGCCGTCAGGAACAGTACCGGCATTTCCTTGCCGTTGCGCCGTACGGTTTCGAGCACCTGCCATCCGTCGAGGCCGGGGAGCATGACGTCCAGGATGATCAGGTCGTGATCGCCGGTGAGTGCTAAATGCAGCCCGTCCATGCCGTTACGCGCCAGATCGGTAGTAAATCCGGCTTCACTCAGGCCTTGGCGCAGATAGTCTCCCGTCTTCGTTTCGTCTTCTACGATCAAAACCTTCATGGTTCAACGCTCCTGTTCGTTTCCCGCGCAGTGTGCCAGTGCCGGCGGGCCTCGGGCGTAGATGACAAAGATGTAATGCGCAGGTCAGCTGACTGACGGCCTGGGCTGCTCAGAATGATGGCTCCAAACGATAAGGCTCGCAGAAGTCTACGTCGTCAACCTACAGGAGTCATCATGCCGGCACGCTTTTCCCCCATAGGAACACCTGTCACGCTGAATCGTCGCCGATTCGTTCAGGGTCTGGCCGCCGGCGGTGTTCTTGCCGGTCTGCCCGGGCTGTTGCACGCGGCGGCGGACCGAGCCCCAAGCACTGTCACCGGCGCTGCACCGGTGTTGCGCGGAACCGAAATCGATCTCGTGGTCGCCGAGTCGCCCGTGAACTTCACCGGTAATCCGCGCATGGCGACCACCATCAATGGATCGATCCCCGCGCCAACCTTGCGCTTGCGCGAGGGCGACACGGTCACCATCCGGGTGACCAATCGCCTGCGTGAGGCCACCTCGATTCACTGGCACGGCATCATTTTGCCCTATCAGATGGATGGGGTGCCCGGCATCAGTTTTGCCGGCATTGCGCCGGGCGAGACCTTTACGTATCGCTTCAAGCTTGAGCAAACCGGCACATATTGGTACCACTCCCACTCCGGCATGCAAGAGCTGACCGGCATGTACGGCGCACTCATCGTCGAGCCGCGCGAGGGCGAGCCGGTACGTGCCGACCGCGACTACGTCGTGCAGTTGTCGGACTGGACCGACGAAGCGCCGATGCAAGTCTTCGCCAAGCTGAAAACGCAGAGCGATTACTACAACTATAACCAGCCGACGGTGGCTGACTTCTTCCGCGATGCGTCTACCGACGGGTTAAAAAGCGCCATCGACAAACGCAAGATGTGGAACGAGATGCGCATGAGCCCGACTGATCTGGCCGATCTGTCCGGCGCGACGCTGACCTTCCTGATGAATGGCACGACACCGGCTGGCAATTGGACCGGCCTGTTCCGACGTGGTGAGCGGGTTCGCTTGCGTTTCATCAACGGCGCGGGCAACAGCTTCTACGACGTGCGTATTCCCGGTCTCAAGATGACCGTGATCCAGTCGGACGGCGTCGACGTCGAGCCGGTGACGGTGGATGAGTTCCGCTTCGGGCCGGGCGAGACTTACGACGTGCTTGTCGAACCCAAGGACGACGCCTACACGCTCTTTGCCCAGGCCATGGATCGAAGCGGCTATGCACGCGGCACCCTGGCAGTGCAGCCGGGACTGACGGCGCCGGTGCCGGCGCTGGACAAAGTCGAGTGGCTGACTATGGCCGACATGATGGGGGCCATGGGCGGTATGGCCGGGATGGACCACAGCGCCATGGCCGGTGGCATGAAGGACAGGAACCACACGGCGATGCCGATGCAGCACAACATGCCCGGCATGAACCACGGCGCCATGGCGATGGATCACAGCCAGCACGCGATGGCCGAGAATCCGCTCGACAAAGCCAGCCAGACGGTCCGCCATGCTCGCACCGAGTACGGCCCGAGTACCGACATGCGGGTCGACATGCCGCGCACCAACCTCGACGACCCCGGCATCGGCCTGCGCAACAACGGCCGTCGTGTGCTCACGCTCGCGGATCTGTCCACCGTCGGTGGCCCGATCGACCCGCGCGGTGCGGAGCGCGAGATCGAACTGCATCTGACCGGCAACATGGAGCGCTACGCCTGGTCTCTCGATGGGCTGGAATTTGGCCAGTCCACGCCAGTGCATCTGCGCTATGGCGAGCGTGTGCGGGTGATTCTGCACAACGACACCATGATGACCCACCCCATGCACCTGCATGGCATGTGGAGTGAGCTCGAAACCGCAGATGGTGCCTTCCAGGCGCGGCGCCACACCATTCCTGTTCAGCCCGCGCAACGGATCAGCTTTCTGGTGACCGCCGATGCGCTCGGTCGATGGGCCTGGCATTGCCACCTCATGTTCCACATGGACGCGGGCATGTTCCGCCAGGTGGTGGTGTCATGAACACATCGAATAGCCAGGGAAAACACATGAATACACTGTCGATTCTCGCCGCATCTGTGCTCGTGCTGGGTGCCGCCCCCACGCTCGCCATCGCCGCCGGCGCGCAGGGCCAACACGTTATGGAAGCGGCTGGCGCTCAACCGGAGTCCGGTGCCAGCCCGATGAAACAAGCTGCCGCGCCCGCCGCCATGCCGATGGGCGCCATGGACCACGGCGATATGAACATGCAAGGCGGCTCAGCGCCGGCCGATGCGCGAGACCCCCATGCCTACTCGGGCGGCTACACCCTGGACAGCGGAAAATACGCCCTGGCCGGGCCGCGTCAGCTTCGCCTCGCCGATGAGCATAGCTTCGGTACGCTGCTGGTCGATCGGCTCGAACGGGTCGACACCCGCGACGCGACCTCGACGGCCTTCGATGCCCAAGCCTGGTTTGGTCGTGACTACGATCGTCTCGTGGTCAAAGCCGAAGGCGACTATGCCAACGGCCGCCTCGAAGAAGCCCGCACCGAACTGCTTTGGGGGCACGCCATCGCGAGCTATTGGGACGCACAGCTCGGGCTGCGCTACGACACCGGAGAGGGGCCGGACCGCTCCTGGCTCGCGTTCGGCATTCAGGGTCTTGCGCCGTACTGGTTCGAGCTCGACGCCACAGCCTACGTCGGCAACGAAGGCCGGTCGGCCTTGCGTGTTGAGGCGGAGTACGAACTCCCCATCACTCAACGCCTCGTGTTGCAGCCGCGTGGCGAAATCAATTTATACGGCAAAAAGGATGAAGCCAATGGCATGGGCAGTGGCCTGACCGACGCCACCTTCGGACTGCGTCTGCGCTATGAGGTCTCGCGTCAGTTTGCGCCCTACATCGGCGTGGAGTGGAACAACAAGTTTGGCCAGACAGCCGATCTAGCACGCGCCGAAGGCGCATCGACCCGTGAAACCCGTTGGGTGGCGGGACTGCGCTTCTGGTTCTGACAACGCCGAGTCATACGGCGACTTTGTGGCAACTAACCCTTGGAGATATACATGATGAAAAAAACACTTTCGCTGATCGCTTTCGGTCTTTTACCGGCGTTCGCCATCGCTGCCGGTAGTCACAGCGGCGGCCATGCCATGCCAATGCACGAAGAAAAAGCCGACCACATGCATGACGTGCCTCATGCAGAAGACCACGCGGCAAACATCGGCGTCCCGGGCAACCCGGCCGATGTCGTGCGGACCATCGATGTGTTGATGGACGACAGCATGCACTTTGTGCCTGATGAGATCACCGTCAAGGCGGGTGAGACGATTCGATTCTTTGCCCGCAATACGGGACAGATGAAGCACGAAATGGTGATTGGCTCGATCGCCGATCTTAAATCCCATGCTGAGATGATGCGCAAATTCCCCGGTATGGAGCACGAAGAGCCCAACATGGTCACGCTCAAGCCCGGTCAGCGCGGCGGGGTCGTGTGGAAGTTCGACAAACCCGGCACCGTGGATTTCGCCTGCCTGATCCCCGGGCACATGGAGGCCGGCATGATTGCCAAGGTGACAGTGACTGAATAGTTGTCATCCGTTTCCAAGGTCCCGCAATGCTGACCTCAAGATGACAACAATGTCATCTTGAGGTCAGCATTTTGTCGAGATGGCCGGCGTAGCCTTGAACTCAGGAATTCAACAGGAGCGCCATCATGAAAACCTTGGCAACGACACTTTTGAGCATGTCTGTCTTCTTGACCGTACCGGCGTTTGCCGACCAAAGCCACCACCCGGACCAGGCCGCGGCCGAGGTGCCAGCTGGTGCAATGCTTGAGCGAATGCAGGACAACCTCAAGATCATGCAGGGGCAACTGCAGCGCGCGGCGGGGGCAAAGACCGACGAAGCGCGGCAGCAGGCCATGGCTGAGCATATGCAGACTATGCGAGAAAACATGGGTATGGCGCAGGGCATGCAAGGCGGCATGATGGCCTGTCCGATGATGCAGGGGGGAATGGGCATGATGGGTGGCGGCGGGATGCCGAAAGACATGGGCGCTCGCATGCACAACATGGAGCAGCGCATGGACATGATGCAAATGATGATGCAGCGCATGGGGGGCGCCGGAGGTGGCGCACCAATGCCAATGCCGAATCAACAAATGCCGATGCC
>JALNWS010000038.1 GCA_023230755.1 Azoarcus sp.
CTGGGCGAACCGGTGATCATCACCACCGGCGGCGGCCCCGGCATCATGGAGGCCGGCAACCGCGGTGCATTCGATGCAGGCGGACGCAGCATGGGCATGAGCATTCACCTGCCCTTCGAGGAGGACCCCAACCCTTACATCACGCCCGAGCTGTGCTTCCAGTTCCACAACTTCGCCATCCGCAAGATGCACTTCCTGATGCGGGCGGTGGCGCTGGTGAGCTTTCCGGGCGGCTTCGGCACCATGGACGAACTGTTCGAGGTGCTGACGCTGGCGCAGACGCGCAAGATCCGCCGCCGCCCGATCGTGTTGTTCGGTCGTGCGTTCTGGGATCGGGTGGTCAATTTCGAGGCGCTGGCGGACGAGGGCGTGATCAGCCACGCCGACCTTGGCCTGATCCACTATGCGGAGACCGCAGAAGAAGCGTGGGACATCATCAAGCGCACCTATCACGACGATGACCCGGATCTGACTGCGAGACAGAACCGCCCGGCCTGATTGCGTGTGTCCGGGCCGGCGGTGGCAGCCGCCCGGGCCGTGCTCAGCCGTCGACGGGGGCTGTCGGGGTATCCAGGGTGAGCTGATAGAAGGCGAGGTCGAGCCAGCGCCCGAACTTGTAGCCGGCTTGCGGCAGGGTGCCGGCGTGGACGAAGCCCAGGCTGGCATGCAGCGCAATGCTCGCGGCGTTGCCGGCATCGATGGCGCCAACCAGCAGGTGGCGCTGATGCTGGCGCGCGCGTTCGATCAGCGCCTGCAACAGTGTCCGTCCAACACCGCGGCCGCGATGATCGGCGTGTACATAGACGGAATGCTCAACCGAGTACTTGAATGCCGGGTATGCGCGAAAGCTGCCATAGCTGGCAAAGCCTGCGAGCCGGCCGTCGTCGTCTTCCAGCCCGATCACCGGAAAGCCGCCCTCGCGCTTGCCGGCAAACCATGCGTCCATGCTCTGCGGCGGACGTGGGCTGTACTCGTACAGGGCGGTCGAATGCATGATCGCATCGTTGAGCAGATCGAGGATTGCGCCGGCATGGCGTTCGGGGCTGCAGTCGACAAGTTGCATGGTCTGTTCGGTGTGAGCGTTGGGGGGATTCGGCGTGGCGAGACTTTAACTGACACCCCGGTTCGATGCACCTTCGCTGTGCCCGGTGCGTGCTTGCTGCCAAGGCTTGCAGCAACGGCGGCGACGTTGTTCCGTGGCGTGTGAACACAGGGTTTGCATGTGCCGGCGGCGGGGGTTATCGTCGCATCCCTTCTGCGTTTCGACTGCTTCGATGATGAGTGCCCTTCACCGTTCCGCCCGGCCACGCTGCGAGCGCCCCGTGTCGCCATTGCGGCGGGATTGCGCATGAGCGCCCAACTCGGACTCGGTCTGCGCGATGTGGCCGCGCTGGGGCAGATCTTTACCCCGCAGGCGGTCGTGCAGGCCATGCTGGCGCTCAGGCGCAACAGTGGTCGAGTGCTCGAGCCCTCGTGTGGCGACGGTGCGTTTCTGCAGCACCTGCCCGGGGCCGTCGGCATCGAGTTCGACGCCGACTACTGTCCAGCGGGCGCGCTCAATATCGACTTCTTCGCCTATCCGGACAGCGAGCAGTTCGACACCATCATCGGCAACCCGCCCTATGTGCGCTTTCAGGACGTGCCCGCTGCGACCCGCAAGCGCCTCAGCACAACCCGTCCGGAAGTGCGCTTCGACGGGCGCTCCAATCTCTACCTGTTCTTCATCGAGAAGTGCGTGCGCCATCTGGCGCCGGGTGGAGAGCTGATCTTCATCACGCCGCGCGACTTCCTCAAGGCGACCTCCGCGGTGCACCTGAACCGCCTGCTGTTCGAGACCGGCTCGATTACCGATGCCATCGAACTCGGCGACGCCCGGGTGTTCGACGACGCGGTGCCGAATTGCCTGATCTGGCGCTTCGAGAAAGGCTGCAGCGAACGCAGCATGCGCTACCTCGAGCTGGGCGCGGGCGACGACATTGGCGCTGCGTTGCGGGCGCCGGCGTGGGAAACCCGGCATTTCGTCGAGGCCGGCGGCCACCTGATGTTTGCGCGTGGCGACTATCCGCTGCGTCTGGCCGATGTTGCCTTCGTCAAGGTCGGCGCGGTGTCGGGGGCGGACGATCTGTTCACTGACGCACAACATGGCAGCAGGGATTTCGTCTGCTCCTCGACCGTCACGAACGGCCAGACCCGGCGCATGATCTGGAGCGAACCCGGTGAGCCACCGCCACCGGTGCTGAATGCGCACAGGACGCGTCTGCTCCAGCGCAAGGTGGCGCGCTTCGATGAATCCAACTGGTGGATGTGGGGGCGTCTGCATTACCGCAGTGCCTTGCCGCGCGTCTATGTGAATGGGCGCACCCGGGTGCCACAACCCTTCTTCGTTCATGCGTGCACGGACTACGATGGTTCGGTGCTGGCGATCTTTCCGCGCCGTGCCGATGTGGATCTCGAGGCCTTCCGCGACGCGCTCAACGCGGTGGCGTGGGCCGATCTCGGCTTCGTCTGCGACGGCCGCTTCCTGTTTACCCAGCGCAGCCTCGAGCATGCGCCGCTGCCTGCGAGTTTCGCCGCCTTCCTGCCCTGAGCGCGGCGAACCAGGGGGGCGACACCCGGACCATCTCTTTATAGATATTCGATCTATGAATATCGGTTCGACTATGGGTTGATGTTCTAAGTCCCGCGTTACGCTGTGTCCCACATTGTGGTTGAACGCAGGAGGCACGGCGCGAATGCGCCCTTGCCACCGCAACAGCGGCAGGACGGATAAGGAGCATCGGGATGGTTGAAGTGACGGGTGTTGTCGTACTCGTGGTTGCGGGCCTTGCAGCGTCGTACTTTCGCGGCATGCGCAAGAAGGTCGACGGCCTCGCACTTGCCGAAGCCGAGCCTGCCCGGGTCGCCCGGCTCTATCTCCGGCGGGTGTCCGACACGAACGCTTTCTGGCTGCACATGAAGACGACAGACGGGCGCAAGTACTGCATCGCCGCTCCCTGGGAACTGGATGACACGCTCGCGCGCCTCGAGCGTGTCGGTCTCCGTCTGTCGCAGGATGAGGTGAGCTACCTCAACCAGTCCTTCGCCTGATCAGCGCTGCTCGCCCCGCGCCGCGAGGTAGATCCCCACCAGCAGCAGGCTGAAGCCGACGAACTGCAGCGGAGCGAAGCCCTCGCCGAAGACGATGAAGGCGAGGATGGCGCTCCCCACCGGCTCACCCAGCGTCACCACGGCGATGAAGGTTGCCGAAACGTAGCGCAGCGACCAGTTGTAGGACGTGTGCCCCAGTAACTGAGGGCCGAGGGCCATGCCCAGCAGCACCAGCCAGGCCATGTTCGAGTGCGCAAACAGGCTGACGCCGCCGATGCTGCTGGCGGCAAACAGGAACAGCCCCGCCGCCCCATAGGCAAGCCAGATGTAGGCCGACAGGCCGAGCCCCGCGCGCAGCCGGCGCCCGATCAGCAGATAGGCGGAAAAGCACCAGCTGCCGACAAGCGCCAGCATGTTGCCCAGCATCGGGTCGCTGCCCACACCGACGGTCTGGCTGTCACTCCAGAAAATGAACAGGCTGCCCGCCAGCGACAGCGCGATGCCGCCAACCATCATCAGCCCCGGCTTTTCGCGAAACAGCACGAAGGAGGCGATACCGATCCACAGCGGATTGGTGGTCACCAGCGCCGTGCTCGAGGCCACCGAGGTGTACTCCAGCGAGCTGATCCAGGTGGCGAAATGCAGGGCCAGGAAGAAGCCTGCGGCGACTGCCATCAGCATCTGACGGCCACTCAGTCGCGCCAGATCGCGCCGGGACTGAATCAGCGCGATGGGGGTCACGATGATGGCTGCCAGACCCAGGCGCCAGGTGGCGACAGCCAGCGAGCTCACGCCCTCGGCCTGCGCCAGGCGCGCCAGCACCGCACCGAAGGAAATCGCCGTCAGGCCAATGCCGAGGACCACGAAGGGCAGCCACCGTGCGGGCGCTGCCGTATTGCCGTCGCTCAAGCGTGGCCTCCGCCTTCGAGGTAGGCCGCGCGTACTTCCGGGCTGGCGAGCAGCTCGGCTCCGGTGCCGGACAGTGTGATTTCGCCGTGCTGCAGCACGTAGGCGCGATGCGCGACCTTCAGCGCCTGGTTGGCGTTCTGTTCCACCAGCAGGATGGTCATGCCGTGATCCTGGTTGAGTTCGCGCACGATCTGGAAGATGCGGCGAATGTAGATCGGCGCAAGGCCGAGTGAGGGTTCGTCGAGCAGCAGCAGCTTGGGGCGGCTCATCAGTGCGCGACCGATGGCGAGCATCTGCTGCTCACCGCCCGACAGTGTACCTGCACGCTGCGACAGACGCTCCTGGAGGATGGGAAACATCGAGTACACGCGGGCGATGTCGGCCTCGTAGTTGGCCGGATCGGCCTGTGCGGCGCCGATCTGCAGGTTCTCCAGCACCGTCATGCGTGGAAAGATGCGCCGGCCTTCCGGCACCAGCGCAATGCCGCGGCGGGCGATGTCGTGCGTGCTCAGGTGGGTGATGTCCTCGCCGTCGAACACGATGCGTCCGGCCGAAGCCTGGGGGCGGCCGAACAGGCTCATCATCAGCGTCGATTTTCCGGCGCCGTTGGCGCCGATCAGGGTGACGATCTCGCCGACCTGAACCTCCACATCGATGCCGTGCAGGGCATGGATGTGGCCGTAGTGGGCGTGAACCCCTTCCATTGTCAGCATCATGCTGCAATCCCTCCGGACGCTTCGTCCTCGTCGTCTTCGCCAAGGTAGGCCTTGATCACATGCGGGTCGTTCTGCACTTTCTCGGGCGAGCCCTCGGCGATCTTGCGGCCGTAGTTGATCACGCAGATATGGTCGGAAACGTTCATGACCACGCTCATGTCGTGCTCGATCAGCAGGATCGCAATCCCCAGTTCGCCGCTCAGGTAGAGCAGCAACTCGTTGAGCTCGGCCGATTCGCGCGGGTTGAGGCCGGCTGCGGGCTCGTCCAGGCACAGCAGCACGGGATTGACGCACAGCGCGCGTGCAATCTCGATGCGGCGCTGGATGCCGTAGGGCAGGTCGCCGGCCGCGTGGTCGGCGAACTGTTCGAGATTGAGCCGGTGCAGCCAGGTTCCGGCGCGCGCCATCGCTTCGCCTTCGGCCTTGCGATAGCCGGGCAGGGCGAAGATGCCCGCGATCGAAAACTTCGATGCGCGCTGCAACACGTTGTGCTGCGCCACGATCAGGTTCTCCAGCACCGTCATCTTCGGGAACAGTCGAATGTTCTGGAAGGTGCGTACTACCTGGGCGTCACGCGCCACGCGGTGACTGGGCAGAGACTCCAGGCGGATCTCGCCACGGTCCGGATGGTTCAGGCGCAGGGTGCCGGTGGTCGGTTTGTAGAAGCCGGTCAGGCAGTTGAACAGGGTCGTCTTGCCGGCGCCGTTGGGGCCGATGATGCCGGTGATCTTGCTCGCAGGCACTTCCAGCGACAACTGGTCGATTGCGGTCAGGCCGCCGAAGCGCATCGTCAGTTCGCGCACTGATAGCAGGGTGCTCATTGTGCGGCCTCCTTTACGGCGTCGTTGATGGCTGCCCCGCCCCTGGACAGGCGCAGCGTCGGTTCGCGGTGCGACAGCAGGCCGCTCGGCTTCCACACCATGATCAGCACCATCGCCGCACCGAACAGCAGCATGCGGTACTCGGAGAAGTTGCGCCCGAACTCGGGGATGAGCACCAGCAGGGTGGCCGCCAGCACCACGCCCATCTGCGAACCCATGCCGCCGAGCACGACGATGGCCAGAATGATGGCCGACTCGGTAAAGGTGAAACTCTCGGGCGAGATGAAGCCCTGGCGCGCGGCGAAGAACATCCCGGCAAAGCCGCCCAGCATGGCGCCGATGGCAAAGGCCGACAGCTTGATGTTGGTGGTGTTCATGCCCATGGCCTGACACGCGATCTCGTCTTCGCGCAGCGCTTCCCAGGCACGGCCGATCGGCAGCTTGCGCAGGCGCGACACGAAAGCGTGGGTGAGCAGGGCCAGTACCAGGATCAGGTAGTAGAGGAAGATCAGGCGGTGCATCGGCGAGTACTCGATGCCGAAAAAGCTGGCAAAGGTCTGTTCGCCCTCGGCCGGGCTGCGGGTGAAATCAAGGCCGAACAGGCTGGGGCGCGGGATCGAGCTGATGCCGTTGGGGCCGTTGGAAAACTCGGTCCAGTTCACCAGGATGATGCGGATGATCTCGCCGAAACCCAGGGTGACGATGGCCAGGTAGTCGCCGCGCAGGCGCAGGATCGGGTAGCCGAGCAGGATGCCGAAGGTGGCCGCGAGGCCGCCCGACACCGGCAGTGCTTCCCAGAAACCCCAGCCGTACTGGGTGGACAGCAGCGCATACGAATAGGCGCCGACGGCGTAGAAGGCGACATAGCCGAGATCGAGCAGGCCGGCCAGTCCGACCACGACGTTCAGGCCCCAGCCCAGCATCACGTAGATCAGCACCGTGGTGGCGGTGTCGACCACATAGCGGTTGTCCGAATACATGATCGGCAGGGCGATGGAGGCACCCAGGGCGATCCAGCCGAGGATATTGACGACCTTCACCGGACTGATGCCAGCGGACTTGTTCGAGTCATCCCGCAGGCGTTCGAGCTTGCGCGCGCCCATGGTGTCGATCAGCCAGCGCAGTCCCAGGCGGCCGACAAAGGAGACGACGACGAAGATGGCCAGGACGCCGAACCGGGTTTCCACCTCGAGTGCCCCCCCACCGTCCACGGTAGTCAGGCCGATGAGCGGGATGCCCAGGATGAGGGCAACGAAGGCGACCCAGCCAGCGTCGCGAAAACGCTCGGTTGCGGTGACCTGATGACGGGCGAAGACGACGGTACTCATCACACCTTCTCCACTTCAGGCCGGCCGAGCAGGCCGGAGGGACGCAGCATCAGCACCAGACACAGGATGGCGAAAGTCGCCACGTCCTTGTATTCGGCCCACAGATATGCCGACCAGAAGGATTCGATGAGGCCGATCAGCAGGCCCCCTAGCATCGCCCCCGGCAGCGAGCCGATGCCACCCAGCACTGCCGCGGTGAAGGCCTTGATGCCGGCCAGAAAGCCGATGTAGAAGTCGATCACGCCGTAATAGACGGTCACCATCACGCCGGCCACGGCCGCCAGCGAGGCGCCGAGCATGAAGGTGAAGGAAATGGTGCGATCGACGTTGATGCCGAGCAGCGAGGCCATGGTGCGGTCCTGCTCGCAGGAACGTTGCTGGCGGCCGAAGGGGGTCTGGGTGATGAGCCAGGTAAAGGCGAACATCATGATCACGGTGATCACGATGATCAGAAGCTGGCTCCAGCCGACCTGTACGGTGAAATCGGGTGTCGACCACACCTCGAAGCCGCCTTCGATGACCGGAGGAATGGGTTTGACCCGCGCACCCTGGGTCAGCTGTACGGTGTTCTGCAGGAAAATCGACATGCCGATGGCCGAAATCAGCGGCGCCAGCCGCGTCGAGCCGCGCAGCGGGCGGTAGGCGATGCGCTCCACGGCCCAGCCATAGGCCGAGGTGAAGAAAATCGACACGATGAGCACGAAAGTCAGCGCCAGCGGAATGGAGCTGACGTCGGCTGCCGCGAGCAGCGTGAACGCGGTGACGGCGATGAAGGCGCTGACCATGAAAATGTCGCCGTGGGCGAAATTGATCATGCCGATGATGCCGTACACCATCGTGTAGCCGATCGCGATCAGTCCGTACATTGAACCGAGCGTGAGGCCGTTGATGAGTTGTTGCAGTGCGTAGGCCACGATATCTCCGGGAGTGTTGTTGCGCGACGGCATGCCGCTGTTCGGATGCGGCTGCCGTGCGCAGCTTGTGGTTTTGTTCGCCCTGTCCGTGGCGCGGCAGCACACGCGTGCCGTCGCGCTTCAATCACAGGGCGGAGACACCGGCCCGGAGGCCGGCGTCACGCACCGCCCGGTGGGCGGGGAAGGGATTACTTCGCGTAGTCGTACTTGCCGTCTTTCCACTGATAGACGACAAAGCCCGGCGCTTTCTGGTCGCCCTTGGCGTCGAAGGACAGGTCACCGATCACGGTCTTGAAGGTGCCGTTGCGCATGGTCTTCTCCAGTGCCGAGTACTTGGTGCTCTTGGCCTGGTTTGCGGTCTGCTCGAACAGCTGCATCGCGGCGTAGGCGTACATCACGTAGCCCTCAGGCTCGATCTTTGCGGCGCGGAACTTCTCTACGATCGGTGCGGCAGTCGGGTTCTTGCGCGGGTCGGGCGAGAACGTGAACATCACGTTGTCGGAGGCGGCACCGGCCGCGGTGACCAGCTCGGAGTTGGTCATGGTGTCGCCACCCATCACCGTGAGCTGCAGGCCGATTTGCTGAGCCTGGCGCAGAATGAGCGCCACTTCAGTGTGATAGCCGCCATAGGCCAGCACTTCGACGCCCGCCTGCTTGAGCTTGGTGACGATGCCGGAGTAGTCCTTTTCGCCCGCGGTGATGGATTCACGCATCACGGGCTTGGCACCCTTGGCCGTCATGGCCTTGGCGATCTCGTCGGCCAGACCCTTGCCGTAGGCGCTCTTGTCGTCGAGCACGGCAATCTTCTTGCCCTTGAACTTCGTTGCCAGGTAGTCGCCGGCCACCAGGCCCTGCTGGTCGTCACGCCCCATGATGCGGAACACGTTCTTGAGGCCGCGCTCGGTGACTTGCGGGTTGGTCGACACCGTCGCCATCAGGATGTCGGATTCGTTGTAGACATCGGACGCAGGGATCGTCGAGCTTGAGCACCAGTGACCGTGCATGAACACGATGTTGCGATTGACCATGGTGTTGGCCACCGACACGGCCTGCTTCGGGTCGCAGGCATCGTCGCCGATTTCCAGTTTCAGCTTCTCGCCCAGCACGCCACCACGGGCGTTGATGTCGGCAATGGCCATTTCCGCACCCTTGCGGATCTGGTCACCGGCCGAAGCGTACTGTCCGGACATCGGGCCGGCGATGGCCACGGTCAGGTCGGCCAGCGCGGGGGTGGACAGGGCGCCGAAGGCGATGCATGCAGTGGCGAGCAATGTTTTTTTCATGGGTGATCTCCTCTTGTGCAGTGGTTCGACTGGTGCTGCGTGGTTACGGGTCGTGTGCGGGCGCCATCGCCCGCGCAGGACCTGTAAGGTAAGTCAGGCGCGGATTAATGCAATCCGTGTCTGCCCTAGGTCTGTAACGCTGTCAGGCGCCCATTGCCATGAGACTGGCATTGCCGCCTGCTGCTGCCGTATTGACGCTCACCGTGCGTTCATGCACGAGCGTGCTGGGGTCGTACTCCGGTTCGGGTAGCACCAGCGCCACCAGTGGCCCGTCGCGCTCTGCCAGGCGTTTGCGCCAGGTGTCGGCTTCCGGCTCCGTGCCGTCGAACAGCAGCGCGCCAATGGGGGCTTCAAACCACTTCGCGTCCAGGTCCAGCTGGTTTGCCACAGCTGGCGGCAGGCTCTGCTGCAGACGTCTGAGCATGGGGGTGTCGGCGAACACGATGCGGTTGCCGGTGGCTGCCGCAGCAAGAATCTGATGCAGGTATCCGGCACAGCTGTCGGCAACCCCTGCGAGCAGGCCGCGGGGCACGAAGCTCAGGCTGTTGTCTTCACCGGTCGGGCCCTGAAAGATGAGGCGCAGGCCGGCCAGTCGTCGCTCGCGGCAGGCGTCCGCGCGATCGCGCAGAACCGCAATATCGTCGCCTTCGATCAGTGCGCGGGCATCGCCCTCGAGCCAGTCCACGAAGCTGCGGAATGCTTCGCTGTCGGCAAGCTGTGCGGCCTGTTCCAGCACCGGGCCAGGGCTGCGTCGCAACAGGCGGTGCAGATAGAGTGGGCCACCGGCCTTCGGTCCGGTGCCCGACAGACCCTCGCCACCGAAGGGTTGCACGCCGACCACGGCGCCGATGATGTTGCGGTTCACGTAGAGGTTGCCCACATGGGCGCGTTCCGCGACGCGCGCGATGGTTTCGTCGATGCGCGAATGCACGCCCATGGTCAGACCGTAGCCAGTGGCATTGATGTCGTCGATGAGGCGGTCGAAATCGGCGGCGCGGTAGCGCAGTACGTGAAGGATGGGACCGAACTGTTCGCGTCCGAGCTCGCTCATGCTGCCGATCTCGATGATCGTCGGTGCGACGAAGCTGCCCTTGTCGCAGGTGTCCGGCAGCGCAAGGCGGGTGATGCGTGCGCCGGCGAGCTGCATGGCGCTGACGTGGCGTTCGAGCCCTTCGCGGGCCTCGGCGTCGATCACCGGGCCAATGTCGGTGCGGACGTCAGCCGGATCGCCGATGCTCAGTTCGCGCAGCGCGCCCTGCAGCATGTTGAGGATGCCGTCCGCGACGTCCGCCTGCAGGCACAGCACGCGCAGCGCGGAGCAGCGCTGGCCCGCCGAGTCGAAGCTGGAGGCGAGGATATCGACCACCACCTGCTCGGCAAGCGCAGTGGAATCCACGATCATCGCATTCTGGCCGCCGGTTTCCGCGATCAGCGGGATGTTGCCGCCACGTGCGGCAAGGTTGCGCTTGATCAGGCGTGCCACCTCGGTCGAGCCGGTGAACATCACGGCGCGAACACGCGGATCGGCCACCAGCGCTGCGCCAACGGTTTCACCTCGGCCGGGCAGCAGTTGCAGTGCCGAAGCCGGGATGCCGGCCTCGTGAAAGAGCCGGACTGCGGCGGCGGCAATCAGCGGCGTCTGTTCGGCCGGCTTGGCCAGGACCGGATTGCCGGCCGCCAGCGCAGCCGAAACCTGACCACTGAAAATCGCCAGCGGGAAATTCCACGGGCTGATGCACAGCACCGGGCCGAGTGCGACATGGGTGCCGTTGTCGAAGTGGCGCGCTTCCTCTGCGTAGTAGCGGCAGAAGTCGACCGCTTCGCGCAGCTCCGCCACCGCGTTCGGCCAGGATTTGCCGGCTTCGCGAACGGTCAGCGCCAGCAATGCGTCGGCATCGCGTTCCATCAGCGCTGCGGCGCGGATCAGGCACTCTGCACGCTCGCCGGGCGCCAGCGTTGCCCAGGCCATGGCGCCCTCAGCTGCGGCCGCGAGCGCTGCTTCGATGTCGTCAGCGCCAGCGTCGATGACATGGCCGACGACATCACGGTGATCGGCCGGGTTTCGCACCGCGGTGCCGGTCGCGGTCGTGGCGGGGACGCCTGCCACCATCGGCGCGGCGGTGTGGGTCTCGCTGCGGCTTGCCACCAGTGCGGTGGCGATCCGCTCACGCACCGGTTCACTTGCAAGATCGACGCCGGCGGCGTTGCGCCGGCTGGCGCCATACAGATCGGCGGGCAGCGGAATACGGGGGTGGGGGGCACCGGAAAGCAGTGCTGCTTCTTCCACGGGATCGGCGATCAGCGCTTCAATCGGCACATTCTCGTCCACGATGCGATTGACGAAGCTGCTGTTGGCGCCGTTCTCGAGCAACCTGCGGACAAGGTAGGCGAGCAGGGTTTCATGGCTGCCGACCGGGGCGTAGATGCGCACCAGACGACGCCGGTCGGGGTCGCCGACGATCTGGTCGTACAAGGGCTCGCCCATGCCGTGCAGACACTGGAATTCGAAACTGCCGGTCTGATCGTCCGGGCCGGCAAGGTGAAAGATCGCCGCCAGTGTATGTGCGTTGTGCGTGGCGAACTGGGGGTAGATCACGTCGCGGGCAGCCAGCAGGCGCCGGGCGCAGGCGAGATAGGCGACGTCGGTATAGACCTTGCGGGTGTAGACCGGGTAGCCGTCCATGCCGTCGATCTGGGCGCGCTTGATCTCGGCATCCCAGTACGCACCCTTGACCAGTCGCACCATCATGCGGCGATCGCTGCGACGGGCGAGTTCGATGATCCAGTCGAGCACGAAAGGGGCGCGCTTCTGGTAGGCCTGAACGACAAAGCCGAGCCCCTGCCAGGTGCCCAGCTCGGGGTCCAAAGCCATTGCTTCGAGCAGGTCGAGCGACAGGTCGAGGCGGTCGGCTTCTTCTGCGTCGATGTTGAGGCCGATGTCGTACTTGCTGGCGAGCATGCACAGCGACTTCAGCCGTGGCAGCAGTTCCGCCAGCGTACGCTCGCGCTGTGACCAGACATAGCGCGGATGCAGTGCGGAGAGCTTGACCGAGATGCCGTTGCCGTCGACCACCCCGCGTCCTGCGGCGGCCTTGCCGATGGCGTGAATCGCGGTTTCGTACGCGCTGAGGTAACGCTGGGCGTCCTCTGCCGTCATCGCTGCTTCGCCGAGCATGTCGAAGGAGTAACGATAACCGCGCTTTTCGGTCGTGCGGCCGCGTTCAAGGGCCTCGTGAATGTCGCGGCCGGTGACGAACTGTTCGCCGAGCATGCGCATCGCCAGGTCCATGCCCTTGCGGATCAGCGGCTCGCCGCCGCGGCTGAGCATGCGGTTGAGGGCGTTCGACAGGTTCTTCTCACTGCTGGTCGACACCAGCCTGCCGGTGATGAGCAGTCCCCAGGTCGCCGCGTTGACGAACAGTGACGGGCTGTTGCCAATGTGAGCGCGCCAGTTGCCTTTTGCCAGCTTGTCGCGGATCAGGCGGTCGGCCGTGGCCTTGTCCGGTACCCGCAGCAATGCCTCTGCCAGACACATCAGCGCCACGCCTTCCTGGCTCGACAGCGAGAACTCCTTCATCAGTGCATCGACGCCACTCGAGCGGCTGCGCTTGTTGCGCAGGCCCGCCACGAGCTGATGTGCCATGTCGTGGGTGCGCGCCTGCAGGCCAGCTTCCATCCGTGCTTCCGAGATGCGCTGTGGCACGCACTCTGGCTCAGGCGTGCGCCATGCAGCGTCAATGCGCTGGCGCAGGGCGGAGCGACCTGTGGCGGGCAGGGCCGCGGTTTCAGGCTGGATTTCGGGCTGGGTCACGACGGGGACTCCTGGGTCACGATTCAAGTTTTCAGCGATTGCGACGGCGCATTTGCACCGGCAGGTCTGAAGCCGAATTGTTCTTGATTAAGTGTAGTTAATGGCTCCAAAGATGGAATTAATACGAGCACAATGACTTCTTTTTTGTGGATCAGTGGACGAAACGTCTGCTGCGGTGCAATGGACCGGATTGATTTGAAGATTCTGGGTGAATTGCAGACCGATGCCCGGATCTCCATGGTGGAGCTCTCGCGTCGCGTCGGTCTGAGCAAGACGCCATGCGCTGAACGCTTGCGCCGTCTTGAGAAGCAGGGAGTGGTGCGTGGTTACCATGCAGCGCTCGATCCGGAGGCGGTGGGGGCTGCGCATGTGGTCGTGGTGCAGGTGCTGCTGTCCAGCACGACGGCGCATGACCTGAAACGCTTCAACGATGCAGTCATGACCATCCCCGAGATCGAGTCCTGTCACATGATTGCGGGTGATTTCGACTACCTGCTCAAGGTCAGGACGCGGGACATCGCCGAATATCGCAAGGTGATGGGCGAGCGCATCTCCGAGTTGCCCTGCGTCAAGCAGACCCATACCTATGTGGTGATGGAAGTGGTGAAGGATGAACGCTGTCTGTCTTTGAAGCGGGCGGAGGACTGAGTGCGCATGGCCGGCGGGATGCGGTCTCGGGCTGTGGCGAGTGCGGCGGAGGGCGGGTAAGGAGCAGTCCTTGGTGTAACATTCCGGCTGACCTGTCCGGCGGCCCCGAGGCGCTGTGCGGACGGGGTGATGGTCCGTTTCCATGTTGGCGGCGAGCGCAGTGCGCGCCCGGTGGGGCGGATTCATCGATGAAATCCCGTGACGCAAACCGCCCGGTTTAGGAACCCTGATAATGACCCGTCCGCTCAAGCTTGCCTTCATCCTCGACCCGATCGAAGGGCTCAAGCCGTACAAGGACTCCAGCGTGGCGATGATGCGCGCTGCCACCGCTCGCGGCCATGAGGTGTGGGCGATTCAGCGCGAAGCCCTGACCTGGCGTGAGGGGGTGGTGGTGGCGAACAGCACGTCGCTCACGGTGCGCACCGACGATTACGACTGGTACACGGCGGGCGAGCCGCTGGCGATGCCGCTGGCGGCGTTTGACGCAGTGCTGATGCGTCAGGACCCGCCCTTCGATTTTGAGTATGTAGCTGCCACCTGGCTGCTTGAGCGCGCAGCGCAGGCAGGCGTCCGGGTGTTCAACGACCCGCGTTCGATTCGTGACCACTCGGAAAAGATTGCGATCACCGAGTTTGCACAATTCACCGCCACCACGATGGTGGCACGTGACCCGGTTGATGTGCATGCCTTCATCGACGAGCTCGGTGACGTCATCCTCAAGCCGCTGGACGGCATGGGCGGCAGCCAGATCTTCCGCGTCCGCGCGGACGACCCCAACCGCAACGTGATCGTCGAAACCCTGACCCATGAAGGTCGCCGCACGATCATGGCGCAACGCTACCTGCCCGAGATTGCCGAGGGTGACAAACGCATTCTGATTATCGGTGGCAAGGTGGTTCCGTATTCGCTGGCGCGCATCCCCAGGCAGGGCGAGACGCGGGGCAACCTCGCCGCGGGCGGGCGTGGCGTGGCCATGGCGCTGACCGAGCGTGAGCGCGAAATTGCCGACTACCTGGCCCCCATCCTGTGGTCGCGCGGCTTGCTGATCGTCGGACTCGACGTGATCGGCGGTCATCTCACCGAGATCAACGTCACCAGCCCGACCTGCATGGTCGAGATTGCGACCCAGCAGGGCTTCGATGTGGCCGGTCTGGTGATCGACACGCTGGAAGAGGTCTGCGCCGGATGAGTCTTGCCGCAGGTGTCGGCCGCCTGCGTGCGGCCCTGTTCGTGCTCGTGTGCGCGCTGGTGCTGGGTGGGTGCTCGCGCCCGCAGATCTTTCATCAGGAATCCTACGTCTTTGGTACCCGGGTCGATGTGGCCGTATATGGGGAGGACAAGGCCCAGGCCGACGCTGCAAGCGCCCTGGTGCTGCGCGAGTTCGACCGCCTCCACCGTGCCTATCACGCGTGGGAGCCTTCCGAGCTCACCGCGCTGAACGCAGCGATCGCGCGTGGTGAATCGATGGAGGTCTCGGAAGAGCTCGCGGCCATGCTGCGCGACGCACAGCGCATGGCCGCCCTGGGCGATGAGCTCTTCGATCCGGCGCTTGGTGGCCTGATCGCACTGTGGGGCTTTCATACCGACACGTTCGTGCCGGTGCGTCCCGACCCGGCCAGGCTCGCCGCACTGGTTGCGGCGCGACCGCGGATGAGCGATCTCGACATCGACGGCCGTCGCGTCAGCAGCCGCAACCCGGCGGTACAGCTTGACCTTGGTGGCTATGCCAAGGGCTACGCGCTCGATCGTGCAGCGACCCTGCTGCGCGAACAGGGTATCAAGAATGCGCTGATCAACATTGGTGGCAATGTGATGGCGCTCGGTAAGAAGGGCGATCAGCCGTGGCGCATCGGCATCCAGCATCCGCGCGCGCCCGCGCCATTGGCCACCATGCCGCTGTACGACGGCGAAGCGGTTGGCACTTCGGGCGACTACCAGCGTTATTTCGAACTCGACGGCGTGCGCTATGCACACCTGCTTGACCCGCGCACCGGACAGCCCGCCCATGGCACGCAGTCGCTCACCGTGCTGATCACGCCGCGCGTGGCCGCCGGCACACTGTCGGATGCGGCAAGCAAGCCCGCCTATCTGGCAAACGAGGGCTGGCGCGAGCAGACGCGTCATTTCGGCATCGATCATGCCTTGCGGGTCGATGCGGCGGGCAAGGTCGAGGTGACCCGTGCCTTGCGTGCACGGCTGCAGTTTCCGGCACCGGTCGATGTTGTGGTGGTGGACTAGACACGCCTCGAACAGGCCTTGTTGTCACAATGGCTGAACCGCTCGCATGAGTTCGACGTTCCTGTTCGTTGGCGTGCGACTCCTCGGCCATTCCGTGTTTCCGTTGTTGCCCCAATCTGGTGCATTTTTCCCGGAAGCTGCATCTGGCATGTTCGTAACACCTATACTGCCGGACCCGGACAATACCCGCGACTCACGGACAAGGCATGCCACCCCGACTTCAGCTAGACCGTTTAGCCATTGTATTAATGGTGATTTTTTGCACCGTATGGGGCAGCCAGCAGGTGGTGATCAAGTTCGCGAATGCGGGTATCTCGCCCGTGTGGCAGGCGGGACTGCGCTCGATCGGGGCGGCCGTGCTGGTGATGCTGTGGTCGGTCCTGCGCGGGGTGCGCCTGTTCGAGCGTGACCGTACCCTGATTCCCGGCCTCATCGCCGGGCTCCTGTTTTCACTCGAATTCGGCCTGTTGTACTGGTCGCTTGAGTACACAACGGCATCGCGAGGGGTGATTTTCTTGTACACCGCGCCCTTCATTGTGGCGATAGGGGCGGTCTGGCTCCTTCCGCACGAGCATATGCGCCGTGCGCAGTGGGCCGGCATGATGATGGCCTTTGTCGGCGTACTGGCGCTGTTCGGCGAAAGCTTGCTGTTGCCCGCGGGAAGTACCTGGGTGGGTGATCTGATGATGTTCGCCGCCGCCGTTTTCTGGGCAGGGACGACGCTGACGATCAAGGTGACGACCCTGTCGCGTGCAGCACCGGAAAAGATGCTGCTCTATCAGCTGGTGGTATCGGCCTTCGTGCTGCCGGTGCTGGCGCTGGCCTTTGGCGAAGCCGGTGTTTTCGCACCGTCGCCGATGGTATGGGCGAGCCTTGCCTTCCAGATCGTGGTGGTCGCCACTGCAAGCTATATCGGCTGGTTCTGGCTCATTCGCAACTACCCGATTACCCGCCTGTCCTCGTTTTCCTTTCTCACTCCCGTGATGGGGGTGGTGGCCGGCAGCGTGCTGCTCGGTGAGACGCCCACGCCAGCCGTGTTCGTGGCGCTGGGGATGGTCGCGCTTGGCATCTGGGTCGCCAACCGCCCCGCGCGGGAAGCCTGACGCTGCGCTGTCGCGCGCAGCGTCAGCGCCCGGCGGCGTCGCGGGCCTTCTTCTCTTCGTATTCGCGGATGCGTTCGTCGTAGCGCGCACGTTCGCGCGCTGCCTGTTCGGCACGCTGTGCAGCCGCTGCCTGTGCTTTGCTGCGCTCGGCGGCGCGCTCGGCGTCCTGTGTGGCACGCGCTTTCGCCGCCTCGCGTTCGGCCTCCACTGAGGCCTGGTTGCGTTCGCTGCGCATGCGTTCCGCTTCAGGCGTTGCGCTGATCGTTGGATCGACCGTGGTCGAGGTCGCGGGCGCTTGCTGGGGGGCGCCGGGGTTATTGCGCATGGCTTCTGCCGCTGCACGCTGACGTATGCCGAGCTCCAGCTTGCGGGCTTCGGCTTCGAGCGCACGCGCGCGGCGAATGTCGTCGAGTCGTGTCTGCTTGGCCGCATCAAGGCAACGATTCACCAGGAAGCGCTCGTAACACTGAGGTTCAGTGGCCTGATAGGTGGCTTCGGCCCGGTCGCGCAGTTGCGCCGCCTCGTCCTTCAGGCGGCTTGCACGCTCGGTGTCAGCGTCTACTGCGCTTGAGTTGGCGGCCTGGGCAAGCGGGGTGAGGAGGCACAGCAGCAGGGTGCTGGCGGCAATACGGAAAGTCGGGCAGATGGGCATGCGAAATCAGGGTCGCGTGGCGGGATGCGTAGGATAGCGCCTTTGGCCACGTTGGCGGGTTTCCATTCGTGACGGCGTCGTCAGGCAGGCTGCCATTGAGCGGGGTCGATATTCCAGCTTTCGAAGGATTCGTGTGCGGCAATGCGGTCCTGGGAGTGGCGGAGGTCGACGATTTCCGGCGTCAGATAGTGACCTTTGGTATGGAACATCACCTTGACCGACGGTTGCATCAGCTTGTCGGCGTGCTGCTCCAGGACCACCGCGAGGCGACCGCTTTCGAGTCGTACCAGCGAGCCCGAGGGGTAAATGCCGATGGTGCGGATGAAGGCCTGCACGAGCTCGGGCTTGAAGTGGAACTTGCTCCATTCGAGCAGCTTGCGCAGTGCCTCGGTGGGCGGCCGGCCCTTGTGATAACAACGGTTCGAAGTCAGCGCGTCGTAGACGTCGACGATTGCACCCATCTGGCCGTAGAGGCTGATCTGTTCGCCCTTCAGCTTGTTCGGGTAGCCAGTGCCGTCGAAGCGCTCATGATGCTGGGCCGCCACGTCGAGGGCGATGTCGCTGATGCCGGGCGTGCCCATGAGGATGAGTTTGCTCTGCACCACATGAGACTTCATCTTGTCGAACTCGGCGTCGGTCAGCTTTGCCGGCTTGTTGAGGATTGCGTCCGGCACCTTGGCCTTGCCCACATCATGCAGAAGGGCACCGATGGCGATCTCGTGGATGATCTGTCGTGGCAGCTCCAGCGCGCGCGCGAAGGACGTCATCAACGTGCATACCGATACTGAGTGCTGGAACGTATATTCGTCGTGGGTCTTGAGCAGAGACAGCGGCAGCAGGGCGTCCTGCTGGCGGAAGATCGAGTCCACGATCTGGCTCACCAGCGGTTCGATTTTCTCAAGCTCGATCTGCTTGCCCAGCCGAATGTCGCCCATCATGTTGCGTACGATGACGTTGGCTTCGCGATGCAGCGTCTTCGCACGTTGCACTTCGTCCGCAAGCGTGGCGGGTGCGATGGGTTTCACGGTGCTGGTGGCGATGGCCTCGATCTGCTCATCGACTTCGTGCGCAGCGTCCTCCAGCGTGGGCGCGTCGACGACGTCGAGCCCGCGGTCGGTGTCGATATAGATTTCGTGCATGCCCATCGCCTGCACTTTCTTCACCGTCGCCTCGTCATCGACTTCAAAACGATTGCGCAGGAAGTTGTGCTCCATCCATCCGCAATTGAGGTCGTGGATGAACATGCCGGGTTGG
This sequence comes from Azoarcus sp., assembly GCA_023230755.1. GTDB lineage: Bacteria > Pseudomonadota > Gammaproteobacteria > Burkholderiales > Rhodocyclaceae > Parazoarcus. The sequence goes on from JALNWS010000038.1 coordinate 18,765, forward strand.
AGCTTTTCGATCGGGACGAGTTTGATCATGGGGCTGACATATGCATTTTTCCGCATAGTATGTGCCGGGCTCTGTGCAGACTCCAGTGGAATAATCGCCTGTGTGCGCATTCCTCCTCACCATCGTTCGAGGAAGTCCGGAACCTGTCGATGTTAGAATCCGCCCTTTGCCAAACTCTGCTTACAGGAGCGCCCGGTGCGAATCGTCTGTCTCGACCTTGAAGGTGTGCTGGTTCCGGAAATCTGGATCGAATTCGCCGAGCGTACCGGCATCCCCGAGTTGCGCCGCACGACGCGCGACGAGCCGAATTACGACACCCTGATGAAGTACCGCCTGGACATCCTGGCCAAGCACAATCTCGGTCTGCCGGATATCCAGGCGGTCATCGCCAGCATGGGGCCGATGGCCGGGGCGCGTGACTTCCTGGACGCGCTGCGCGAGACCTATCAGGTCATCATCCTGTCCGACACCTTCTACGAGTTCGCCAAGCCGCTGATGCAGCAACTTGGCCTGCCGACGCTGTTCTGCCACAGCCTCGAGGCCAATGCTGAAGGCATTCTGGTCAACTATCATCTGCGCATGCCGGACCAGAAGCGTGAGGCGGTGCAGCGCTTCAAGGAGCTCAACTTCAAGGTGGTGGCGGCGGGCGACTCATACAACGACACCGCCATGCTGGGCGAAGCCCACGGTGGCATCCTGTTCCACCCGCCGGAAAACGTCATTCGCGAGTTTCCGCAATACCCCGTGGTGCGCGATTATGCCGGCCTGCGTGCCGAGATCGACAAGGCATTTGCCCGTACCGCCTGAACCCTCAGATCCGAGCCCCCATGCACCGCGAACGCTTTTTTACCCTGTCCGCCTCCTGCCCCGACCGCGTCGGCATTGTTGCCCGCGTCTCCGGTTTCATCGCCGAACACAAGGGCTGGATTCTCGAAACCTCACTGCACGCGGAGCCGCCGCGTGACGGGGAGGATGTCGGGCGCTATTTCATGCGGATCGAGGTCCGGGCCGATTCGCTTCCGTTTCATCTGAGCGAGCTGCGCGAACGCTTCCGTCCGCTGGCCGAAGAGCTGGAGATGGACTGGAAGATCACCGATTCCGAAGTGAAGAAGCGGGTGGTGATGCTGGTGAGCAAGCAGGAACACTGCCTTTACGACCTGTTGGCGCGGTGGAAGTCGAAGGAACTCGATATCGAGATCCCGTGCGTGATCTCCAACCACGACGAACTGCGGGGCTTCGTCGAGTGGCACGGTATCCCCTTCCATCATGTGCCGGTGACGCCCGACAACAAGTCGGCTGCGTACGCCGAGGTCGGGCGGCTGTTCGAAGAGGCGCGCGCGGATACCATCGTGCTCGCCCGCTACATGCAGATTCTGTCACCGACGCTATGCGCCACCTACCCGGGGCGCATCATCAACATTCATCACAGCTTCCTGCCCAGTTTCGTCGGTGCGCGCCCCTATCACCAGGCTTACGCCAAGGGCGTCAAGCTGATCGGGGCCACCTGCCACTATGTGACGGCCGACCTGGATCAGGGCCCGATCATCGAGCAGGACGTGATCCGCATCGATCACTCCGACTCGGCTGAAGACATGGTGCGTTACGGCAAGGACATCGAGAAAACCGTTCTGGCGCGTGGCCTGCGCTATCACCTCGAGGACCGGGTACTGGTGCATGGGAACAAGACCGTGGTGTTCCGCTAAGCGGGCACGGCCGGGCTCTTCCATGATCAGGGCGCCTTCCGGGGCGCTTTTTCATGTCCGTCGTGTGAGCGTGGACAAAAAAGGGCGCCCCGCAGGGCGCCCGGTAACAGGAAGAACCGGAGGAGAGGGCGGTTCGACCCTTGAGTTGCTTAGTAGTGGTAAGCGGTCTCGCCGTGGGACGTGATGTCCAGACCTTCGCGCTCTTCTTCTTCCGGGACGCGCAGACCGACGAACATGTCGGCGATCTTGAAGGCAACGAAAGCAACCACGGCCGACCAGACGATGGTGATGATCACCGAGTAGGTCTGGATCCACACCTGGCTGGCGATCGAGAAGTCCTCGCCGCCGGTGCCGCCCAGGGACGGAGCGGTGAATACACCGGTCAGGATCGCACCGATGATGCCGCCGAGGCCATGCACGCCGAACACGTCGAGCGAGTCATCGGCACCAAGCATGCGCTTGAGGCCATTCACACCCCACAGGCAGATGACACCAGCCAGCAGGCCGATGACGATGGCGCCCATCGGGCCGACCGAACCGCAGGCCGGGGTGATGGCCACGAGACCGGCAACTGCACCGGATGCTGCACCCAGCATGGAGGGCTTGCCTTTGAACAGGGCTTCACCGACGCACCAGGCCAGCACTGCAGAGGCCGTTGCGAACAGGGTGTTGATGAAGGCCAGCGCAGCGCCCGAGGTGGCTTCCAGGTTGGAGCCGGCGTTGAAGCCGAACCAGCCCACCCACAGCATCGAGGCACCGACCATGGTCAGCGTCAGCGAATGCGGAGCCATGGACTCACGGCCGTAACCGATACGCTTGCCAACCATGTAGGCACCCACCAGACCGGCAACACCGGCGTTGATGTGCACCACGGTACCGCCAGCGAAGTCGAGTGCGCCGTCGCCCAGCAGGTAGCCGCCCGGGCCCCAGACCATGTGGCAGATCGGCAGGTAGCAGAAGGTGAACCAGATCACCGAGAACAGCAGCACTGCGGAGAACTTCATGCGCTCGGCGAAGGCGCCGACGATGAGTGCGCAGGTGATGCCGGCGAAGGTGGCCTGGAAGGCGATGAACGCGTATTCAGGCAGCTTGGCTTCGTCGGTGAAGGTGTCTGCAAGGGTGTCGATGCTCACGCCGGACAGGAACAGCTTGTCGAGCGAGCCGATGAAGGCGCTGGCCTCGGTGAACGCCAGGCTGTAGCCGTAGAAGGCCCACAGCACGGAGATCAGCGAGAACACCACCATTACCTGCATCAGCACCGACAGCATGTTCTTGGAGCGGACGAGGCCGCCGTAGAACAGGGCCAGGCCAGGCAGGGCCATGAACAGAACGAGCAGGGTGGCAGTCATGATCCAGGCCACATCGCCCTTGTTGACCGTGGGCGCGACGGCGACCTCGGCCGGTGCCTCGGCCATTGCAGCGGCCGCTTCAACAACTGCTTCGACAACGGGTGCTGTCGATTCCTGGGCGTAAACACCGCCAGCAAAGCCGACGGTGACAGCCGCCAGCAGGATCGCAAATAGTTTTTTCATTTCTCAATCTCCGTTACAGGGCATCGGACCCGGTTTCACCGGTACGAATGCGGATAGCCTGTTCCAGGTCGAAGACGAAGATCTTGCCGTCACCGATCTTGCCGGTGGATGCAGACTTCTCGATGGCCTCGATGGCCTGGTCAAGGATGTCGGCGGGGATGGCCGCTTCGATCTTTACCTTGGGCAGAAAGTCGACGACGTATTCCGCGCCGCGGTAAAGCTCGGTGTGACCCTTCTGACGGCCGAAGCCCTTGACCTCGGTAACCGTAATGCCCTGCACGCCGATCGCTGACAGTGCTTCACGCACCTCGTCGAGCTTGAATGGCTTGATGATGGCACTTATGAATTTCATGATTGCTCCACCTTTGTTGCTGAAATGTGTTCATCCGGATCCCTCGTATTCAGGAATCCGGACACGTGAGCCGTGCTCAGAATTCCTTGCTGAACGATGCGTAAAAACGGTCACCCGCTGCATTCTTGCCGTTCGAACCGAAACAGTAGGGCTCGCCCTTGGAACAGCTGCCGTCCGCATCCGAGCCGGCGTAGTTGACCGCGACCGTGCCGAATCCGACGTCCTTGCTCACGCCGACGCCCCAGTCCATGTAGGAGGCTGCGCCATTGTTCTTGATGATCTGGCGACCGACGTGAGCCGATGCGGACCAGCTTTCGGCGAACGCGTACTCTGCGTTGAGTTCAAGGTAGTTACTGTTGCGGGTGCCGGTGGTGTTGGTGCCATTCCAGCCGAACAGCGTCTTCGATACGCCGTGCGAGTACTTGAGTTCGAGGATATTCCAGCCCAGTGACAGATAGACTTCGGTCGTGTCCGGTGTGGATACGCCGCTCATTCCGTTGCCCGGGTAGAAATAGCGCACCGCACCGACGTCGTAGGAGATCTGCCCGATTTCATTGGCGAAACCGAAATACAGGTCCCATTCCATGCTGTTCCGTGTCTTGGCAACATCGTCGACCCAGCCGACGTTCGACGCCCAGGTGCCGACATAGAAGCCGCTGGAGTGCGCGTAGTCCAACCCGCCCTGCAGGGCCGGGTTGCCCTGAGTTTGGCTGATACCGCGGAAGACGTAATCCGACGTCAGCGAGATGTTGCCCGTGATCGGGCTTTCATCTTCGGCATGTGCGGCACCGACCAGGGTAAGGGAAGCCAGTACGGCGGTTGCAATGAGGCTCTTGCGCATGGTTTGCTCCTGAGGGAGTAAGGGTTGTGTTTTGGTAAGCCACCCTATGCACACACCGTGCCAGTTTGCTGAATCCCTTTCCATGATTGGACTCTGGGTCGTTTCAAGAGGGCGCATCAGGGGCGACTCCGTAATGAAGTGAGCACAAACGAGGCATGGACTGACTTTATGCACCATAACGGTGCAAATCGGGTGAAAAACGTGCACCTCATTCGCGCATGGGGCGCAAAAACACCGTGCAAGCTGCGTGCTAGACTGATGGTCTGTTCGTATTCAAGGGGAAAATCTCCATGGCAACTCCGCGTATCCTCGACGAAATTGGGTCAAAAATCTTCGAACTTGCGGCAAATAGTCCTGCTCGCGATATTGAGAAGAACCTGAAGGCCGTACTCTCGGGCGCATTTGGAAAACTCGATCTCGTGACTCGCGAAGAGTTCGAGGTCCAGCGCGAAATGCTCGCGCACGCACGCCAGCGCCTGGCCGAACTTGAGGCACGGGTTGCCGTGCTCGAAGCGGACGCGGTCGAGCCCGACCGTGCCCCCGACTGAGGTCCCGAACCGGTACCCGAGGTTGCAGAAATAATTCTTTTGTCATTATCCGGATCTCCGCTAGACTGACGCCCGGTCAGTTTTGGAGGTCCGGATGTCGATTGCGCTCGTGCGCACCCGTGCGGTTGACGGGCTGAATGCACCCGAAGTCACGGTCGAGGTGCACCTTTCGAATGGGTTACCCGCGTTCACGCTGGTCGGCCTGGCCGATACCGAAGTGCGTGAGGCCCGCGACCGGGTGCGTGCGGCAATCATCACTTCCCAGTTCGAGTTCCCTCAGCGACGCATCACGGTAAACCTCGCGCCCGCCGATCTTCCCAAGGAGGGCGGCCGTTTTGATCTGCCCATTGCGCTCGGGATTCTGGTGGCGTCTGGGCAGGTCAAGGGGGCCGAACTGAGCGCACACGAGTTCTGTGGCGAACTCTCTCTTGATGGAAGCCTGCGGGGGATCCGCGGTGCATTGGCCGCGGCGCTGGCTTCCGGTCGGCATCAGCACTGCCTGGTGGTCCCGCGCGAGAATGCCGACGAGGCTGCCCTGGCGCGTGGCGTCACCGTGCGGCCAGCCGGTTCCCTGCTCGCTGTATGCGCGCATCTGAACGGGCTGGAGGCATTGCCGGCGCATCCTCCGCCCAATGTGGGGGATGGATTCGCCCAGGCACCCGATCTCGCGGATGTCAGGGGGCAGTTCCAGGCCCGCAGGGTGCTTGAGGTGGCAGCGGCAGGTGGGCATTCACTGTTGATGTGCGGTTCGCCCGGCACCGGCAAGTCGATGCTGGCGCAACGCTTGCCGGGCCTGATGCCGCCACTGACCGAGTCCGAGGCGCTCGAGAGTGCGGCTGTGCACTCGCTCACCGGCCGGTTCGACGCCGCCAACTGGGGGCGCCGCACCTTTCGTGCGCCCCACCATTCGGCCTCGGCCGCGGCACTGGTGGGCGGCGGTGCGATTCCGCAACCGGGCGAAGTTTCGCTTGCGCATCATGGCGTTCTGTTTCTCGATGAGTTGCCCGAGTTCGATCGCCGCGTGCTTGAATCGCTGCGCGAGCCACTTGAAACCGGACACGTGACTGTCTCGCGTGCGCGCCGACGGGCCGAGTTTCCTGCACGATTCCAGCTCGTCGCAGCCATGA
>JALNWS010000039.1 GCA_023230755.1 Azoarcus sp.
CAGCTCGGGATGAGCGCGGCAGCGCAGAATCACGTAGCCGAGAAAGCCGATCGACATCACCAGACCGGGCAGGATGCCGCCGATCAACAGCTGGCCGATCGAGATGCCGGCCAGACTGCCCAGCATCACTGCCAGCGCCGAGGGCGGAATCAGCATCGCGATGCCGCCCACGGCCATGATCGGCCCCATTGCCAGCGTGGGGTGATAGCCGCGTCGCAGCATCTCGGGCAGCAGCGTGCCGCCCATCATTGCCGTGTTGGCAATGGTCGAACCGGACAGGGACGCGAAGGTCGTGCCACCCAGCACGGCCACCACCGACAGGCGACCCGGCAGGCGGGTGATCAGGCGTTCGATGGCCTCGATCGCACGGTAGGCGAGGCCGGTATGGAACAGCACCTCTCCCATCAGCACGAAGAGCGGAATCGGCGTCAGCGAGAAACTGCTGATCGAGCCCACCGAGTTGCGCACCAGCTGGCCGAGTCCGGCCTCACCGCCCAGAAAGATCCAGGCACCGAGCAGATTGACGCCGAGAAAGCCGAAGGCGACCGGCACGCCGATCAGCATCAGCGCAAAAAGGGTGCCCAGCATCAGGGCGAGCGCTGCCTGCCATTCCATCTCAGCACCCTCCGCGGCGACGCGTCGCCGCGTACAGCCTGCGCGCAAATTCAGCCGTCAGCAGGATGAAGGCGAAGCCCATGGGCAGATTGAGCCACCACTCGGGAAAGATCAGGACCTTGAACACCATGCCGCCCTGCTGCGCGGCGTCGAGCGCCACCACGACACACTGCCATGCCAGCACCGCGCTGATGAGCAGGCCAAGCGCGTCGGTGAGCAGTTCAAGCCACCAGCGGCCAACGGCAGATGAGGCCCGCAGCAGAATGTCGATGCGGATGTGGTCACCGACGTAGAGCAACCATGGCGCGGCAATGAAGGTGGCGACCATCAGCATGTACTCGGTGACCTCGACGCTCCAGGTCAGCGAACCGAGGCCGAGATTGCGCATGAACACGTCGGCACAGACGAGCAGCCCCATGGCACCGAAGAGCAGCGCCGATACGAGGCCGCACCCGGACATCAGGACGTGGTAGACACGGTTTGCAGGAGAGCGAAATGCGGGTGATGGATGCGGACTCGTCATGCGTTGCTGCCTGCAGTGGATTTAATTTAGTCATCAACATATCAGCAGTGAATCTTTATGTCCACGCGCCCGCACTGCCCGCCGCGAATGCGCAAAAACCATCATTGAATCATGGCAATAGCCTTGCACCATGACCGTGCGGACAGCTCGCCCACGCACCTGAAAGGCCCATGAATTTGGTCTGGCCTGCTGCGCGTGCTGCGAAGCACAACAGCTTAATCCGTTATGAAACAGCGCCTTGCCGAATATCCTCGTCACGCCGTGAAGCTGGCACGAATGCCGCTAGCAAGTAAGGGCGCAGTCACGAAGGCGTTGCCAGTCTCACCCGGGTTTGCATGGCATTCACGGCGCACCCCGGAGGCAGGCGACGGAAGTGACGGGCAGATCCTTGGACGACCTACAACAAGTACAGGAGACAGATCATGCAGAGCCGCCCTATTCACCACGTCATCAACGATCGAAAATTCGTCTGTGTTTCAATCGACATGCCGGTGCGGGAAGTCACCCGTCTGATGCTTCAGCACAACGAGAGCGCCGCGCTTGTCACCGAGCACGGCATCCTGACGGGTATCTTCACTGAGCGCGATGCGACCTTCCGCGTGCTGGCCACCGGCATCGATGCCGACCTCACGCCCGTCGGCGCAGTGCTCACGCACAATCCCCAGGTCATCACCGAAGACCGCCCCTTCGGCCACGCGCTGCACATGATGTACGAGGGCGGCTTCCGCCATGTACCGGTGGTGACGACAGACGGCCGACCGACCGGCATCGTGACGGCGCGCGATGCGCTCGGGCTGGAAGCAGAGGACTTCGGTGCCGAGCTCATACGACGCGAAGAAATCACCGTCATTCTGTAAGGAAGAACGCCCTGCTTCCGCAACGGAGCAGGGCGTGCGCTGCGGGCGCTCCGGACACGCGCCGGGCGCCAGGCGCGAATCGCGAACACCCGCACCGCCAGCACAAACCCGCAGCTTACCGTCCCAAAGCCAGGATCCAGTCGACGAGTCGACGTGCATTGCCTTCAGTGATCGCCACCGCATTGGGCGGCATGGACAGACCGCTGACCTTGCCCTTCCAGTGGCTGCTGTAGGGACTGGAGCCCTCGAGAACGATACGGGTCAGAAACTCGCCCGCACCGGGCTTGCCGCCCGAGTTGCCGGTGTCCCTGTCCGGCGCCACGAGCTTGGCATCGAGCGCAAACAGGCGGCTACAGGAAGCCGTCGCGTACATCTTGTCGTCGAGAATGAGGGGCTGGGACTGCTGGCCGGGGGCGAGCGCCTGCGGATGATCCGTCTTGCCTGGTCCGTCCTGCCGAAACCGTCACCAAGAACCGGCTCTTCACCATCGACATCCCGCCCTAAGTGATCGGCGCAGGCAAACTGAAGATCAACGGACGCGACAACGACGGCAACCGCATCGACGCCGAGCTGGCGCTGATCGCGGTACGTTCGGGACTGGTGGAGGCGTGAGCCGACAAGCCGTCTCAGCGATAGACCAGATCGCGCAGGGCCAGGCTCAGCTGCGGCACATAGGTGATCAGCAGCAGACAGGCGACCACCGTGCCAACAAAGGGCAGCAAAGGCCGGATCAACCGCTCCAGCGGCACCCTGGCGATCGAGCCGGCGGCAAACAGGTTCACCCCGAACGGCGGGGTAATCATGCCCAATGCGAGGTTGATCACCATGATGATGCCGAAGTGCACCGGATCGATGCCGAAGGCCACCGCCACCGGCAGCAGCAGCGGCGCCAGCACGACGATCGAGGCCGAGGTCTCGATGAACATGCCGATCACGAACAGCGCCGCATTCACGCCCAGCAGAAAGCTGACCTTGTCGCTGAACACCTGCGCCAGCCACTGACCGAGCGCATCGGGCACGCCGGCGCGATTGAGCAGAAAACCGAACACGCCCGCGTTGGCGATGATGAACATGATGGTCGCCGTCGACACCACCGAGCGGTGCAGAGTGGCGGACAGCGTGGAAAAGCTGATGCGCCGGTAGATCAGCATGCCCACGACCACCGCGTAGACCACCGCGACTACCGACGCCTCGGTCGGGGTGAAGATGCCGCCGTAGATGCCGCCGAGAATGATGGCCGGCATCAGCAGCGCCAGCCACGCGCGCTTGAACGCCGGCCACAGTGCGAGCCGGCCCTCGCCGTCTTCGAGCCCCAGACCATTGCGACGGGCGTACAGCCACACGTAGGCCATCAGCGCACCGGCGATCAGGATGCCCGGCACCACGCCCGCAATGAACAGCTCGCCGGTGGAGGTGTCGGTGGAGACCGCAAACAGGATCATCGGAATCGAGGGCGGAATGATCACGCCCAGTTCGGCCGCCGTCGCCTGCAACGAAGCGGCAAAGGGCGCGGGGTAGCCGTGGCGCACCATGGCCGGAATCAGGATCGCGCCGACCGCGAACGTGGTGGCAACACTGGAGCCCGCAACTGCGGCGAAGATCATGCAGGTGACAACACAGGCCATCGCCAGCCCGCCCTGCACGCCGCCGACCAGGCTCTTGGCGAACTCGACCATGCGTTCGGAGATGCCGCCGGCCTCCATCAGATTGCCGGCCAGGATGAAGAAGGGAATCGCGACCAGCGGATACTTGTCGAGCGCGGCATAGAGCTGCTGTGCAACGACCAGCGAGGGCAGATTCGCCGCGCTCACACCCGCCATGGCCCCGAGGCCGATCGACACTGCAATCGGCACCGTCAGGCCGAAGAACACGAGCATCGAGACGATCATCAACTGGGACATGGTGGGGCTACCGCATTGTTCGTGAAGGAATGGGTCGGGTCGTGCAGGCGTCAGCCCTGCGCGTCATTGCGCAAGGCCGGGGTCTCGGCACGGTCGCCGAGCCGGGCCAGCACCGCGATCGTGGCCAGCGTGGCGCCGATCGGGATGGCGATATAGATCCAGGAGATCGAGATGTCGAGACTGGGCACGGTCTGAAAGCGCACCCGCCAGGTCATCTGCCCGCCGATCCAGGCAAGAAAGCCCAGAAAGCCGGCACAGATCAGGCTTACCAGCAGGTCGAGCCAGCGCCGGTAGAACGTGCCGAGCAGCGTTCGCAGCAATTCCACCCCCAGCATCGTGCCCTGACGAAATGCCAGCGCAACACCGAGCAACACGGTCCAGATCAGCAGCGCCCGGGTCAATACCTCGCTCCAGTCCACTGGCGCTTCGAGGACGAAACGTGCGACGACTTGCCAGAAGCCGGCCGCAACCGCCGCGACCAGAAACAGCTGAGCCAGGATGGACACGCCCGTGAACAGAATGCGGTCCAGACGACGAAGTAAGATCATTTTGCTGCCCGAAAAAAAACAATGTCGGCCCAAGGGCCGACAGGCGCGGTCGTTGCATGCGGCGGGCCGGCAAGGGCACACCACATGCATCAGTCGCACAGGACTCAGCGCGTATTTCTGATCGAGTCGATCAGCGCCTTGTCGAACTTCTTGTAGTACTCGGGGTACACCGGTGCCATCGCGTCCTCGAAGGACTTGCGATCAACCTTGGTCACGATTTCCATGCCTTCGGCCTTGAGCTGTTCCACACCGGTCTTCTCGACGTTATCGACAAAGTCGCGCATGGCCTGCGAAGCCTTCTTGGCGGCACCGAGGAATTGCTGCTTCTCAGCGTCCGACAGACCTTCGTAGACCGTCGGCGAAACCATGATCACCGTCGGCGCATAGACGTGGCCGGTCAGCGACAGGTACTTTTGCAGCTGCGACAGCTTGGCCGAGGTGATGACCGACAGCGGGTTTTCCTGACCGTCGATGGTGCCCTGTTGCAGCGCAGTAGCTACTTCCGGCCAGGCCATCGGCGTCGGCAGGATGCCGATCTGGCGGAACGCGAGGATGTGGATCTGGTTCTCGGTGGTGCGGATCTTCAGGCCCTTGGCGTCGGCCGCGGTGGTCACCGGACGCTTGCTGTTGGTCAGGTGACGGAAGCCCTGCTCACCCCAGGCCAGTGCCACCAGACCGCGCTTCGAGAATTCGGACAGCATGTCCTGCCCGATCTTGCCGTCCAGCACCTTGCGGGCATGCGTGAGGTCGCGCATCAGGAAGGGGATGTCGAACACGCCGGTCTGCGGTACGAAGTTGAGCGTCGCACCGGTCGACAGGATGGCGGCATCGATCGTGCCCAGCTGCAGGCCCTCGATGACTTCGCGTTCCCCGCCCAGCGCGCTGTTCGGGAACTGCTGCACCTTGAACTTGCCCTTGCTCGACGCCTCGAGAGACTTCGCGAACGCCTCGCCGCCCGCACCGTAATGCGAACTGGCCGACAGCGCGTAGGCCATCTTCAGGGTGGTTTCCGCTGCTGCGGGCGCGGCGGCGCCGACACCTGCGATGGCGGTAAGGACGGCAAGGACAGGGGCAAGCCAGGGTTTGCGCATCGAGAATCTCCGGGAAATATCCAAAATGTATGCCGAGCGAATCGACACCGAGCCTGCAGCAGAGCGAAGAGGACCCATCTCCTCGCAACGAGAAGCCGGCAATCGTACCCCGCTCCAGACATCGCTTCAAGAACACATTGAAAAACAGTCCAGTACGTACGCCCCTGAAAACGACTGCTTGCAGATGAGGCTCCTCCCGAACTTCCGTAAGCAAGGTCGACGCGGAAGGCCATCAAGGCGATCGTCGTCAGTGGCCCGGCGTCACGCATAATGAACGCCATGCCCGGCACGACTTGACCGCCGCGGGCCTCACAGAGCCGGAAATGGCCACCTCCCCACCTCACAGGAAGACAAGATGATCAAGTTCCATTATTCCACCGCCCCCAACCCGGCCAAGGTCGCCCTTTTTCTGGAAGAGGCCGGACTCGAATACGAAGTGCTGCCGGTGGACACCCGCAAGGGCGAGCAGCACGACCCCGCCTTCAAGGCGCTCAATCCAAATGCAAAGGTCCCGGTCATCGTCGATGGCGACGCAGTGGTTTTCGACAGCAATGCGATCCTGCTCTACCTCGCGGAGAAGACCGGCAGGTTCCTCCCTCCCAACACCCCTGCGGCACGTGGCCAGATGCACTCCTGGCTGATGTTCGTCGCCAGCGGTATCGGGCCCTTCAGCGGTCAGGCAGTGCATTTCAAGCACTACGCACCCGGTGAGCACCCCTATGCGCTAAACCGCTACGACTTCGAAGCGTGGCGTCACTGGCGCATCGTGGACGCGCAGCTCGCGACCCACCGCTACATGCTGGGCGACGATTACACCCTCGTGGACATGGCGCTCTGGGGCTGGGCGCGCGCAGTGCCCTTCGTGCTTGGCAAGGACGCCTGGGACGAACTGCCCAACGTCAAGCGCCTGCTCGACGAGATCAATGCACGTCCGGCCGCACAGCGCGCAGAAGCGCTCAAGACACGCTTCACCTTCAAGGCCGAAATGGACGAAGAGGCCAACAAGGCGATGTTCCCGCAGAACGCCCGACTGCAGGGCTGATCGTTGCGATCGTGGTGAACCTTGCTGCGCGCCCGTCGGCCGCAAGGTTCAAGCGCTGACCGGCTCGAAGCTGTCGGCCCTGGCCATCGCCCACATGCGTTCGTAGAAGCGCCCCTCGACCTGGCCGGCAAGCAGCTCCCCCGGCTTCAGAAACACGTGCAGCTGCGAGTACAGGCGCACCTCCGTCGGCGAGATGCGCTGTACCAGATGGCTGGCGTTGACCTGCGAAGGATGTGTGAGTCCGGCCGCGGACAGCATCTCGGCAAGCGCCTCCATCGTGTTGCGGTGGAAGTTATGCACGCGCAGGCCCTTGTCCTCGACCACCAGTGCGCGCTGGCGCAGCGGGTCCTGGGTCGCCACACCGGTGGGGCACTTGTTGGTGTGACACGAACGGCTCTGGATGCAGCCGATGGCAAACATGAAGCCGCGCGCCGAATTGGCCCAGTCCGCACCGATCGCCAGCGCGCGCGCGATGTCAAAAGCGCTGACGATCTTGCCGCTGGCCCCGAGCTTGATCCTGTCGCGCAGATTGAGCCCGACCAGGGTGTTGTGCACGAACAGCAGTCCCTCTCGCAGCGGTACGCCGAAATGATCGGCGAACTCCAGCGGCGCCGCACCGGTGCCACCTTCCTTGCCGTCGACAACGATGAAGTCGGGCAGGATGCCGGTCTCGATCATCGCCTTGGCAATGGCCATGAACTCCCACGCATGGCCGAGGCAGAGCTTGAAGCCCACCGGCTTTCCGCCGGACAGCTCACGCAATTGCGCAATGAACTGCAGCAGCTCGACCGGTGTGGAGAAGGCACGGTGAGCGGCGGGCGAAATGCAATCCTGCCCCAGCGGCACACCACGCGTGGCCGCAATTTCCGGCGTAATCTTGCCTTTCGGCAGCACGCCGCCATGACCGGGCTTGGCCCCCTGGCTGAGCTTGATCTCGATCATCTTCACCTGCGGCTGCTGCGCCTGTACGGCGAAGGCAGCCGGATCGAAACTGCCGTCGGCCGCCCTGCAGCCGAAATAGCCACTGCCGATCTCCCACACCAGATCGCCCCCCTGCTCGCGATGGTAGGTGCTGATGCTGCCCTCACCGGTGTCATGCGCGAAGCCCCCCAGGCGCGCGCCCTTGTTGAGTGCGCGGATCGCATTGGCGCTAAGCGCACCGAAGCTCATGGCCGAGATATTGAAGATCGAAGCCGAATAGGGCTGAGTACATTGCGGCCCGCCGATCTCCACCCGGAAAGAGTCGGGGTCGGCCTTGGGCGCGGGGCAGATGGAATGATTGATGAACTCGAAATCGCTCTGATAGACATCGACCAGCGTGCCGAAGGCTTTGGAGGCGTTCTCGTTCTTGGCCCGTGCGTACACCAGTGAGCGTTGTGCGCGCGAAAACGGCAGTTGTTCGCGATCGCCCTCGAGCAGGTACTGCCGGATCTCGGGACGAATGGCTTCGACCAGGTAGCGGATGTTTCCGATCACCGGATAGTTTCGCCGGACGGCCTGGCGCGTTTGCGTCAGATCGACAATGCCGACCACACTCAAAACGCCGCCCACGAGCGCAAGCGGCCACGCCCACTCGTGCTGCAGAAACGGCACGCTGCCCAGCGCCAGCAACAGGCAGAGCGCAAAAAAAGCATAACGACTGAGCAGCGACAGACTCATGAAAACTCCGGTACGGAACTGCAAACATGAGGTAAAAATATAGCGCCGGGCACGATGATCGACAGCATTGACACGCAATTCCCGGGCCGTCCGGCATCATTGATCACGTTCGTGGTCGACTCCGCTCACCCCGCGGTGCCCGGCAGAGCAGCCGCAATGCAACTACATTCCGAGCGAATTCAGCAGCTCATCGTGCTCGCTGGTACCGGACTGGACAGACGCGGCACTTGCGGGGCCTGCCGCATGGGCCTGCTCTATCAGGGCATCCGGGTCGGGTACTTCGCTGGCCATGAAATCGTTCAGTTTGATGAACTCGGTGCGGTCGACGGCCAGTTCAAGATAGAAGATGTTGTTGCGACTGGTGAAGAAGGTGACACGCCGTGCCTCGGGCTTCTCCAGATGCGTATCCACACTCAGGATCACCTGCTTGCTGAGCGCCATCATTCTGGGCTGATTCTGGGTAATGTCGGTCTGCAGCTCGCGCGCGACCTTGGCGGTGAAGTCACCGACGCTCTGGTTCATCAGCTCGCCCATGACATTGCTGACTTCATCCGAGGTATGACTGGTCTTCAGTTCGGCCCTGGACATGCCCATGTTCAGCATGTACTGCTCGTACAGTTCCATCGCGGCCCGCGCCGAAAAATTGATGACGACGAGACCGGAAAAACCGCCGTCGAACAGGACAAAGCAGCCGATATCCGGCTTGAGACAGGTTTTCGAGATCCGCTGAACCATGCCCGAATAGCGGATCTGGCTTTGAGTCGTCACGCTCAGGACCCGGCTCACCGAATCGCACAAGCTTCTCAGGACGTCTTCAGTACCAAAGACAGTGGGGTAATTTTCGGTGCTCATCGTTCTGCTGCAGCCTTGCCGAAGAAATGTGTTGCATATATAGCACGCTCTGTGGTGATAGCCACAGCCCTGATGATGTCATTATGGCAACAGCGCCACGAATGACTGCGGATGTCCGGCATGCGCCTTCATCCGGACAAGCCGGGAGCCGCGTACGGACACGGTCGCGCGGAAGACACTCATGCGCGCAAGAAGCACGCTTCTGACCACACACCGATGACCGCAGGCGGACTGCCAAGCCTGCCGCCCCTGCGGCTTGAGCAGCGGCGACACCGACGATGCCGGAGCCATCGCCCGCATCTGCGGAAGTACATTTCCGACAATCCCGCGCAGCCCCATCGAACGCATGCCGGCACTGGAGATGGGCGTGCCGGGCCGAATCCTGCCCCGTCAATCACCTGAAATTGGCGGCGCAAATGTGCATGCCGGTTTCGATACCCGTGCGTGAAGGGCATAATATCGGGTAGTCGACTGCAGAAGCGTTGTCAGCCGTCGTCTGTGGCGACAGGGGGTCGCCATGGGTTCATGGTCAAAAAATCAATATTGAGGGAAGCAATATGGTTGCAGGGAAATCGAGAATCATCTACACGCTCACGGACGAAGCGCCGATGCTGGCAACGTGTGCTTTCCTACCCATTATCCGGACCTTCACCGGCCCGGCAGGCATCGAAATCGCCAAGAGCGACATCTCGGTGTCGGCCCGCATCCTGTCTGAATTTTCCGACTATCTGACCGAAGAGCAGAAAGTGCCGAACGCGCTGGCCGAACTTGCCCGCCTGACGCAGGATCCCGACACCAACATCATCAAGCTGCCGAACATCAGCGCCTCGGTGTCGCAGCTGAGCGCCGCCGTCAAGGAACTGCAGACACGCGGCTTCAAGATTCCCGATTTTCCCGAGAACCCGAAAACAGAAGAAGAAAAAGCGATCAAGACGCGCTACGGCAAGTGTCTTGGTTCTGCAGTCAACCCGGTGCTGCGTGAAGGCAACTCCGATCGTCGCGCCCCGGCAGCGGTCAAGAACTACGCGCGCAAGAATCCGCATTCGATGCTGCCCTGGAGCCAGGCTTCGCGCACCCACGTGTCGCACATGAAGCACGGCGACTTCTATCACGGCGAAAAGTCCATGACCCTGGACCGCGCCCGTGACGTGAAGATGGAACTGACGACCAACAGCGGCAAGAAAATCGTGCTCAAGCCGAAGCTTTCGCTGCTTGAGGGCGAGATCATCGACAGCATGTTCATGAGCAAGAAGGCGCTGTGCGACTTCTACGAAGAGCAGATCGAAGATGCGCGCAAGACCGGCGTCCTGTTTTCGCTGCACGTGAAGGCGACGATGATGAAGGTCTCGCACCCGATCGTCTTCGGCCACTGCGTCCGCATCTATTACCGCGATGCTTTCGAGAAACACGGCGCACTGTTTGATCAGCTGGGCGTGAACGTGAACAACGGCATGGTCAATCTGTACGACAAGATTGCAACCCTGCCCGAGTCCAAGCGCGACGAGATCATCCACGACCTGCACGCCTGCCACGAACACCGCCCCGAACTGGCGATGGTGGATTCGGCCAAGGGCATTACCAACTTCCACTCGCCCAACGACATCATCGTTGATGCGTCGATGCCGGCGATGATTCGCTCCGGCGGCAAGATGTGGGGCACTGACGGCAAGCAGTACGACTGCAAGGCCGTGATGCCGGAATCCACCTTTGCCCGTATCTATCAGGAGATGATCAACTTCTGCAAGACCAACGGCAACTTCGACCCGACCACCATGGGCACCGTGCCCAACGTTGGTCTGATGGCACAGCAGGCCGAAGAATACGGTTCGCACGACAAGACCTTCGAAATCGCCGAAGCCGGCGTTGCCAACATCGTCGACCTCGAAACCGGTGAAGTGCTGTTGTCGCAGAACGTCGAAGAAGGCGATATCTGGCGCATGTGCCAGGTCAAGGACGCACCGATCCGCGACTGGGTGAAGCTGGCCGTGACCCGCGCCCGCAACTCCGGCATGCCCGCGATCTTCTGGCTCGACCCCTATCGTCCGCATGAAAACGAGCTGATCAAGAAGGTCGAAAAGTACCTGAAGGATCACGACACCACCGGTCTCGACATCCAGCACATGTCGCAGGTACGCGCCATGCGTTACACGCTGGAGCGCGTCGTCCGCGGCCTGGACACCATCTCGGTGACCGGCAACATCCTGCGCGACTACCTGACCGACCTGTTCCCGATCATGGAACTCGGCACCAGCGCCAAGATGCTGTCCATCGTCCCGCTGATGGCTGGTGGCGGCATGTACGAAACCGGCGCCGGCGGTTCCGCGCCGAAGCACGTCAAGCAACTGGTCGAAGAAAACCACCTGCGCTGGGATTCGCTGGGCGAGTTTCTGGCGCTGGCCGTGTCGCTTGAAGAGCTGGGCATCAAGACCGGCAACGACAAGGCCAAGGTGCTCGCCAAGACGCTCGACGCAGCGACTGGCAAGCTGCTCGACAACAACAAGTCGCCCTCGCCCCGTACCGGCGAACTCGACAACCGCGGCAGCCAGTTCTACCTCGCGATGTTCTGGGCACAGGCACTGGCCGAACAGAACGAGAATGCAGAGCTGAAAGCGCACTTCGCGCCGATCGCCAAGGCACTGACCGACAACGAACCGAAGATCATCGAAGAGATGAAGTCGGTGCAGGGCAAGCCGGCCGACATCGGTGGCTACTATCTCGCCGACGCGGAGAAGTGCAAGGCGATCATGCGCCCGAGCGCAACCCTCAACGAAGTGTTGAAGGCTGCCCGCGTGTAATGCAACACACCGGACGCCGGGCAACCGGCGCCCGGATCGCCTGAATGCAAAGGGGCTGTGCGAAGAGCACAGCCCCTTTGCATTTGTGGACGGCGCCCTGATATCCATACGTTCCCGACGCAGAGCCTGCCATGGCGCCCAGCCTTGCGCCGACATGCGCGGCCGACGACGGCAAGCAGGCCAAACTCCATCCTCACGATGCTACCGCCGGGTTGCCCTTGTACGGAGAAAACCGGAACCTCCGACAGGCTCATTTTTACCGGCGCCCCACGATTTCAACGAGTCAGCGTTATTAATTGACTATTAAACTTTGTAGCCATAAACTTTTTGAAACAGAAACAGACTGCCGACTGATACACACCTAGCGTCGTATCGGACGGCAGCCCAACCGGGGCCTTTGCCGGGGGAGACGTCAGCACCACGTACCTGCGGGGATTCACCTTACGGACCGTGGAAGAGAAGACATTGCCACCCTCTGTGAGGCCAGGAATGGACATCGATTCACGTTACACGCTCAGCACCCGGGAAACTCGACGGGACAGGTGGGGAGAAACGGTAGCGTCCTCTTTTCTGCCCCTCGATTTCGATATTGCACGAACCACCCGCTTTTACAGTCAGGCGCTATGGGCACCAATAGACAGCGCCCGTGCTGCTGAAGTACGCATGTGCGAGCATCGCGTCAGCCGTCGCCCGATACATGAAGCCAATGCCGATGGGGCTGCGGTCAAAATTCTGTGGTTTCTCAATGGCAAGGGGCGTTTGGTCCAGGGCAACGACGACAACTCCCTGAGTTCGCTGGACTGGACTTTTTACGACGCGAGCAGACCATACTCGCTACAACTGTCTGAGGACGCCCGCTTTTTCTCCCTGCTTTACACTGGCGACCGAGCAGATGAATGGGCCCGGATGGCGCGTCAACTGGGAGGACGCGGACGATTGACGACAGGCCCCGCGCGGATCGCCTTGATTGCGCTACGCACCGCAATCCGCGAGAAACAAGCCCTGACGCTTCTCGCACAACGCGCTCTGCTGGGTTCAGTATTGTCGCTCACCGAAAGTGCACTTCGCCAGGAAATCCCATCGCGCGTCAACGCCGCAGACCGTGACGCACTGCGCCTCCTGGAGGCGCAAAACTACATTCTGCAGCATCTCGACAGGCCGCAACTGGGTCCCGACGACATTGCACGCGCATTGCATATGTCGCGGCGAAGCCTCTACAACCTTTTTGCCGACGCGGACCTTCGTCCGCGCGCATTCATTCAGAACCTGCGACTCGACCGCGCCAGCACCGCCTTGATCAACAGGCATCAGAGCGGAGACAGCATTACCTCCATCGCACTCGATCATGGCTTCACCGATGCGGCTCATTTCAGCCGCAGCTTCCGCGAACGATTCGGTGTCAGTCCAAGTCACTACCACTGCGATTCCGGGCGTTAGAACGCTCGGCGAATATCTGGTTCCAGCCTTGCTGAGCACATGTGCACTGCCATACAGATGTAATGCACACCACGGCAAGCGCAGCCTCCAAGGATAGCCGTAAGGTCTGTATCACACGGATTGCATCGAAGGATCCGGTCAGCGCCCTATGACTTGTCACTCGGAGAAACCCCTCATGAGCATCAGCCGCGCAACACCCGTCCTTGCCTTAGTCGCGACCTGCTGCATCGCAGCCCCCGCAGCAGCCTACGAGCTCCCTTCAGTCAACCTTGGACTGACCACGTTCATCGACGGTGCGCCTCCGGCCGGAGCGGGCTGGTACGTATCAGAGTTTCTTCAGTACTACACGGCCGACAAGCTTCGCGACAGCAAAGGCGAGCGTGTGGCCCTGCCAAAACAGGATATCGAGGTCACTTCGCTGGTTTCGCAGGCAATCTGGATGTCCTCCGACAAGCTGCTCGGGGCGAACTACGGTGTCACCGTGCTTCTGCCGGCAGTGCTAGAGGCAAAGACCAATGACGGCCTGAACAATGCAGCGCTAGGGGAAGGGCAGTCCGGGATCGGCGATCTGATTGTCGGCCCCTTTCTGCAATGGGGGCCCTACATGGGCGCCAACGGCCCCACTTATGCCCATCGTTTCGAATTCGACGTATCCCTGCCCACAGGCGAATACGACAACCGCAACGGGATCAACCCGGGCAGCAATCACTGGACCATCAATCCATATTGGTCGGGTACCTACTGGCTCACGCCAAAATGGACCGTCTCCACACGTCTTTGGTACCTGTGGAGCGGAACGAACACGGATCCGAATCCGGGCGCCTTCGCCGCCCAAGGGATTGCCACTGCAAATGACATGCGCCCCGGTCAGGCCTTCCACATGAACTTTGCCACCGAGTACGCAGTGACGCCCCAGTTGCGCCTTGGCATCAATGGCTACTGGTTGAAGCAAACCACCGAGTCCGAGGTGAACGGGCACTCGCTGTCCGGGAGCAAGGAGCAGGTCTTCGGGATCGGTCCCGGCGTGCTCTACAGCTTCTCGCAACAGGATCATGTTTTCTTCAACGCATACACCGAAAGCCACGTGCGCAATCGCCCTGAGGGGGAGCGTTACGTAATCCGCTACGTGCATAACTTCAAGTAAGCCGCAGCAAGCGGATCGTCAAACGCGAGGAACCCAACATGTCTTTGCCATTCCCCTCCCCCTGCATGAACTACATCGCCGGTGCCTGGAGCCCCGCGACATCCGGTGCGACCTTCGACAAACTCGCCCCGGCTGATGGCAGCGTGCTGTCAGCCGTTGCCAACTCAAGCGCGAGCGACGTCGACGCTGCAGTCGCGGCCGCACGTGCCCAGTTCGATGGCGGGCCATGGTCACGCCTTCCCGGCTCCGCGCGCGGACAACTGCTGCACGCACTGGCAAACCTGCTGGAACGCGACAGCGAACGCTTCGCCACGATCCTGGCCATGGAGCAGGCACGTCCGTTGATGGAGATGCGAATGCTCGATCTCCCCATGTCGATCGATACGCTGCGCTACTTTGCAGGCTGGGCCGACAAGCTCGAAGGCCGGCAGATTCCCACCGCGGGCTTCATGGGGCGCCCGACGCTGAACTACACCGTCCGCGAAGCGCTTGGGGTCGCAGCCCTGATCGTGCCCTGGAACGCTCCGCTGATGATCGGCATCTGGAAGATTGCACCGGCGCTCGCGGCAGGCTGCACCGTCGTGCTGAAACCGTCAGAGGACGCGCCACTGGCGCTCACTGCGCTGGCCGAACTCGCAGCCGAAGCAGGCTTCCCTGCCGGCGTGCTGAACATCGTCAATGGAATGGGCCCGGAAGCCGGTGGGGCGCTCACCAGGCACCCGGGAGTGGACAAGATCAGCTTCACCGGCAGTACGGCGGTCGGTCGCATCATTGCTGCAGACGCGGCGCCGCTGTTCAAGCGCCTCACGCTGGAACTCGGGGGCAAGGCACCACAGATCGTATGCGCTGACGCAGACCTCACCCAGGCCATTCAAGGCGTTGCGATGGGCCTGTTCGTAAACCAGGGTCAGACCTGCGCCGCCGGCACCCGAATCCTCGTGCACAGAAGCCGATACGACGACGTCGTCAATGCGCTTGCCGACGCAGCAAAATCCGTCAGCGTGGGCAATCCACTCTCTGAAGGAACGACCATGGGCGCGATGATCAACGCCCGTCATCGCGATCGCGTCGCAGAGTTGATTGCAAGTGGCGTCGCTGAGGGTGCCACGATGGTTGCAGGCGCCGAGGCAATACCGGACACGGGCTTCTTCATCCGGCCAACGGTGTTTGCAGATGGGCAGGCGCACATGCGCATCGTGCGCGAAGAGATCTTCGGACCGGTCGGCGTAGTGACCCCGTTCGACAGCGACGAAGAAGCAATCCGCCTCGCAAACGACACGCCGTTCGGGCTCTCTGCCTCGGTGTGGACAAATGATGTAGCCCGCGCCCATCGGATGGCTGGAGCGCTGCGCGTCGGCGCCGTAGCGGTCAATGGCTGGAGCCCACTGGATGCGCGCCTACCGTGGGGCGGATACAAGGACAGCGGAATCGGGCGAGACCTTTCACGCACTGCACTGGAGGCTTACACCGAAGAAAAGGTCGTGTCGCTGGTGATGTAAGCAGATCAGGCACATTCAAACCGCAGACTTCATTACTTTGATGGCAAACACATGACAACACGCTCGCCCCTGCCCCGACGGATTCAAACCCTGACCGGAGTGTTACTCGCCAGCATGACGCTCACCGGAACAGCCCTGGCCTCCAGCCCTGCCAACGTGGATGCCAAACGCATTGAAAGCATCGCCAACGGCGGAGAAGCCGGCAACTGGCTCTCTCATGGTCGCGGCTATGACGAAAAGCGTTACTCCCCGCTGACGCAGATCAACGATGGCAACGTTGCCGGCCTCAGTCTCGCATGGACGCATAAGCTGGACATCGACATGGGCGTTGAAGCGACACCCATCGTGGTAGACGGTGTGATGTACACCACCGGCCCGTTCAGCATTGTCTACGCACTCGACGCCGCGACCGGGAAGTTGCTCTGGAAGCACGACCCCGGGGTACCCAAATCGATTGCAGGGCAAGGGTGCTGCGGCCCGGTAAACCGAGGTGTCGCGGTTTGGAAGGGCAAGGTCTACGTGGGTACGTTCGATGGACGTCTGCTTGCGCTCGACGCTGCGACCGGCATGGAAAAATGGTCGGTAGACACGGTCATTGACCATGCGAAGAGCTACACCATTACGGGCGCTCCGAGAATTGTCAAAGGGAAAGTGCTGATTGGGAATGGGGGTGCGGAATTCGGCGTCCGCGGCTACGTCACGGCGTACGACGCTGACAGTGGCAAGCAAGCATGGCGCTTCTTCACCGTCCCAGGCGACCCCGCACTGCCGCCAGAAGATGACGCGATGAAGATGGCGCTCAAAACCTGGTTTGGAAACGGCTGGGTTAAATGGGGTGGCGGTGGCACCGTATGGGATTCGATGTCCTACGACCCGGAGCTGAACCAGCTCTACATCGGGGTCGGCAATGGCTCGCCTTTCAACTATCAGTTTCGGAGCGAGGGCAAGGGCGACAATCTTTTCCTGTCCTCCATCGTTGCGCTCGATCCGGACACAGGCAAGTACATCTGGCATTACCAGACGACACCTGCAGATCGCTGGGACTTCACCGCCGCTCAACAGATGGTTCTCGCCGATGTAGCCATCGACGGCAAACCGCGAAAAGTCCTGATGCAGGCACCCAAGAACGGATTCTTCTACGTGCTCGACCGCACCAACGGCAAGTTGATTTCAGCAAAGAACATCGTGCCGATCAACTGGGCCACGCATGTCGATCTCGCGACCGGCCGCCCCGCCATGGTGCCCGAAGCCGCCGACTATGCGGCCGGGCCGAAGCTCATTTCGCCTGCGATCATTGGTGCCCACAACTGGCACCCAATGTCCTACCACCCGAAAACCGGCCTCGTCTATATCCCGGCACAGGAAACCGCTGCAGGACTTGAAGCTCAGGATGAGCCCCTCTTCATCCCGAGCAAGTCGGTGGTCAATATCGGCCTGAAAGTACCGGAGTTGCCTGAAGACCCATCCATCGTGGAGAAGATCAGCCAGTCATGGCGGGGTCGCCTTATCGCCTGGGATCCGATCAAGCAGGAAGCACGCTGGAGTCAGGAATACCGAACCATCTACAACGGCGGTACGCTTGCCACCGCCGGCAACCTGGTATTCCAGGGAACAGCCGACGGCCGAGTGCTCGCCTATGCAGCCGACAGCGGCGCATTGCTATGGGAATCACCGGCCAATACGGGCGTCATGGCCGGGCCGGTAAGCTATGAAGCAGGCGGAGAGCAGTACATCACCTTCATGGCAGGCTGGGGGGGGACGTTTCCCCGCCTCCTCGGGCCACTGTCACTGGCGGCCAAGGTTCGCCCTGAAGCGCGAATCCTGACGTACAAACTTGGCGGGAAGGCCCAGCTCCCGGCGCAAAAATACGATCCGGTTCCCCTGCCCCCTCCGCCCCCGAACACGCTGGAGGCCGACAAGCTACCCGTCGCCCGCAGGCTGTTCAACGGATTCTGCGCGAACTGCCACGGACTCAACGCGGTCAGCGGCGGCGTTGTACCCGATCTCCGCTACCTGAGTACCGACAGCCACCTGCAGTTCAACGCCATCGTGGCCGGTGCGCGCGCAGCCAAGGGTATGCCTGCATTCGCAGATGCCATGCTGCCGGAACACATGGAACTGATTCATCAATACATCATCAAGCGAGCCCATGACCTTCAGTCGGAACTGGCTGCACTGAAAGCAGCCAAGTAACCGCATTTCAAGGCCAAAGCCCGAAGGGTCGCCATTGACGGGATCAATCTCATGAAATTCATGAGATTGATCCGGAATATCCAAGGACGCGCCCCCTTATTCCACGCGCTAGAGTTGAACCGGTATCGAACTCACTCCGCCAGACTTCGTCGTTCTGCCCTGCACTCGCTCACTGGGAAACGCTCATGCGATGTCCATATTCACCATCCACACGTGCCACAGTCATGCTGATCACGATCGCATCAGCGCCATGGAGCGTGAACGCACAAGACCCGTCACTCAGCCCGGTCGTCATTACCGGCAGCCGGGTAGAGGTTTCACCGTTTGACGTGCCGTATTCCGTCGAAGGCGTTCCGCTGTCGGAAAATGCTGCAGAAGGACTGCGAGTGAACGTCTCCGAAGTGCTCGCCAGCGTACCCGGCGTGATCGTGCAGAACCGTCAGAACTACGCGCAGGACCTGCAGATTTCAGTGCGCGGCTTTGGCGCGCGCGCCGCCTTCGGTGTGCGCGGGGTGAAGCTGATCGCAGACGGCATCCCGGCGTCCAACCCCGACGGCCAGGGTCAGGCAGCCACTTTCAACCTCGATACCGCGGAACGCATCGAAGTGCTGCGCGGCCCCTTCGCAACCGTCTACGGCAACCATGCTGGCGGTGTCATTCAACTGTTTTCGCGCGACGGCAAAGGCACGCCGCGCGTGAGTGGCGGCATCGTCGGCGGCGATCACGGCACGCTGAAGATCGACATCGGCGCGGAAGGCGAGAAGGACGGGATTGGCTACGTGCTCGACGCCTCGCACTTCGAGACCGATGGCGAGCGCCGCTACAGCGCGGCAACGCGCGACCAGGGCTTTGCCAAGCTGACGCTGAATCCAGACGAGGACAGCAAGCTGACCCTGATTGCCAGCGGCCTGCGCCAGCCCGACACCGAGGACCCGCTCGGCCTCACCTGGGACACCTGGAAGCGTGACGATACGGCGGTTGAGGACATTGCCCTGCAGTATCAGACACGAAAGAGCATCGAACACATGCAGGGCGGCGCCGTGTACGAACGCCGCTTCGGCGAGGACAGACTGCAGCTGCAGGCCTATGCCGGGCAACGCAGCGTGATCCAGTATCAATCGATTCCGAAAGTCGCGCAGAGCGCCATCACCCAGGCCGGCGGCATCATCGATTTCGATCGCGACTTCCATGGTTTCGGCGCGCGCTGGATCGCACAGCGCTCGCTGGAGCACGGCAAGCTGACGGTCACCACCGGTTTCGACTACGACCGTTCGCAGGACGACCGTCAGGGCTACCAGAACTTCATCGGCACCACGCTGGGCGTAAAGGGAGAATTGCGCCGCGACGAAATCGACACCGTCACCAGTCTCGATCCCTACGTGCAGGCCAGCTGGCAGCAGGGCGACTGGGACTGGTCGCTGGGCGTGCGTCACAGCAACGTGAAGTTCGACGTGGACGACAACTTCATCGTCGGCGCCAATGGCGACGACAGCGGCACGGTGAGCTACCGCAAGACCACGCCGGCCTTCGGCGTGCTGTGGCGGGCGACACCACTGCTGAACCTGTATGCCAGCATCGGCACCGGCTTCGAGACCCCGACCCTGACCGAGCTGTCGTATTCCGCCGCAGGCGGGTTCAACTTCGACCTCAAGCCCTCCCGTAGCCGGCAGATGGAACTGGGGCTCAAGGCCTATGTGGGCGAAACCGGCCGCATCAACGCAGCCCTGTTCCAGATCCGCACCGAGGACGAAATCGTGGTCGCGGGCTCGAGCGGTGGCAGAACCGACTACACCAACGCGGGGCAGACCCTGCGTCAGGGCCTCGAACTGGCGGCGGAAAGCAGCCTGACCCGCAGCCTGAGCGTACGTGGTGCGCTGACGGTCATGCGCGCCGTGTATGACGAAGCCTTCGGCACGGTGGCGTCAGGCAATCGCATTCCCGGCGTACCGGCGCTTTCGACCTACGCCGAACTGGCGTGGAAGCCTGTTGCCGGCCTGAACACCGCAATCGAGGCGGTGCATCGCAGCAAGGTGCAGGTCAATGACAACAACGACGACCGTCCCGCGCCTGCCTACACCCTGGTCAACCTGCGCCTCGCCACCGAGCAGCAGTCCGGCCCCTGGACCTTCAACCAGTTGCTGCGGCTGGACAACGTCTTCGACCGCAAGTACGTCGGCTCGGTGATCGTCGGCGACCGCAACGGCCGCTACTACGAACCAGGCCCAGGGCGCAGCGTGTATGGCGGCGTTCGCGCTACCTACCGCTTCTGAAGCAATGGCCACAAGGAGCGCATCGCAGCGCTGGCGCAGGCGCAGGAGCCTGCACATCATCGGCATGGCCTGTGCGCTGGCGACTGCGCCCGGCACTCAGGCCGGAGACAGCGGCACCGTAACCGTCATCATCGCGAACGCAGTTATCGGCGATGTCAGCGTTGCCTTGACTGACGCGATTGCGGAAGAAGGCATCACGGCACCGTCCGAAAGCCACTTCGGCGACATGCTGGCGCGCACCGCCCCCGAACTCGGCCACCGCGCCGACCTCTACGCCGAAGCCCGGATCTACACCTTCTGCAGCGCGGTCATTGCCGCGAAACTGGCGACCGAGTCGGTACACAACATTGCACACTGTCCGCTGTCGATCGCGGTCTACAGCCTTCCTGCCGACCGGCGCAGCGTGTATCTCGGCTACCGCCGCAGTGTCGAGTCGGCGGGCGGCAGAGCCGCCGATGCACTGCTGGACCGGATTGCCACCCGCACCACTGCACAATTTCAGCATGCGGCGCCCCCCGTGGGGCGTTGACCGCGCCACCCGGCGGCGTCTGTCAGGCGTGGGGCGCACATCTACTACCTGAGCCATATACCCCACGTTCTGGCGATCAGCGCCGGGCAAGGCCTTGGAATGCTTCCGAATGTGCTGAAACGGGTGCGCGAAACGACCCATTTGTGCGATAGTACCCGCCCGCTATGCGCTAGCCCAAGGCCCGGTCCGCGAAACCGCCCGAGAAGCAGGAGCAAGCGTCAGCCCGCACCTGACAGGTCCGCACACAGCAGGCAACACCCCAACAACGGAGATGAAGATGAAGCTTCGAAGCATTGCAAGCCTCGGCACAAGCCTGGCGCTCGCGTTCGCAACCACGGTCGCGTCCGCCGAAACCCGCGTCACCTTCAAGGCGGCCAAGGCTGGCACTTCTTACTATCAGATGGCGGTGCAGATCGGCGAGACGGTGAAGAAGACCAGCGGCGGTAATATTATCGTCACCGTCGAGGAGAGTCAGGGGTCGGTGCAGAACGTGATGGAATCCGCCGCACGTGGCAAACACTACATGTTCACTTCGCCGCCCTCGCTCGTCGACAAGGCGGCCGCCGGGGAGAAGCCCTTTGACCCGGCCGAAACCACCTTCAAGAAAATCCGCGCGCTGTTCCCGATTCCCTCGCTGACCATGCACTACGTGGTGCGCGACGATGCCGGCGTCAAGAGCTTTGCCGATCTCGCCGGCAAGCGCTTCGTCACCGGCAAGGGCTCGTTCGGCGCTGCCGAAGCCGCCCGCAACTTCAAGCAGTTCGGCCTCGAAGGCAAGATCGACGTCATCGACATCGAACTCTCTGGCGCCGGCGCGGCGATGAAGAATCGGCAGGTCGACGGTTTTGCCACATCTGGCTCCTGGCCAGCCCCCAACGTGGTCGAAGTCGCAGCAAGCTCGCCGGTCCATCTGCTGTCGATGAGCGACGAACAGATCAAGATCACCGGGCACAGCCGCATGGTGATCCCGAAGGGCACCTACCCGGGCATGACCGAAGACGTGGTCACCACCTCCTTGCCGGTGATCTCCTACGCCCTGACCGACATGGACGACGCCACTGCGTATCAGCTGACGCGCAGCTACTGGCAGGGGCTCGCCGAGATGGCGAAGACCAACCCGTGGTGGAAGGGTGTCGTGCCGGATCTGCTCGACAACATCACCGTGAAGCTCCATCCGGGTGCTCTCAAGTACTACACCGAAGCCGGCATTGCCGTGCCCGAACGGCTGAAGTAAGACCTGCACCATCGTGCGGCGTCTGCGGACGCCGCCTTGCCTTGTCCCCCAGCGCCCGCACTTCCTGCGGGCGCCATTACTTTCAGATCATGACCGACACCTACCCAGCTACGGCCCCCGCCGCAGCGCCCCGGCATCCGCTCCTGTCCCTGCACTCCGTAATGGTGCTGCTCGCCTTTGCCTCGGTGGCCTATCACCTGTGGCTGGTCACTGCCGGCCTGATCCCGCACCTGGTGAGCCGCCCGCTGCACATCATCGCGGTGCTGCCCTTCGTATTCATCTTTACCGCACAGCCTGCCACTGGCTGGCGCCGCGTCGTCGACGTGGCCCTGTGCACCTTCGGCCTCGCCGCCTGCATCTATGTGCTGGTTCAGCACGACGTGCTGGACGAGCAGTACGGGCGCCTGCGGGGCACGATGCAGTTCGTGGTGGCCTGGGGCCTGGTGCTGCTGGCGCTCGAAATGGCGCGACGGCAGGTGAAATGGGCCATGCCGACAACCGCGGCGCTGGCCCTGCTCTATGGTCTTTTCGGGCAATACCTTCCGGGTGAACTCGGCCACGCGGGCATTCCTCTGGCCAGTTTCCTCGGTACGCTGACAATTACCGAAGGCGGGCTGTGGGGCAGCCTGACCGGCACCTCGGCCGAAGTGGTCGCGGTGTTCGTCATCCTCGGCGCGGTCATCGGCGCGGGCGAAGGCGGGCAAGGCTTCATGGCTGCGTCCATCGCGCTCGCGGGTCGTCTGCGTGCGGGTGCGGCCAAGGTCTCGGTGCTCTCGTCCGCCCTGTTCGGCTCAATCTCCGGATCGGCATCGGCCAACGTAGCGTCCACCGGCGCCATCACCCTGCCGACAATGAAGCGCCTCGGCTATCCGCCTGCGCTCGCAGCCGCCGTGGAGGCAGTGGCCTCGTCCGGCGGCCAGATCATGCCGCCGGTGATGGGCGCAGGCGCCTTCATCATGGTCGAGTTGCTGCGCACCACCTACAACGAAATCCTGATGGCCGCCCTGCTGCCGGCCGTGCTGTTTTTCTGGGGCGTGTGGGCAGGCTGCGACCTCTACGGCCGCCGCTACGGCCTTGAGCCGATGCGGGCCGAAGACATCCCGCCCTTTGCCCGCGTGGCGAAACTGGTCCTGTTTTTCCTCCTGCCCTTCGGGTTGTTGCTGGGCGTCCTGTTTCTGTCCGGCAATACGCCGCAGTACGCGGGGGCCGCGGCCACGGGCGCCAGCGCTGCGCTGCTGCTGTTCAACGACCAGCTGCGCCCGTCGCTGACGCGCTGGGCGAGCCGGCTGGTGGAGGCTGCGGTCAATGCGGCACGCCAGATCGCCACCATCGCCGCCATCATCCTGTGCGCGGGCCTGATCATCGGCGTGCTCAACATGACCGGCCTCGGCGTCAAGATCACCTCGCTGATCCTCGGCCTGTCGGGCGGCAACCTGTGGGGCGCCTTGCTGCTGACCGGCCTGGCCTGCCTGATCCTGGGCATGGAAGTTCCCACCACCGCCGCCTATGTCATCTGCGTAGCGGTTGCCGGCCCGGCGCTGATGGAGATCGGGCTCCCGCCGCTTCAGGCCCACCTGTTCATCTTCTGGTTTGCGCTGCTGTCGACGATTACCCCGCCAGTGTGCGGCGCGGTCTTCATCGCGGCCGGCATGGCAGGCGCCCCGTGGCTGAAGGTTGCGTGGCATGCCATGACGCTCGGCGTCGGCCTTTACATCGTGCCGCTTGCCTTCGTCGCCAACCCCTCGCTGACCGCCCTTGGCTCAACCCCATGGCTGGCGCTCGGGGCATGCGTGAAGATCGGCATCGGTGTGTGGATGGTAAGCCGTGGCCTGATCCACCGCGAAGCCATGACCGTGCGTGCGCTGTGGGTGGCCGCCGGCATGGTGGTGATATTCGCCTTCGGCATCTGAAACAGCGCCGGCGAGCGTTTGATGTCGCCGGGCACAGTCCGGCGACTGTCCTGGCCAGCCCCGGGTGTTCCGGCACCATTTCGGCACCATGATGTCCCACCCTGAAGCAGGTCAATGCCTGCAGGGAGGACACCATGAAGCAGATCCTGATCGTCGGCGCGGGCAAGATCGGTACAGTGATTGCAGACTTGCTGAGTGCCTGCGGAGACTATGAGGTCACCGTGGCAGATCGCGATGGCGACGCGCTCGATCGCCTTGTCGCCGCGCTCCCGGCGCTGACCGTGGAAACGCTCGATG
>JALNWS010000040.1 GCA_023230755.1 Azoarcus sp.
GCCAGGTTCGCCATCGCGATCAGTTGCTGTCACTTGCGCCACCGCTCGCTGCGGACTATCCGGCGGACGAGGTCGGACAACTGGCCGCGTCCTTCGACGATACGCTGAACCGTCTACGCGAAGCACTCGACCGCGAACGCCTGTTCACCAGCGACGTCAGCCACGAACTGCGCACGCCATTGATGGTCATTGCCAGCTCCTGTGAGCTGCTGCTCGAAACCTTGCCGGCGGCTGCGCGAGAACGGAAGCAGATCAAGCGTATCGAACACGCCAGCGAGGAGATGCGGGAACTCGTCGAAACCTTCATGTGGCTCGCCCGCGGACAGCAGGCCAATCGGCAACCTGCGTCGATGAATACGCTGCAACACATCGCCGAGGAGCAGTACCGACGCTGGCGCCCCGAAGCCTTGCAGCGCAAGCTCACCTTGCAGTTGATTGTAGAGGAAGCTGACGACACCCCATACCCGACGCCAATGCTGCGCGCAGTCATCTCCAACCTGCTGCGCAATGCCCTGCACTACACCGACAAGGGCGGCGTACAGCTGGTGGTGCAAGGCAGGCACTTCCGGGTCGTCGACAGCGGCGCCGGCATTCCGGTCTCGGAACGACTGAGCGTTTTTCGTCCCTTCGTGCGCGGCGGAAGCACCCGTGGGGACGGTATCGGGATCGGACTCTCCCTGGTTCAACGCATCTGTGCACAACAGGGGTGGAACATAGGGCTCTCGGATGCGGCCGGTGGCGGCTGCGTATTTGAAGTCGATCTGGCGTAGCCCCGGCTTGACCCGCTTCACGAAAATTTGACGCACGAACGACGGCGAGGTCACAGCCGCGCCGCCAGACTCCGCACTTTGAATCACTGCGGAGCCCGATCGTGCATACGTCAAACCAGCCACCGACCCAACTGCCCTTCTCGGAAAAGTACGATCTCCGCCACGCAGCAGCCTACTTCAAGAAGCACCAGGATGGCCTTGCGCGCCGTCTTTCACATAACCGTGACCTTCAGGTTGCCCGCCAGGCCCTGCACCTCGCAGGCGATCCCACCCTGGTGCTCGATCTGCCCTGTGGTGCAGGACGGTTCTGGCCGTTGCTGGCTGAACAACCCAACCGGGTGATTCTCGCAGCGGACAACTCGGCAGACATGCTCACCGTCGCAACCCAGTCTCAGCCACCTGAGATCGTTCGGCGGGTGACAACACTCCAGACCTCGGCCTTTGACATCGAACTCACGGATCGCGCGGTGGACTGCATTTTCTGCATGCGCCTGATGCACCACATCGGCGACAGCGGACACCGTCAGGAGATGTTGAGAGAGTTCCACCGTGTCACCCGCGACACCGTCATCCTGTCCCTGTGGGTGGACGGCAACTACAAGGCATGGAAGCGGGCGAGGCTCGAACGGAAGCGCGATCGCAGGGAGGAGCGCGGCCCCCAGAACCGGTTCGTAATCCCGACGAAGCAGATCGAAAGCGAGTTCCGCAGCAGCGGTTTCGAGATTCTTGGCCACTACGACTTTCTGCCGATGTATGCTATGTGGCGTACCTATGTGCTGCGACGGATCGATAGATGAACAGACTCGTGCCCTCACTTTCTGCCACAACCGGAAAGCAGGACGACTTCGAGCACTGGTGGACAGTGCCGGGCGAATGGGTGGAAACGCCCAATGAAAGACGTGACGGCTGGAGCGGCGTGATTCGCGCCCTCACCGATCACTCCCTGTGTTACGTCAAGCGTCAGCGCAATCACCTGTGTCGCACTTTTAGCCACCCGCTCGGCTGGCCGACGGCGAGCAGGGAGGCGCATTTTCTCGACGCGGTGCGCAACCTTGGCTTGAGAGTACCGGAAACGGTCTACCACGGCGTGCGCAAGTATTCACGCGGCACCGAAGCCGTTCTTGCCACACGTGCGCTCGTTGGTTTTACCGCGCTGTCGGAGCACACCGCGCTGACCGGACCACAACGGGAGACACTTGCGACCGAGATGGGCCGGGTGCTTGGCGTGCTGCACCGCGCACGACTCCAGCACGGCTGCCTCTATGACAAGCATGTCATGGTGCGCTGGCAGGGCGATCAGCCCGATATCGCCCTGCTTGACCTGGAAAAGATGCGTCGCCGTTTCAGTGCGGAAGCCGCCGCAAAGCGCGATCTTGACCAATTGAGGCGGCATCAGTCGATTCTGTCCCCGGCCGAGTGGGAAACAATGCTTGCAACCCATCGCCAGACCATCGCCAAACCGACCGCGGTTTGAGCTTTTCTTCACAGCAGCAACACACTTCGCTAACGGCCTGCCCACCACACTCCCTGACATCATCACCATTCAGGGAGTCGAAGCATGCACAGTCTCACCGCCGGATACCGCGGACGCTTCAAGTACGACGACCGCACCGCGACCGCCTACCAGCAGGTAGATCCGGAAAAACATCAGGCTGAAATGCGCCTTGTGGACAAGGTCTTGTCCATGGTGCCCCCGGCGCACCAGGTGCTCGACCTGCCTTGTGGCGGTGGTCGCCTGAGCCTGCATGTGAGCCAGCATGGCTATCAGGTCAAGGCCGCGGATCTGTCGGATGCAATGATCGCCATCGCTGCGCATACGCTGCAAACCCACGGGCTGACGCAAGGGGTCGACAAGCAGGACATCGAGCACACCACCTACCCCGACCGCGCATTCGACACGGTGTTCTCCTTCCGCCTTTTCCATCACTTCCCCAACGCCGACATTCGCCAGCGTGCGGTCAGCGAGCTATGCCGGATCTCCGGCAAATATGTGGCGATGTCCTATTTCAGCCCCTGGTCGGTCACCTCGATCAAGCGCCGCATCCGCGTCCTGCGCGGCGGCCGTGCCTCAGAGAAGCATGCAACCTCGCTGCGTGAAGTCGAGGCTTACTTTGCACACGCCGGCTTCCGTCTGGTGCGGGACTTCGCCCGCAGGCCCTTCATTCACACGCTGCATCTCGCGCTGTTCGAACGCATCGAAACCTGAGCCGCGCGCGCTTTCACCGGCACGGCTGAGCGCGGCCCTTAACCTGCGGGCAGACGCAGGACGGCGCTCAGCCCGCCACGGGGCGATGCATCAAGCACGATCTCGCCACCGTAAAGCCTGGCCAGATCATCCACGATGGCCAGGCCGAGGCCGGAACCGGGCACCTGCTCATCGGCCCTCACCCCACGCTCGAATACGGCCTGCCGGGCCGTCAGCGCCAGCCCGGGGCCATCGTCATCAATCCGGACCACAACCCCTTGCTCATTCATCGACACATTGACGTCGACCCTTGAAGCAGCCCACTTGCAGGCGTTGTCCAACAGGTTGCCGAGCATCTCCTGCAGGTCCTGCTCCTCACCACGGAACACCGCGCCACCCGCAGCACCGGACCACTCGACGGACAGGACCTGTTCGGGATGCAGCCGTCGCATGACCCGGAGCAATGCCTCGAGCGCCGGGCGCAAAGGGGTACGCACACCGGGCACCTGCACTGCAGCAGCGGCACGTGCGCGGGCGAGGTGATAATCGACCTGCCTGCGGGCCGTGCCGACTTGTTCTTCCACCAGGCGAGCCAGCGCGCTGTCTTCTTCGGCCGCCGCATTCGCAAGGACGGCCAGCGGCGTTTTGACGGCATGCGCGAGGTTGCCGGCCTGGGTTCGTGCGCGCTTGACCACCTCGGCGTCACGCCCGAGCACGGCATTGAACGCGTCGACCAGCGGACGGACCTCATCCGGAAAATGCCCTTCCAACGCGCGCCTGCGCCCGTCCCGCACGTCGTCAAGCGCGCGGTGCAGACGTCGCAGAGGGGCGAGTCCCGCCCACACCTGGATGAAGACCGCAGCGACCAGACCCGCTGCGAGAATGCACAATGCCAGGATCAGGATGCCGACGAAGTCACGCACAGGCCCTTCCATCGTCTGTTCATCCACCGCCACGATGAGGCGCAAGGGAAGATCGGGGGACTCGGCCGGCCTCACCACCCGTTCCATCATGATCAGTGTGGCTTCGTCGGGCCCGCCGATGTGGTGGACATGGACCTGCCCGTCATCCAGGTGGTCCGCCGGCACCGCCAGTACGGTGTCCCACAAGGAGCGTGAGCGCAGAACACCGACGCCCTGTGCGCCCCGTGTGCCTTCACGATCGACTTGCCAGTAGAGACCGGAATAGGGCTTGCGCAGACGCGGATCGCTCAACTCGGACAACAGCCGGGGCTGCCCGTCGACACCGACTTCGACATTTGCCGTGAGCTGGTCGAGCTGCACCCGCAACTCCGCCTGCAGCCGGGTCGAAACGTGCTCGCGAAACAGGTCTGCAAGCAGGAAACCCGACAGCGTGAGCGCCGCCAGTATCCACACCAGGCTGCCAGCAAGCAGGCGAAACCGGAGCGATCCGGCCCGGGTCAGCAAGGACTTCATACTGGCGTCACGAGACGATAGCCCAGTCCGCGAACGGTCTCGATCAAGCCTGCCGGCAACTTCTTCCGCAGGCGCCCGATGAACACTTCGATGGTGTTGGAGTCGCGATCGTAGTCCTGCGCGTAGATGTGTTCATTCAGGTCAGTCCGTGTCACCACCTCGCCCTGGTGATGCATCAGATAGGCCAGCACCCTGAACTCGTGGCTGGTCAGATTCACCGGCTGACCATCCAGGCTGACCCTGCCGGCGCGCGTGTCGAGCACGACCGGACCACACACCAGGTTAGCACTCGCATGTCCGCCCGCCCGCCGGATCAGTGCCCGCACCCGGGCGAGCAGTTCTTCCATGTGAAAGGGCTTGGTGAGGTAATCGTCAGCGCCAGCATCGATGCCGGCCACCTTCTCGTGCCAGCCGTCGCGTGCGGTCAGGATCAGCACCGGCACGGTAATCTTGTCCGCGCGCCATTTTCCCAGCACCGTCAGCCCGTCCATACGCGGCAAGCCGAGATCGAGCACGATTGCATCGAAGGTCTCTACGGCGCCAAGATAGTGGGCATCCTCTCCGTTATCGGCCGTAACGACCGCATAACCTGCTGCATCGAGCGCCTGCTTCAGCTGAAGAGCGAGCGTCGGCTCGTCTTCGACGACGAGAATACGCATCAGCGTCTCCTCTCGCCGTTTCGCTCGTCGTCCACCTTGCGCCCGCTCACCGACAGCACGCGACCATCGCGCGCATCGACGAGGAGCTTGGCCATGCTACCGTCGACACGCAGAAGCTTCAGTTCGTAGCGCCAGCGACCGTCGTCCCGTTCAAGCTCGATCTCGATGATCTGGCCGGGATGCGACAACTCTACCCGGTCAATGATGTCGCGCAGCGGCATGACCTCTCCCGCCTCGAGCGCGCGCCGCGCGCGGTCGTGATCATGCGCGTCGGAAGCCAGCGCGGGCGCACCGGCGGACACCAGCCACAGCGCACCGGCTGCGACCACGGTGGCGACAAGGCGTGCGGCAAAGGATCTCATTGCGTAGGTCTCCTTTCAGAACAAGGCTCGAATGATACCGACCGGGCAGGCGACTCACCGGCGGAAAGCTCGCCCAGTTATAGCCGCGACCGCCTGAACCCACAATGAACGGCAGCTTCAGCATGTGTTCAGCCAGCCCGTCCCACCATGGCGTCATCTTCCTTGTCACGCCCATCGGGAGCAAACATGTCAGGCCATCGTTTCATCTCTACCCTTCTTCTTGCGCTCGCTTTTCCGGCGCTTGCGGTGGCGGGTCCGCGCGATGAACTCCTCACCCGCTACACCAGCGAGGCGCGAGCCGCCGATGCCGGCTTCAGCGGCTTCTCCGCCGCGCGCGGCGAGGCGCTCTACCGGGACCGGCACGCCGGGGGCAAGCCGGACACGCCTGCGTGCGCCTCCTGTCACGCAAACGACCCGCGCAAGCCCGGCCAGACCCCGACCGGAAAATCCATCGACCCGGTCGCCGTTTCCGTCAGCCCGAATCGCTATACCGACCCGGCAAAGGTCGAGAAGTGGTTCCGTCGCAATTGCAAGGAAGTCCTTGGGCGCCAGTGCAGCCCACTCGAAAAAGGTGACTGGCTCACCTGGATGATCAGCCAGTAATCCGCAGGAGACCATCATGAACGTTCCGATCCGCCCCCTCGTATCCGCCTCACTCATTCTTGCCGTCAGTGCCTTCGTTCTCGCGGGTGCAGTTGCCGACGGCGGGCACTATTTTCCGCCGGTCGCTGACAAGACCACGGCGGAGGAATGCGGCAGCTGCCATCTCGCGTTCCCGCCCTCCATGCTGCCCGCGGCGTCGTGGCGCAAGATGATGGGGCAGCTCGACCAGCATTTCGGCGACGATGCGAGCGTCGACGCCGCAACCGCAGACCTCATCACCCGCTACCTGACCTCCAACGCCGGCGACAGCAGCGGGCTGCGCTTCAGCGGCAAGCTGCTGCGCGACCTCCGCCCCGGCGAGGCGCCGCTGCGCATCACCGAACTGCCGCGCTGGAAGCGCGAGCACCGCAAGATCCGCGCTGCCGAATGGGCCGATCCGGAGGTGAAGTCGAAAGCCAACTGCGCCGCCTGCCATGAGGGTGCCACCCGCGGCTACTTCGACGACGACTGATGACCGCGGCTTGCCACGGCTACACTCTTCAGGACCACATCCATGAAACGCGTTCTGCTCCCCTTCCTCTGCGTCATCACGCTCGCCTGGTTCGGCGCGCTGCTCGTCGAACCGGCACCACCGGGCACCTCGCTGCCCTGGGCTTTCCGGCAACAGGCCCTGTACATCACCGGCCTGTGGTCTTTTGCGCTGATGTCGCTGATCATGGTGCTGGCTACCCGGCCAGCCTGGCTCGAAGCTCCACTGGGCGGCATGGATCGCATCTACCGCGTTCATAAATGGGCAGGCATCCTCGCCGTTCTGTTCGCGGCGAGCCACTGGCTGATCGAGATGGCAGACGATGTCATCAAGGCCCTCTTCGGTCGCGAAGGCCGCGTCCCCGGAAACCACGACGGCGGCTTTGTCGCCTTGATGCAGGACGTCGGAGAGGATCTCGGTGAGTGGGCAATCTATGCCTTGCTGGCCATGCTGCTCATCACGCTATGGCGCAAATTCCCTTACCATTTGTGGCGCTACCTGCATCACGTCATGCCGGTGCTCTACCTGATGCTGACGATCCATGTCGGCTTCCTCGCGCCCGCCGTCTGGTGGTCGCAACCGGTCGGATGGATGCTCGCAATGTTCATGGTTGCAGGCTCTGCGGCAAGCGTGGTGTCGCTTACAGGGCGCATCGGCAGACGCCGGCGCGTCGCCGGAACGATCGAGGCGGTACACACCACAGCCGATGGCATCTGTGAACTCGACTGTCTGCTGGCGCCGCAATGGAAAGGCCATCGTGCCGGGCAGTTCGCATTCGTGACCTTCGATACGATCGAGGGCGCCCACCCCTTCACCATCGCCAGTGCCGACCATGGCGACCGCCGCGTCCGTTTCGAGATCAAGGCGCTGGGCGACTACACCCGCGGTCTGGCCGGGCGCCTGCGGGCTGGACAGAAGATTCAGGTCGAAGGTCCCTATGGCCGCTTCGATTTCCGGAAGGCATCATCAAAGGCAGCGCAGATCTGGATTGCCGGCGGCATTGGCATCACGCCTTTTCTCGCCTGGCTCGAATCACTTCAGGGCGCGGCCAGCGGCGCGCCCGAAGCCGACCTTTACTACAGCACCCGATGCCGTGACGAAGACGCTTTCGTCGCCCGGCTGGAAGCGCTGTGCGCGGGCTTGCCGTCGATCACGCTGCACATTGTCAGCACAGACCGCGACCCCGTGCTGAACGCCGAACGGTTGCACCGGGATCACGGCGCGGCACGGCGCACCGAGCTCTGGTTCTGCGGTCCGCGCGCGTTCGGGGATGCATTGCGCACAGGCATTGTCCGGCTCGGAATGCGTGGCGTGCGCTTTCATCAGGAAGCGTTCGAGATGCGCTGACGGGAGTCAAACCGCATGGGCGGGCGTGATTGGCGGCGTGCCTCGCCCCCGCCCCATGCGGTGTGACTTGCCATGACGCAAATCGCTGCCTTATAGTGCCGCACATGAAACCCGAACGCGACCGCCCCTCTCCGTCGCTTCGCCTCCTGCCGGCGGGTGTGTTGCTGCACGCCCGACTGCTGCGCCCCGCGCGCTGAATACATACCCCCCTCCCTTCGTGCCACACCCCTCTGCCCGCGCCCCAATGCAGGCAGTCGAGCCGTATACGCAATCAGACCTTTGCTGGAGCCGACCATGAAAGACGCCTTGATCATTTTCGATACCACCTTGCGCGACGGCGAACAAAGCCCGGGCGCATCGATGACCCGTGACGAGAAGCTGCGCATTGCCCGTCAACTCGAACGCATGCGCGTCGACGTGATCGAGGCCGGCTTTGCCGCGGCCTCCAACGGCGACTTCGAAGCCGTTCGCACCATTGCCGAGGCGATCAAGGAATCCACCGTATGTTCGCTTGCCCGCGCCAACGAGAAGGACATCCGGCGCTCGGGCGAAGCCATCCACCCTGCTGCCCGCGGACGCATCCATACGTTCATTGCGACCAGCCCGATCCACATGGAGAAGAAGCTGCGCATGACGCCTGACCAGGTCGTCGAGCAGGCAGTGAAGTCCATCGGCTGGGCACGCGAGTTCACCGACGACGTAGAGTTCTCCGCAGAAGACGCGGGACGCTCGGAGATCGACTTCCTCGTGCGGATTTTCGACGAAGTGATCAAGGCCGGGGCAAAGACCATCAACGTACCGGATACTGTCGGCTACAACGTCCCTGAGCAGTACGCGGCCACCATCCGCACCCTGATCGAACGTGTACCAAACGCCGACAAGGTGATCTGGTCAGTGCATTGCCACAATGACCTCGGCCTTGCGGTGTCCAACTCGCTGGCCGCCGTCATGGCCGGCGCGCGTCAGGTGGAGTGCACCATCAACGGCCTCGGCGAACGTGCGGGCAACGCATCGCTCGAAGAGATCGTCATGGCCGTGCGCACCCGGGCCGACGTATTCCCGGTCGAGACCCGCATCGACACTACCCAGATCGTGCCAGCGTCGCGCCTGGTATCACAGATCACCGGCTATCCGGTGCAGCCGAACAAGGCCATCGTCGGCGCCAACGCCTTCGCGCACGAATCCGGCATTCACCAGGACGGCGTGCTCAAGCATCGCGAAACCTACGAGATCATGCGCGCAGAGGACGTCGGCTGGGGCGCCAACAAGCTGGTGCTCGGCAAACACTCCGGGCGCAACGCCTTCCGCGCCCGCCTGCTGGAACTGGGCATCGAGATTGGTTCCGAGGAGCAGCTCAACCTCGCCTTCGCCCGCTTCAAGGAACTGGCAGACAAGAAGCACGAGATCTTCGACCAGGACCTGCACGCACTCGCCAGCGACGAGGCAATCACCCCCGAGTTCGAGCACTACCGCCTGGTATCCACCCGTTTTCACTCAGAGACGGGCGAGACCCCGCAGGCCGAGATCACTCTGACCGCGGGGGGCCGCGAAACGCACAGCAAGTCGAGTGGTTCGGGCCCTGTCGATGCGGCCTTCAAGGCCATCGAAGCGGTCGCGGCAAGCGGCAGTGAGCTGTTGCTGTATTCGGTGAACGCGATCACCACCGGCACCGATGCCCAGGGCGAAGTGACGGTGCGCCTCGCACGCGACGGACGCATCGTCAATGGTCAGGGGTCCGATACCGACATCATCGTGGCCTCGGCAAAAGCCTACCTGAACGCGCTCAACAAGCTGCACGCCGGCAGCGAGAAGCTCAACCCGCAGGTGTAAGCCAGGCCCGCGCCAGTGGCAGGCTCAGTCCTGCGGCTGGCGCGATGGTGCCGTATTGCGTGCGTAGAACATCGTGCTCAGGAACAGCACGACGGACAAGGCCACCTCGATCAGCGCCAGCGTGCCGCTGAGCCCTGCATCGTTCGTGCGCAACACACCCTCGGTGAGATAGAGCAGAACCAGCATCGACATCCACTGGTAGGTATAACGCTTGCCGCGCAGGATGCCGAACACGGCAAGCATCAGCGGCAGCACCTTGAGCATCATCCACGAACCGCCCGGACGAAGGGGCGCGAGCCACACCTCCCACAGCACGCACAGCGCGATCAGCGACAGGAGCGTAACGCTCGATATCAACGACAGCAGACGTGGGCTCATCGCGCACCTCCCAGCTTCAATGCGATGTCCGCAAGGCGACGCCCCTGGGCCTGCGCCAATTCGATTTCCTCTTCACTCAGTTGCGCAAGCCCGTCGGCCCCGGCGACATGGGTGACACCGTAGGGCGTACCACCGCTGCGCGTCGCATTGAGCGCCGGTTCAGTGTAAGGCAACCCCACCAGCACCATACCGTGATGCATCAACGGCAACATCATGGACAGCAGCGTGGACTCCTGCCCACCGTGCTGGCTCGCGCTCGATGAGAACACGCACGCGGGCCTGCCTGCGAGCGTGCCGTTGACCCACGCGCCCGCAAGACCGTCGAGAAAATACTTCATCGGCGCGGCCATATTGCCGAAGCGTGTCGGGCTACCGAGCGCCAGCCCGATGCACTCTTCGAGATCGCGCGCTTCGACATAGGGCGGACCGTCGGCGGGGATGTCCGCCTCGACCGCCTCACACACAGCCGACACCTTGGGCACCGTGCGCACACGCGCTGCAACGCCCGGAACCTGATGAATACCGCGGACGATCTGCTCGGCCAGCGCGCGAACCGAGCCGCGGTGGCTGTAATACAGCACGAGGATTTCCTGCATGGTGAACCGAAGTGGATAGAATGCGCGGATTATACCTGCCCACGCCGTCGGCCCCGACCGCTCAATCCACATGTCGCTGCAGTCACTTCGCGATTTCGCCGAACTCTTCTCGGCGCGCTTCAATGCGACCCGCTGCCCGCAGGTTGCAAGCAGCCTGGCCTTCACCACCCTGCTTGCCCTGGTGCCGCTGATCACGGTCACACTTTCGATGTTCAGCAATCTGCCGGGCATGGATCAACTCGGGGTCTCACTGAAGATCTTCCTGCTCGAGAACCTGCTGCCGGACCGTGCAGGCAAGATCATCACCACCTACGCGATCCAGTTTTCGCAGAAGGCCGCCCGCATGACGCTGATCGGCACTGGCCTGCTCGCGGTGACGGCGCTGATGCTGCTGGCCACGATCGAACGCGTGTTCAATCACATCTGGGGCGTGCGCAAACCCCGGCCGATGCTGCTGCGGATCACTGTCTACTGGTTCATGCTCACTCTCGGCCCTGTCATCCTGGGCGGCAGCGTCTTCGCCACCGGCTACCTGGTCAGCTCCTCAATGGAGTGGTCCGCCCATCTGCCCTGGATCAGCGAGCTTTCGGCACGCACACTGCCCCCGCTGCTGCTGGGAGCCCTGTTCAGCTTTCTCTACTACGCCGTACCCAATCACCCGATCCGCCCACTGCATGCGATCACAGGGGGGCTTTCAGCTGCGGTCGTATTCTTCCTGATGCAACGGGCCTTCGGCATGTTCCTCGCCCAGTTCCCCACCTACACGCTGATCTACGGGGCGTTTGCCGTCCTGCCGATCTTTCTGGTGTGGCTCTATCTGTCGTGGATCGTGGTCCTGCTTGGCGCACTGGTGACGGCCACCCTGCCCACATTTCTGGAGCGACGCCAGCACTCCCCCTGCTTTCCCGGATGTGAGGCCTGGGCTGCGGTCAGCGTGCTGCTCGAGCTCGCCCACGCCCAGCAGGCCGGAAGGACGACACCGTTCACCCAACTCCGCGACCACACCGGACTCTCCGAACCCGAGGCCGAGACGCTACTGGGAAAACTTGGCGAAACCGGATGGACCACGCGGGCCGAAAGCGGCGAATGGGTGCTGACACAGGCGCCGGAGCACATCCGGGTGAGCGAGGTCATCCGCCGCTTCGCCCTCGACGATCTCGCCTGGCAAGCCGCGTCCGAAGGCAATGTTTCCGCCCTGGCTCAACGTCTCGGCCACAGTCTTCGCCTGGAAGGCGAAACGATCGCCAGCCTGCTTTCGCACCCGGATTCAGACACATCCGAGTGAGCCTGAAAGCGGCCGGCACCAAAATCAGATCGGATAGGGATCGATTTCGTAGCGAAAAAGTTCGATGCTGGCGGTCTGCATGTCCAGTCCGAGCACCCGGCCTTGCGCAATGTAAAGGTGTTCGCCGTCGTTCACCAGCGAGAAGCGCCGCGACACGTAAGTCCCCGCAGGTGCAACCAGTGCCTGGTGCTGCCTGACAGCAGGCAGGGGCGGCAGCATCAGCGCCGGCGTCATGGTGCGTACATCACTGCCACGAAAGCCGACCTGGACCGGACTGAAGCCCTGGGAGACCACCTGCAGACCGAGTTCGACCTGGTCCGGATTGTCGCTGCGAATCCAGCGCACAACGCAGACCGACCAGCCCAGGGAGGATTCGCGACGCAGTGCGAGCAGCATGCCTGCCGACAGCGCCGAATCAACGCCCCCAACACAAAGGATGGCATAGCCCCCGGGACTCTCGTTGAAAACCATCCACTCCGCCACCGCACTCTCCGTGCCGCGACCGATATTCCAGATCGTCTTGAGGCCGGCACAGACCTGCACGGAATACTGGTGCTTGCGTCGAGACTGGGCGCGCTGCGGCGGCGCCGCCCAACGGTCCCGCAGGCGGCGCAACAGCGACAGCACCTCGACCGGCGTCAGCCCTTCGGGCAGGCCGGAAGTTTCCGGATCAAGCAGTTCGCCATCGCGCTCCAGCCCGACGACCTCCGCCTCGAGGACCCGCTCCTCCAGCCACGCGATCTGCTCGCCCACTCGGCGGCAGATCCCCTGGGGACTGAAATAGAGGATGTCGCGCCCATCCTGCG
Organism: Azoarcus sp.; assembly: GCA_023230755.1. Taxonomy (GTDB): domain Bacteria; phylum Pseudomonadota; class Gammaproteobacteria; order Burkholderiales; family Rhodocyclaceae; genus Parazoarcus. The sequence continues at coordinate 12,787 of JALNWS010000040.1, forward strand.
GCTTCTGTCTGACAACCGCGATAGGCGGATTATCCTGCGCAAGGTCGAGCCAGTACGACGTACTTTCCGGCTGCAGCGCTTGTGCAGACAGGTCGGCATCCCCTGCAGCCGTATCGAGATAGTCGAAGAGCCACTGCAACTCCCGCGCCGTGAGACTCTCCGGCTGGCTCACGGCGATGGTCATCACCCGCCGGTACTGCACACACAGCGCAGCCACGCGCGCATCCGCGCCCGCACTGCCTGCCAGATGCTCGCGCATGCCTCCCGCCAGCCACAGCACATGCGCATGCTGCCACAAGCCGAACGGCACCACTGCGCCGGACATGGTGCCGAGAATGCAAGCCTCGCCGATGAGTTCAAGCGCCCGCGCACTCAGATCAACCAGCTCCTGTCTGCGCGTCCACAACCAGTGCCGCTGCAACTCGGTCGCCACCACCCGGTAATGGTCGGCTATGGACAGCAAGGTGTCGATCAGCTCCATCGCAGGACGATGGATCTCCCTGCTCAGTGGCAGGCTTGCAGTCAGCAGGCGCGGACGAAAACGTCCGCAGATGTCCTTCGCACGGATCTGCAGCAGCGCGAGCAATTCCTCGCGCTGAGCGACCGTCAGCGCCCTGTCGCCCGCCACGGGCTCGTAATGGCGAAGCGCGGCGAGGTCCGCAACCGGGTCGTCATCCGGCTCGCCGTTCAGCCAGGTCAGCACGGCTTGCAGGGTTCCAGAAGTTTGATCGGGTTCTGACATCGACTATCGCTGTGGGTTGATCGGCCTACCATTCTATTCAACTTTGCGGGGGCACACTGCCCCACGCGTGCGACCCGAACAGATTGCCCCATTCCGGGATCCCGCAAATGTTGAAAAACATACAAGCACCTTGCCGAAAATCACTATCTGCCCTACAATCGTGCGCTTTTCGTCTCTACCGATCTCAGGATACTCAGATGGTCGTCATTCGCCTTGCCCGTGGTGGCGCCAAAAAGCGCCCGTTCTACAACATCGTTGCTGCCGATTCGCGTAACCGTCGTGACGGTCGCTTTATCGAGCGCGTCGGTTTCTACAATCCGGTTGCCTCCGGCGCCGAAAACGCGCTGGTTATCAATACCGAGCGCCTGGCCTACTGGGAGCAAAACGGCGCCCAGCTTTCCCCGACGGTTGCCCGTCTGGTGAAGCAGTCCGCCAAGGCTGCCTGATTTTCAGGAAGCCTCAAGCATGATCGTACTGGGGCGCATTGTCGCCCCTTTCGGCGTTCAGGGCTGGCTCAAGATCCACCCTTTCGGTGATGATCCGCTTTCGTGGCGGAGCATGCCGCACTGGTGGGTCTCAACCGACCCTGATGCCCCTGCTCAAGCATGGTCGCAGCGCGAGTTGCGCGGCTGCCGTGCCCACGGCAAGGGCCTGGTTGCGACGCTCGAGGGCGTACCCGACCGTAATGCTGCAGAAGCCATCGAAGGCTGGTATATCGGCGCGCCCCGCGAGGCTTTGCCGAAACCTGCCACCGACGAATACTACTGGGGCGATCTGGTCGGCCTCGCAGTGAACAATGAAGCCGGCGAGGCCCTTGGCACCGTCAGCGGACTGATCTCTACCGGCGCTCACGACGTGCTGCAGATTCAGGACGGAGACAACGAACGGCTCGTGCCCTTTGTTGCCGCCTATGTCCTCGACGTAGACCTGGCAGGCCGGACGATCCGGGTTGCCTGGGAAAAAGATTGGTGATTGAGGCATACGGCGATCCGCGCCGCTATGACGTGATCACCCTGTTCCCGGAAATGTTCGCGGCCCTCACCGGCAGCGGCATTACCCGCCGGGCGCTGGACCGCGATCTTTACCGGATTGCGTTTCACAGCCCGCGCGATTTCGCCATCGACGCACACCGCACGGTGGACGACAGGCCTTACGGTGGCGGGCCAGGAATGGTCATGATGCCCTCTCCTCTGGAGCAGAGCATCGCACAGGCCCGGCAGCAGCAGCGGGATGCAGTTGGAAACGCCGGGCCGGTGATCTACCTTTCACCGCAAGGCCGGACGCTGCATCACGAACGGGTGATGGAACTGGCGCAGGCGCCAGGACTGATCCTGCTGTGCGGGCGATATGAAGGCGTCGATCAACGTGTGATCGACCGCTGTGTGGACGAAGAAGTCTCGCTTGGCGACTTTGTTCTTTCGGGTGGCGAGTTGCCCGCGATGGTGCTGCTCGATGCCATCGTCCGACAGCTGCCCGGTGCGCTGAACGATGCCGATTCGGCGGTGGAGGACTCCTTCGCCGACGGCTTGCTGGACTGTCCGCACTATACGCGGCCGGAAGTCCATGAGAATGAACGGGTGCCGGACGTACTGTTGTCCGGCAACCATGCCTTGATCCGCCGCTGGCGGCTGAAGCAGTCACTCGGACGCACCTGGTTGCGCCGCCCGGAGCTGCTCGCCAACAGGGCGATGAGCAAGGAAGAATTGCGCCTGCTTGAAGAATTCAAGCGGGAGCAAGCTGAAGCGTCAGCCGGCACTGCCGATTGACGCTTCGATGACAAACCGCATGCATCAGGTGGCGACCTGCTCTGCATGTCAGGCCAAAGGCCATTAGACGAGATGGAGTCAAACACATGAACCTGATTCAGCAACTCGAACAGGAAGAACTCACCCGCCTTTCCGAAGGCAAGACTTTCCCCTCATTTGCCCCGGGTGACACCGTGGTCGTGCAGGTCAAGGTCAAGGAAGGCACGCGCGAGCGCCTTCAGGCTTATGAAGGTGTCGTGATCGCAAAGCGTAACCGCGGTCTCAACTCTGCCTTCATCGTCCGCAAGATCTCCTCCGGCGAGGGTGTCGAGCGTACGTTCCAGACCTACTCCCCGCTGATTGCCTCGATCGAGGTGAAGCGCCGCGGTGACGTACGTCGTGCCAAGCTGTACTACCTGCGCCAGCGCTCGGGCAAGTCGGCACGGATCAAGGAAAAGCTGGACTACAAGTCGGCTGCTGCAAAGCGCCGTCAAGGCTGATTGCCAGTCTCAAAGTCGCACAAAAACGGACCTTCGGGTCCGTTTTTTTTGCCTTCACAGCATGCGCTTCACGCCTGTCAGGGGGCCATCGGAGCAGCCCGTCCCTGATCGACAGCACGGCATGTTCCGCGCCTCGCCTCAGCAGCCTGCATGTATTGAGATCAGCGGCGTTCGACCATATAGAGCATCACCGCGGCAGCAACCAGGAACAGCATGCTTGGCGTGAGTGCAGCCATCGCCGGCGACCAGGCGTTGATGACGCCCAGATTTGAGAACAGGCCGTTGAGCAGGTGGAAGCCGACACCCAGCATCACACCGAGAAACACCTTGACGCTGACTCCACCCATGCGGTCGTGGGTGAACGCGAAAGGCAGCGCCAGCGCGATCATCACCAGCGCGGCAAACGGGTAGATGAGCTTCTTCCACAGCGCAATTTCGTAACGCTCGGCACTCTGCTGATTGTCACGCAGATGCCTGATAAAAGCCCACAGATTGCCGACCGACATCCGTTCCGGAACCACCATCAGCACACTGAGTACATCCGGCGTCAGCTCGGAGTGCCAGATGAACTCCGGCAGGGTTTCAACGTCAGTGCGGTCGCCATGAAAGTTGGTCTGCACCACATTGGTCAGGCGCCAGAATCCTTCCTCGGCGTACTCGCCCCGCTCCGCCTCGCTGATCGACGCCAGTGCGGTGTTGTCGTCGAAAGTATAGATGCGCACCTTCTCCATGGTGCGATCTGGTTGCAGCGTGCGCACATTGACCACAAGACGCCCATCCTTGACCCATAGCCCCGAGCGCAACTGCTGCGACACCGTTGAGTTGGTTGCGGTCAGCCGCCACTGCTGGGCAGCACTCTCCGCAGGTGGGGCAATGTACTCGCCGAAGACGAAGGTGAGCACGACGAACACGCTTCCAATCAAGCCCAGCACCCGCAGCATGCGCCACGTCGACAAGCCCGACGCACGCATCACCGTGATCTCCGAATGGCGGGCGAGCGTGGTCAGGGCATAAAGCGACCCGATCAGCACCGCCACCGGGAGCAGTTCATACACCCGCCCGGGAAGAATCATCGCCACGTAGATCATGGCGTGATGGAGCATGTAGCCGTCCTTGCCGACGCTATCGAGCTCGTTCACAAAATCGAAAAAGGCGAACAGGCCGAGAAATGCGATCAACACCATCGCGGTGGCGCCGTAGATCTCGCGTGCCAGGTAGCGGGTCAGGGTCTTGCTCATGCGCGCGACCGCCAGAAAGGAGTCACCACCAGCCGACGGTAAAACATCAACGCCACCAGCGCCAGAACCGCGAGATGCGGCAACAGCAGCGCAAACTCGAAGCGTAAGCGGCCCTGCGACACCCAGGCCTGGCATACGGTGATCGCGTTGCTGTAGATCAGATAGGTAAACAAGGCCAGCAGCAGGTTGTTGGTACGACCTGCACGCGGGTTGACGAAAGACAGGGGGATCGCGAGCAGCGCCAGCAGCAGGGCAGCCAGCGGGATGCCGATGCGTCCTGCGAGCTCGGCGAGATTGCGATCATCCGGATTCTGCAGCAACTGCAAGGTGGGGCGCGTGCGGGTCTTCGCCGGCGCGGCCGCCATCTGCCTGGATTCGATTTGCACCTGATAACGCTCGAAGGTCATGACCCGGTATTCCGGCGTACCCGGCGTGCCATCGTAGCGCCGCCCTTTCTCGAGAACCACGTAACGGTTACCGTCAGCGTCGTTGTGCATGAAGCCTTCGGCAGCAGCAATGACCGTCAGCTTGCCCTTGGCTTCCTCGCTGACGAAGACGTTGCGCACCCGGCCATCTTCGCCGGCCCCGACTTCCACGAAAAACACCCGGCGGGCGCCCGACGACTCCCGAAACACGCCGGGCGCCACACGGGTCGTGTCGTCACGACTGTCCAGGCGATCACGATATTCGGCATTCTTGAGCTGCGCCCACGGCCCGAGGAAAAGCGTCACCCCGGTAATGACCAGCACGAGCGGCACCGCAAAGCGCAGCACCGGGCCGACCCAGGCAGTCAGCGGCACTCCCGACGCAAACCACACCACCATCTCGGAGTCGCGATAAGCCCGCGACAACGAGAGCAGCACGGCGATGAAGAGCGTGAGCGTGAGCACAATCGGCAGCTCGGTCAATGCACCGAAGCCAATCAGCGCCACCACGGCATCAGCGGGCACGCTGCCACCCGCGGCCTGACCGAGAAGCCGGATCAGCACGGTGGTGATAAGGATCGCGAACAGGGCGACAAACACAGCCGCTGCGGCGTAGGAAAATTCCCGCTGAAGGGCGCGGCGGAAGATCATCGCACCAAGTCTGGACCAGTAAACGTTTTTGGGGAGGGTGATCAGCTGCTTTTGACGGGCTTGTCGGGAACGGGCCATAATCGGCCACAGACCCAAGGACGCGTCGTACACAGGAGTAAGCTCGTGGAATTTACCATAAAGACCGTCAGCCCGGAGAAAGTCCGGTCCGGCGTGCTCGTTGTCGGCGTGTTCGCCGACGGTGCCCTGACCGCCTCTGCACAGACCCTCGACAAGGCCAGCAAAGGCAAGCTCTCACAACTGATCAAACGCGGCGACCTTGAAGACAAGGCCGGCGCCTCCCTGATGCTTCACGACCTCCCGGGTGTTGCTGCCGAGCGCGTGCTCCTGGTGAGTCTCGGCAAGGCAGCAGAACTCAGCGACAAGGCCTACCGTGACGCACTCACCAGCGTCGCCAAGACGCTGTCGTCCAGCCCCGCCAAGGACGCCGCAGTCACCCTCGCCGACACTGCCCCTGGACAGCGCTCGCAGGCATGGTGTCTGCAGCAGGCCAGTCGCATCATCGCCGATGGCGCTTATCGCTTCGATGCGCCGAAGGCTGCCGCCAAGGACAGCAAGAAAGATCGCGGCACACGCAAGATCACCCTCACGATCGACGGCAAGGTCAATGCCGAGCTCGAAGCGGCCGTGCGCTGCGGACAAGCAGTGGCCGAAGGCATGGCGCTGGCCAAGGACCTCGGCAACCTGCCGGGCAATGTATGCACGCCCGCCTATCTCGCGGATACCGCCAAGGCCCTGGGCAAACAGTTCAAGCTCGACGTCGATGTGCTCGACCGTGCCGACATGGAAAAGCTCGGCATGGGCTCGCTGCTCTCGGTTGCAAAGGGTTCGGAGCTGCCCCCCAAGCTCATCGTCATGCACTACAAGGGCGGCAAGGCCAAGGCCAAACCAGTCGTACTGGTCGGCAAGGGTGTCACCTTCGACTCCGGCGGCATCTCGCTCAAGCCCGGCGCCGAGATGGACGAAATGAAATACGACATGTGCGGCGCAGCCAGCGTGATCGGCAGCATCAAGGCCATTGCACGCATGGCCCTGCCAATCAACGTCGTCGTGATTGTTCCGGCCACAGAGAACATGCCCAGCGGCACCGCCACCCGCCCGGGTGACGTTGTCACATCAATGTCGGGCCAGACCATTGAAATCCTCAATACCGACGCCGAAGGCCGGCTCATCCTGTGCGACGCACTCACCTACGCCGAACGCTTCAAGCCTGCGTGCGTCATCGACGTTGCCACCCTGACCGGCGCCTGCGTCGTCGCCCTGGGCAAGATCCCCAGCGGATTGCTTGCCAATGACGACGATCTTGCCGCCGAACTCATCAAGTGCAGCAACGACTCCGGCGACCGCGCATGGCAGATGCCGCTGTGGGAGGAATACCAGGATCTGCTCAAGAGCAACTTTGCAGACATGGGCAATATCGGCGGCCGCTTCGGCGGCACCATTACCGCAGCCTGCTTCCTGTCGCGCTTCACCAAGGCCTACAAATGGGCTCACCTCGACATCGCCGGAACCGCCTGGGTGTCCGGAGACGCAAAGGGTGCGACGGGGCGGCCGGTGCCCTTGCTGACCGAGTTCCTGGTGAGGCGTGCCGGGGGCACGGCGGACTGAACACGGTGACGCGGGTTCAGTTCTATCACAACACGCCGGACCGGCTCGCCCTCACCTGCGAGCTGGCGGCAAATGCATATGCGGGTGGCAGACAAGTCGCCATCCGCGTAGCCGACTTCGCCCATGCAAGCCGGCTCGACCGCCATCTGTGGACGGCGGTGCCGCTCTCGTTCATTCCGCATGTACTGCTTGAATCGCCGCTGGCGGCAGAAACGCCGATTGTAATAGGCAGCGCCGACAGCGCCCGTCCCTGGCCCCACGCCGACCTGCTGTTCAACCTTGCGGACGACGTGCCACCTGATTTCGAACAGTTCCGCACCGTGGTCGAAATCGTCGGCCAGAGCGAGGCGGACAAGCTGCCGGCGCGAATGCGCTGGCAACAGTACAAGGCCAGCCAGGCCCCACTCAAAGCCTTCGATGCCGAAAGCAGGTCAGCCCTATGAATGAGTGGTCACCCCGGGACGAAAACACCGACACCGAACTGGATCTGGCCGACAGCCTGATCGGCAAGGCCGACGCGCTGCTGCGTCGCCACCACGGCACGCCCCCGCCTGCACAATCTGAAGCAGCCGACGATTCAAGTGACGACAGCGACGAACTGCCCATCCTCACCGACGTTGTCCTCGACTTCGACGAGAACATCCCCCTGCTCAGCGACGTCGCCCATCTGCAAGCCGACGGCCAGACGCCCGCGGCCGCGCCCACCACGAACAACACCGGACTGAACATCCAGGACCACGCCCAGCTCGTCGAACATCTGGTCGAAATCGATACCCTGATCGCTCACGAAGTGGAAGCCTGGATAAGCAACGAGCTCCCGCAACTGCTGTCCCGCGAGGTCAACAAGCTCAACGAACGGCTGCGCATCGAGACCCTTGCGCACCTGCGCGCCACCTTGCTCCCGACCCTGTCCGCACACATCGCCAGCCGTCTGGACGATATTGAGAGCTGAACCGCCCGGACGCCCAAGGCCGGGCATGGTCCGAGGGCGAATCTGGCGAGGCTGATAGTCAAAGGGTCCGACGATTCGCCGGACCCTTTTGTCGTTCACGCTTTACCGGTTAGCACGGACAGCCCCGGCCCAGTTTACGCACCATAAAGCAGCCCCGGCAGCCACGTCGCCAGCGCCGGGAACACCACGACCAGCAGCAGCGCCAGCACCTGGATGGCGAGGAACACCAGCGAAGACTTGAAGATCGTGGCCATGCTGATCGTGGCTGGCGCCACACCGCGGATATAGAACAGCGCATAGCCGAATGGCGGACTGAGGAAACTCATCTGCATGTTGACCAGATACAGCACCCCGAACCACACCAGCACCTGGTCCGGCGTCGGCCCGGGCATGCCGAACAGGCCGTCGAAAGCCAGGCTCTTCACGATCGGCACGAAGATCGGCACCGCCAGCAGCAGAATGCCGACCCAGTCGAGGAACATCCCCAGAACCACCAGCAGGAACATCATCAGGAAGAGGATGCCGTAGGGCGAGAGCCCGGTGCCGAGCAGACTGTCGGTAATGAAGGACTGCCCGCCCTTGAGGATGTAAAGCCCGACGAAGATCGATGCGCCGAAGATGATCCACAGCACCATGACGGTTGCCTTGGCGGTTGCCAGGCTGGCACCAAACAGGCCATCCAGCGTGAGTCGGCCGTGAATCAGCGCAACAAGCATTGCCCCGAAGGAACCAAGGCCTGCTGCCTCCACCGGGGTGGCGACACCGGTAAACAACAGGCCAAGCACGATGACAACCAGCAGGATGGGCGCAATCAGCCCGCGCAACAGAAGCAGCTTGGCACCGAGGCTGAGACGCTCCTCAACTGGAACGGCCGGACCGATCGCAGGGTTCTGCAGGGACCGAATCAGCACGTAGGCGACATACAGCCCGGCCAGCATCAACCCCGGGAGCACACTGCCTGCATACAGTTCGCCAACCGATTGTTGCGCCACCACTGCGTACAGGATGGCGAGGATCGAGGGCGGAATCAGCACGCCCAACGCACCGCCGGCCATGATCGAGCCGAGCGCAATCTGCTCGTCGTAGTGCCGCTTGAGCATCGCCGGCAGGGCGATGATGCCCATGGTGACGATCGCCGCCCCCACCACCCCGACCATCGCCGCAAGAATGGTGGACGCGAGGATGGTCGCCACAGCAAGCCCACCACGCAAGCCGCCCATCCACTGGTAGACCGCATCGAACATCTCTTCGATCAGACCCGCACGCTCGAGCATGGTCGCCATGAAGATGAAGAGCGGAATCGCCGCCAGATCGGGGTTGGTCATCATCGGGAAGATGCGACTCGGCACCATGTTCAGCATGGCTGAGTCACCGACGAGGTAAAGAAACACCACCCCGAGACCGCCGGCGACGAAGGCCAGCGGAAGCCCCGCCATGAGTAACACGAAGAGCGAGCCGAACATGATCCAGGTGAGCGCACTCATATCCACGTTGCCGAGGATGCCCTGCATGCGGAACAGGAAGTAATCGTCGCCCCAGGGGTCGTAGAAAGCAATATTTACCGCCTCGACCGCCATGATTGCGACAAGCAGCAAGGCGCAACCATAGACCGCCAGGCGGAAGCCAAAATGGTTGCCCGGGTGGGCTTTCGGGCTCGTTTTCTGCATGTCAGTGGCGCTCCCGGCAGGCCGTTTCAAATTTTCGGACATCCTTGATCAGATGCGAAATCCCGGCCAGCAGAATCAGAATCGCGCCAAGCAGCATCGCCGCCTTTACCGGCCAGTACTGGATCTGCCAGGTCTCCAGCGAACGTTCGCCCTGATTGAAGCTGTCCGCGAAAAACCGCCATCCGGTGGAAATCATCACCAGCACGAAAGCGAAAAAGAACACCGAAGTGACCACATCGACCGCGCCTCGGCCGCGCTTCGACAGCTTGGTGTAGATCACATCCACCCGCACGTGGGAGCCGTGAAGCAGGCCGTAGGCGCCGGCCAACGCATACTGCATTCCGAACAACAGGTAGCTGGACTCGTGCACCCAGATCGTTGGCTGATTGAAGACATAGCGCATGAGCACCTCGTAGGTGTAGGCGAGCACGGCGTTGACGCTCCACAGCGCAACGAAGGTTCCGCTGCGGTCGCTCAACCAGTCGACCACCCTCTCGAAGGTGCTCGCAGCTTCCGAATGCCGCACTTCAGGCAGCACACCCTTCCGCTGCGCAATCAGGATCAGGATCAGCGGCATCACGGCCAACCAGCCCCAATAAGCCCAATGGGGCATGACGAAGCCAAAACCCTGCAGGTCGCTCATCGCATACTCCGGGAAATTAGTCGGTCCGGCCCTGTCCGGCCACCGACACGGTGCGCGTACGGAACCTTGGTAGGCACGGGGGCGTGTCGCCGCCACCCAGGCAGCGTGGCGGCGCACCCGGACAGCGCCTTCACGCCATCCGTTGTGCAGCCGGTTTCAATACAGGGCGTCGAGCCAGGCCTCAGAGGCTCTGGCCCTTGATGTCGTCGGCGGTGACGTAACCAAGGATCTCGTTCTTCATGTAGTCGAGCTGCAGCTTGAACACCCGGGTCGCATCCGGATCCTTCTTCGCCCACTTGTACCAGATCGGAATCGCCGCCTTGCGGAAGCGCTCGATATCGGTCGGCCCCATGCGCGAAACTTCGGAGCCCGCAGCAATGAACTTGTCCATTGCCACCATGTTCGCCTTCTGGATTTCCACGTAGTGGTGCAAGGAGTAGCTCTTGACCTGATCCTCGACGAACGTCTGCATCTTCTTGCTCAAGCGCTTCCACGCACCCATGTTCACGGTGAGATCCATGATGTCCACCGGCTGATACACGCTCATCGTGCCCGGCGGCCCGAACAGGATGTACTTGGTGACCTGATGGAAACCGAGGTCGTAGTTGACCGCCGGACCAACATAGTCGGCTGCGTCGATCGTGCCCTTCTCGAGCGCGGGAAAGATGTCCGAACCCGGCAAGGCCACCGTGGAACAACCGAAGGTCTGGAACACCTCGGCAACCATGCCGCCGGGCAGACGGATCTTCTTGCCCTTCAGATCATCGACCGAACGGATCGGCACCTTGGAGTGAATGATGTTGGCATCATGATGAATCGGGCCGACAAAGAACAGTCCCTGCTTGGCGTAGATCTCGCGCGCGAGTTCGAGCATGCCGAGGCCGTAGTACATGGTGTCCCACTGTGCCGGTTGATCTGGCCCCATCGGATACGAGGACAGAAACACCGACGCCGGAATCTTGCCCGCCCAGTACAGCGTGAACGGATTCATGCCCTGCAGCACACCGCTGCGTACCGAATCGAACAGGGAATTGTTGTCAGCGGCGACCGCCTTTGCCGGAAAAGGCTGAATGCTCAATTCACCGCCGGATTTCTCCTTGAAGTCGTTGCACCAGGTCTCGAACAGCTTGTAGCCGGTGGTCCCGGCATCCCAGGTCGACTGCACTTTCCAGGTCGTTCCCGACTGCGCCTGTGCATTGCCGATGAACGGCGCCGTCACCAGCGCAGTCGATGCAGCCACCTTCAGTGCCTCTCGGCGTGTGAATGTCTTGCTCATCTTGTCTCCTCCGTCGTTATTTGGCCAGGCAGGCGCCCTCGACTTATTTATTCCCGCAGCGCAGCAATTACAC
>JALNWS010000041.1 GCA_023230755.1 Azoarcus sp.
CGTACTGTTGGCGCCGGTGTCGTCGCCAAGATCATCGAGTAACATCAAAACTGCGCGGAGCCACTGGGTTCCGCGCAATCGCTCTTTGGGAACAAAATCATGCAAAGCCAGAAAATTCGCATCCGCCTGAAAGCTTTCGACTACCGACTGATCGATCAGTCGGCACTTGAAATCGTTGAAACTGCCAAGCGCACGGGCGCTGTCGTTCGCGGGCCGGTGCCGCTGCCGACGCGTATCGAGCGTTTTGACCTGTTGCGTTCGCCGCACGTCAACAAGGCTTCGCGCGATCAGATGGAAATCCGCACTCATCAGCGTCTGATGGACATCGTGGATCCGACCGACAAGACGGTCGATGCACTGATGAAGCTGGATCTTCCGGCGGGTGTGGATGTAGAGATCAAGCTGCAGTAATCATCAAGCTTGCATTTATTTCGATAGGGCCGGTATAATCCGGCCCTTGTGCCTTTTGGTGCAATTTATTTGTTCGACCCCCGGTCAATCGAAACCGGGAATCAGGAGAAAAAAATGAGTCTAGGCCTTGTAGGGCGCAAGGTCGGCATGACTCGCATCTTTGCTGAGGATGGCAGGTCCATTCCGGTGACGGTGCTTGACGTGTCCGACAATCGTGTGTCCCAGATCAAGACGCCTGAAACCGACGGCTATGCCGCGGTCCAGGTCGCTGTAGGTAAACGTCGCGCCAGTCGCGTCGTCAAGTCGCTCGCCGGGCATCTCGCCAAGGCGGGTGTCGAGCCCTGCAGGATTCTGCGCGAGTTCCGCGTTGATTCCGAGCAAGTTGCCGGCTTCAAGGCTGGTGATGCTGTAGGTGCAGATCTGTTTGCAGCCGGCCAGAAGGTCGATGTGACGGGTGTCACCATCGGTAAGGGTTTCTCCGGTGTTCAGAAGCGCCACAACTTTGCATCGAACCGGGCGTCGCACGGTAACTCCGTGTCGCACAACTCGCCGGGTTCGATCGGTATGGCGCAGGACCCGGGTCGTGTGTTTCCTGGTAAGCGCATGGCTGGTCAATACGGCAACGTTCAGCGCACCACGCAGGGTCTTGAGATCGTTCGTGTGGATGTCGAGCGTCAACTGCTCCTGATCAAGGGCGCGGTGCCGGGCTCCAAGGGTGGCGACGTTGTCGTTCGTCCCGCGGTCAAGGCTTGAGGGGCGATTACGCAATGGAACTGAAACTATTGAATGATCAGGGTCAGCCCGCGTCGACGCTGCAGGCGTCTGACGTGCTGTTTGGCCGTGAATACAACGAAGCGCTGATTCACCAGCTCGTGACCGCCTACCAGGCGAATGCACGTTCGGGTAATCGTGCCCAGAAGGGACGCGCCGAGGTTAACAAGTCGACGCGCAAGCCTTTCCGTCAGAAGGGTACGGGCAATGCTCGTGCCGGTATGGCGTCCAGCCCGCTGTGGCGTGGCGGCGGCAAGATCTTCCCGAACTCGCCTGACGAGAACTTCTCGCAGAAAGTTAACCGCAAGATGTATCGCGCCGGTGTGGCTGCGATCCTCTCGCAGCTGGCTCGCGAAGACCGTCTTGCTGTCGTCGAGGATTTCAGCATCGAAGCGCCGAAGACGCGCATGCTGGTTCAGAAGCTCAAGGGTATGGGTCTGGACTCCGTGCTGGTGATCACCGATGGCCTGGATGAGAACCTGTTCTTGTCCTCGCGCAACCTGAATCAGGTGTTGGTGCTCGACGTTCACGAGGCCGATCCGGTTTCGCTGGTGCGTTTCCCGAAGGTGCTCGTCACCAAGGGTGCGCTGGCAAAGATGGAGGAATCGTGGCAATGAGCGCTATTACTCAGGAGCGTCTGCTGCAGGTGTTGCTCGCCCCGCAGATCTCCGAAAAGGCGACCTATGTCGCCGACAAGAACGAGCAGGTGGTGTTCAAGGTCGCGTCTGACGCAACCAAGCCCGAAGTGAAGGCGGCTGTCGAGCTGCTGTTCAAGGTGCAGGTTGAGTCAGTTCAGGTCCTGAATGTCAAGGGCAAGGTCAAGCGTTCGGGTCGTACGATCGGTCGTCGCAAAGACTGGAAGAAGGCCTTCGTTTGCCTCAAGCCCGGCCAGGAAATCAACTTTGCGGCTGGGGAGTAATCAATTATGGCACTGGTAAAACTCAAGCCTACCTCCGCCGGCCGTCGCTCGATGGTCAAGGTGGTCAACGCCGATCTGTACAAGGGCCGTCCCTTCGACAGTCTGCTCGAGAAGAAGAGCAGCAAGGCTGGCCGTAACAACTCGGGTCGCATCACGGTGCGTCACCAGGGTGGTGGCCACAAGCAGCACTACCGCGTCATCGATTTCCGTCGCAACAAGGACGGTGTCGTTGCAAAGGTCGAGCGCATCGAATATGACCCGAACCGTTCGGCAAACATCGCACTGCTTTGCTACGCCGATGGTGAGCGCCGTTACATTATCGCCCCGCGTGGTGTGGTGGTTGGTCAGCAGGTCGTAAGTGGTGTCGAGGCCCCGATCAAGGCCGGAAATGCACTGCCGATCCGGAACATCCCGGTCGGTTCCACGATTCACTGCGTGGAAATGATGCCTGGCAAGGGTGCGCAGATGGCGCGCGCTGCAGGTACTTCGGTTCAGCTGCTTGCACGTGAGGGTGTTTACGCCCAGCTGCGTCTGCGCTCTGGCGAAATTCGACGTGTTCACGTCGAGTGCCGCGCAACGATCGGCGAAGTCGGTAACGAAGAGCACAGCCTGCGCAAGATCGGCAAGGCCGGTGCAAACCGCTGGCGCGGCATCCGCCCGACGGTTCGTGGTGTTGCCATGAACCCGGTGGATCACCCGCATGGTGGTGGTGAAGGTCGTACCGGCGAAGGTCGCGTTTCGGTCAGCCCGTGGGGCACGCCTGCTAAGGGTTATCGTACCCGCAGCAACAAGCGTACCGACACGATGATCGTGCAGCGTCGTCACAAGCGTTAAGGGGTAACAGATGGCACGTTCTATTAAGAAAGGCCCGTTCATCGACGCGCACCTTCTGAAGAAGGTCGACGCCGCACGGGCGAGCAACGACAAGCGTCCGGTAAAGACCTGGTCGCGTCGTTCCACCGTCCTGCCCGACTTTGTCGGCCTGACGATTGCAGTCCACAACGGTCGTCAGCACATCCCGGTCTACGTGTCCGAGAACATGGTTGGCCACAAGCTGGGCGAGTTCGCTCTGACGCGTACCTTCAAGGGTCACGCTGCGAGCAAGAAGGCGAAGAGGTAATCATGGAAACCAAAGCAATTCTCCGTGGTGTTCGCCTCTCTGCACAGAAGGGTCGCCTGGTGGCTGATCTGGTCCGCGGTCGTTCCGTTGATCAGGCGCTGAATGTCCTGGCTTTTTCGCCGAAAAAGGGCGCAAAGATCATTCGCAAGGTTGTCGAGTCGGCAATCGCGAACGCCGAGCACAATGACGGTGCCGATATCGATGCGCTGAAGGTCAAAACGATTCATGTGGAAGAGGGCACAACCCTCAAGCGCTTCACTGCGCGTGCAAAAGGGCGTGGAAATCGTATTTCCAAGCCTACCTGCCACATTTACGTGACCGTCGGCGAGTAAGGAGGATATATGGGTCAGAAAATACATCCCACCGGATTCCGCCTCGCCGTTACGCGTGACTGGACTTCCCGCTGGTACGCATCGAGCCAGGATTTCGCGAAAATGCTTCAGGAAGACCTGAAGGTTCGTGATTACCTCAAGAAGCGTCTTTCGCATGCTTCCGTGGCGCGTGTTGTAATTGAGCGTCCTGCCAAGAACGCACGGATCACGCTGTACAGCGCGCGTCCGGGCGTGGTTATCGGCAAGAAGGGCGAAGACATCGAGGCGCTCAAGCGCGATCTGCAGCGGATCGTCGGCGTTCCCGTGCATGTGAATATCGAAGAAGTTCGCAAGCCCGAAATCGATGCCAAGCTGATCGCTGATTCGATCGCGCAACAGCTCGAGAAGCGGATCATGTTCCGTCGCGCGATGAAGCGTGCGATGCAGAACGCCATGCGTCTTGGCGCCCAAGGTATCAAGATCATGAGTGCCGGTCGTCTCAACGGCGCCGAGATCGCGCGTACCGAGTGGTACCGTGAAGGTCGTGTGCCGCTGCACACCCTCCGTGCAAACATCGATTACGGTGTTTCCGAAGCCAAGACCACCTACGGCATCATCGGCATCAAGGTCTGGGTTTACAAGGGCGAGATGCTTGGTCGCAACGAGCAGCCGGTGGTCGCAGAACCCGAAGCCGATAACCGTCGTGGCCGCCGTGGCGCGCCCCGTGATGGTGAAGGCCGTCCGGGTCGGCGTCCCGCTCGCCGCGAAGATAGCAGGAGTGAATGATGCTGCAGCCGTCGAGAAGAAAGTATCGTAAGGAGCAGAAAGGCCGCAACACGGGTGTTGCCACCCGTGGCGCCAAGGTCAGCTTCGGTGATTTCGGCCTTAAGGCAGTTGGCCGCGGTCGTCTGACTGCTCGTCAGATCGAAGCGGCGCGTCGTGCAATGACGCGTCACATCAAGCGTGGTGGCCGGATCTGGATCCGGATTTTCCCGGACAAGCCGATTTCGCGTAAGCCGGCTGAGGTTCGAATGGGTAACGGTAAGGGCAATCCCGAGTACTGGGTCGCTGAGATTCAGCCGGGCAAGGTGCTCTACGAAATGGATGGTGTCGACGAAGCGCTCGCGCGTGAAGCTTTCCGGCTTGCCGCCGCCAAGCTTCCGCTTGAGACCGTATTTGTGACCCGTCAGTTGGGGCAAGCATGAAAGCGAGTGAACTCCGCGCCAAGAGCGCAGATGAATTGAACCAGGAGTTGCTCGAGCTGTTGAAAGCGCAGTTTTCGCTGCGTATGCAACTTGCAACACAGCAGCTTGGCAACACGAGCCAAATGGGTAAGGTGCGTCGCGACATCGCGCGTGTCCGTACGCTCCTTCGCGAAAAGGCGGGTGCATAATGAGCGAGCAAGCAGAAAAGGTTCGCCGCGCCCTCGTCGGGCGTGTCGTGAGCGACAAGATGGATAAGACGGTTACCGTTCTGGTCGAACGCCGGGTCAAGCACCCGCTGTACGGCAAGATCATTACCCGTTCTGCCAAGTACCACGCGCATGTTGAAGATGGCGCTGCAACGCAGGGCGACCTCGTCGAAATCGAAGAGTGTCGTCCGCTGTCGCGGACCAAAACCTGGCGTGTAACGCAAGTGCTCGAAAAGGCACGTGTGATCTGATCAGGTTGGTTTGCAATTTTTGCAGGAACAGCTTGGCGCTCCGGTGCCAAGCTGTTATACTTTCAAATCTTGCTCCGGGATTCGTCGGGGCATCCTACCCTGACGGGTTCCAATACTGACCGCGCTGCGGGATAAGTTGGAGATAAATTCATGATTCAAATGCAGTCCAGGCTCGATGTAGCCGACAACACTGGCGCGCGCTCGGTGATGTGCATCAAGGTACTCGGCGGTTCAAGACGTCGTTATGCCGGCATCGGTGACATTATCAAGGTCACCGTCAAGGATGCTGCACCCCGTGGTCGTGTCAAGAAGGGTGACGTATACAACGCGGTTGTTGTGCGTACTGCCAAGGGTGTCCGTCGTCCGGATGGCTCGCTGGTCAAGTTCGATAACAATGCGGCTGTGCTTTTGAATAACAAGCTCGAGCCCATCGGCACCCGTATCTTTGGGCCCGTGACGCGTGAGCTGCGCTCCGAGCGGTTCATGAAGATCGTCTCGCTGGCGCCCGAAGTGCTCTGAGGAGTCGATGAGATGAACAAGATCCGCAAGGGTGATGAAGTTGTGGTGCTGGCGGGCAAGGACCGTGGGCGCCGTGGCTCGGTGCTGCGTCGTGTAGATGACGAGCGTCTGGTGGTTGAGGGTGTGAACCGGGTGAAGAAGCATGTTCGCCCGAATCCCCTCAAGGGTGAGGTCGGTGGCATTGTCGAGAAAGAAATGCCGATCCATGTTTCGAACATCGCGCTGTTCAATCCCGCGTCGCAGAAAGCTGACCGCGTCGGGATCAAAGTGCTTGAGGATGGCCGCAAGGCGCGTTTCTTCAAGTCGAATGGCGAGCTGGTGGATGCGTAAGGAGTGACAATGGCTCGCTTGCAACAAGTTTACAAGGACGCTGTAGTGCCCGAACTGCTCAAGCAGTTTGGCTACAAGTCCATTATGGAAGTGCCGCGCATCACCAAGATCACCTTGAATATGGGTGTTGGTGAGGCTGTTGGTGACAAGAAAGTGCTCGAGCACGCGATTGGCGATATGACCAAGATTGCTGGTCAGAAGCCGGTAGCGACGAAAGCGCGCAAGTCGATTGCTGGCTTCAAGATTCGTGATGGCTATCCGATCGGCTGCATGGTCACCCTGCGTGGTCCCAAGATGTACGAATTCCTCGATCGACTGGTGACGATTGCGTTGCCGCGCGTTCGTGACTTCCGTGGTATTGCTGCCAAGGGCTTTGATGGCCGTGGTAACTATAACCTGGGCGTCAAAGAGCAGATCATCTTCCCGGAAATCGAGTACGACAAGATCGACGCGCTGCGCGGGATGAACATCAGCATCACGACGACGGCTAAGAATGACCAGGAAGCGCGTGCGCTGCTGGGTGCGTTCAAGTTCCCGTTCAAGAATTGAGGGTGATATGGCGAAACTTGCTCTGATCAATCGTGAAGAAAAGCGCCGCAAGACGGTGGAAAAGTACGCCGCCAAGCGTGCTGCGCTCAATGCACAGATCAACGATATGAAGCTGTCGGATGAAGAGCGCATGTCCGCTCGCCTTGCGCTGCAGCAGTTGCCGCGTAATTCGAGTCCTTCGCGTGGTCGTAACCGCTGCGCTTTGACGGGTCGTCCGCGTGGCGTTTTCCGTAAGTTTGGTCTGTGTCGTAACAAGCTGCGCGAGATTGCCTTCCGCGGTGAAGTACCTGGCATGACCAAGGCGAGCTGGTAAGGAGAATAAAAGATGAGTATGTCCGATCCGATCGCCGACATGCTGACGCGTATTCGCAATGGGCAGCAAGCCCAGAAAGCGAACGTGAGCATGCCCTCGTCGAAGCTTAAGGTCGCAATTGCCAAGGTTCTTCAGGACGAAGGCTACATCGACGGTTACGTCGTGCATGACGCAAACGGCAAGGCGCAGCTTGAAGTCGCGCTGAAGTATTACGCCGGTCGTCCGGTAATCGAGCGCATTGACCGCGTCAGCCGTCCTGGCCTCCGCGTGTACAAGGGCAGCGAAGATCTGCCGCGCGTGATGAATGGTCTGGGTGTCGCCATCGTGTCGACACCTCGTGGTGTGATGACCGATCGTGCAGCCCGCTCCAGCCGGGTTGGCGGTGAAGTCATCTGCCTCGTGGCCTAAAGGGGGATTGCATGTCTCGTGTAGCTAAGAATCCGGTCGCAATTCCGAGTGGTGTCGAGGTTACGATCTCGGCAGCTGAAATTGCGGTCAAGGGGCCGCTCGGTGTGATCCGCCAGGCGCTGACCCCGGCTGTCATTGTCGAGCGTGATGGCGACAACCTCGTGTGCAAGGCGCGCGAAGGTGAAGTCAATGCCGGCGCCATGTCGGGAACCGTGCGTTCGTTGGTGAACAACATGGTAACCGGTGTGACGAAGGGCTTCGAGCGCAAGCTCAACCTGGTCGGCGTCGGTTATCGCGCTCAGGCCCAGGGCGACAAGTTGAATCTCTCGCTGGGTTTCTCCCATCCCGTCGTGCACCAGTTGCCCGCCGGCGTGAAGGCTGAAACTCCCACTCAAACCGAGATCGTGATCAAGGGTATCGACAAGCAACAAGTCGGTCAGGTCGCGGCCGAGGTGCGGGCATACCGCGCTCCCGAGCCCTACAAGGGTAAGGGCGTCCGTTATTCGGACGAAGTGGTTGTGCTCAAGGAAACCAAGAAGAAGTAAGGCGGTTCGTCATGAACAGAAAAGAAACTCGTCTTCGCCGTGCGCGTAAAACTCGCGCCAAGCTTGCGGAGCTCAAGGCGGTGCGCCTCACCGTGTTCCGTTCCAATGCGCACATGTATGCCCAGGTGATTTCCGGTTGTGGTTCCCGCGTTCTCGCGGCTGCCTCCACCGTCGAACCTGCGGTTCGTGCCGAGCTTGCCAATGGCGGCAACAAACAAGCAGCTGCAGTGGTCGGCAAGTTGATTGCCGAACGCGCCAAGGCTGCCGGGATCGAGACGGTTGCGTTTGACCGCTCGGGCTTCCTCTACCACGGCCGCGTCAAGACGTTGGCTGAGGCTGCCCGCGAAGGCGGCCTTAAGTTCTAAGCGAGGATTCGAATGGCTAAGCAGCAAAACAAGCGCCCGCAAGCCTCCGACGAGCGCGACGACGGCATGCGTGAGAAGATGGTCGCGATCAATCGCGTTACCAAGGTTGTGAAGGGTGGCCGTATTCTCGGTTTCGCCGCACTGACCGTGGTAGGCGATGGCGATGGCGGCATCGGTATGGGCAAGGGCAAGTCGCGTGAAGTGCCGGTTGCAGTGCAGAAGGCGATGGACGAAGCCCGGCGCAAGCTGGCTAAGGTATCGCTCAAGAACGGTACGCTTCAGCACACCGTGATCGGTAAGCATGGCGCCGCTTCGGTGCTCATGCAGCCGGCTCCTGGCGGTACCGGGATCATTGCTGGTGGTCCGATGCGCGCTGTGTTCGAGGTGATGGGCGTTACCGACATCATCTGCAAATGCATCGGTTCGACCAATCCGTACAACGTGGTGCGTGCCACCATCAACGGGTTGATGGCGATCAACACCCCGGCGGAGATTGCTGCGAAGCGCGGCAAGAGCGTCGAAGAGATTCTGGGGTAAGCGATGACCGACAAGAAAATCAAGGTCACGCTTGTGAAAAGCGTGATCGGAACCAAGCAATCGCACCGTGCGACGGTTCGTGGTCTGGGCCTTCGTCGCCTGCACCACTGCGTCGAGTTGATCGATACGCCGGAAGTTCGCGGCATGATCAACAAGGTGTCCTATCTGGTTAAGTACGAGGCTTGATATGCGCCTGAATACGATTAAACCGGGCGCTGGCTCGAAGTCTGCAGCCAAGCGCGTAGGTCGTGGTATCGGTAGCGGCCTGGGCAAGACCTGCGGCCGTGGCCACAAGGGTCAGAAGTCCCGTGCCGGCGGCTTCCACAAGGTCGGTTTCGAGGGCGGTCAAATGCCGCTGCAACGCCGCCTGCCGAAACGTGGTTTTGTTTCGCTGACGCGTGCTCGCAATGCCGAAGTTCGCCTCTCCGAACTGGCAGCACTGCCGGTCGAAGAAGTGGATCTGCTGGTGTTGATGCAGGCGGGTATCGTTCCGGCTGACTCGCTTTCGGCGAAGGTTGTTCTGTCGGGCGAGATCAGCAAGAAAGTGATCCTTCGGGGCGTTGGTGCAACTCGTGGCGCTCGCGCGGCCATCGAGGCGGCCGGCGGTTCCGTTTCTGCTGAGTAAGCAAAGGTACGATTGTGGCTAAACCAGCTGCCGCGGTAGGGAAACCCGGGCGTTTTGGCGATCTCAAGAGCCGACTGCTGTTTTTGCTCGGTGCCTTGATTGTTTATCGCCTGGGCGCCCACATTCCCGTTCCCGGGATCGATCCCGAACGGCTTGCGGAGTTGTTCCAGTCGCAAGCCGGCGGAATCCTAGGGGTCTTCAACCTTTTTTCTGGCGGAGCGCTGTCGCGCTTCACGATCTTCGCGCTGGGGATCATGCCTTACATTTCGGCGTCCATCATCATGCAGTTGATGACGGTGGCTGTGCCTCAGTTCGAGGCACTGAAGAAGGAAGGTGAGGCTGGACGGCGCAAGATCACCCAGTACACGCGTTACGGTACCCTGGTGCTGGCTTTAGCGCAGTCTCTCGGGATTGCGATGGCGCTCGAAGGGCAAGCCGGGCTGGTGCTCGATCCGGGGCTGACGTTCCGGCTGGTGAGTGTAGCGACGCTGGTCACGGGAACGATGTTCCTGATGTGGCTGGGTGAGCAGATCACCGAGCGTGGCATCGGCAACGGCATTTCCATCATCATCTTCGCCGGCATTGCAGCAGGTCTGCCAAACGCGATTGGCGGGTTGTTCGAGCTGGTTCGTACCGGCGCGATGCATCCTTTCACCGCGCTGCTGATTTGCGTGCTGGTTGTGGTGGTGACGGGATTTGTAGTCTTTGTCGAACGGGGACAACGGAAGATCCTGGTGAATTACGCCAAGCGACAGGTCGGTAACAAGGTCTACGGTGGGCAAAGTTCCCATCTGCCCCTTAAGCTGAACATGTCGGGTGTGATCCCGCCGATTTTCGCCTCGAGTATCATTCTGTTCCCGGCGACGCTGGGGCAGTGGTTCGGTGCGTCAGAGGGCATGACGTGGTTGCGTGACATTTCTTCGACGCTCTCTCCGGGGCAGCCGATCTATGTGATGTTGTATGCAGTCGCGATTGTGTTTTTCTGCTTTTTCTATACGGCCTTGGTGTTCAACGCCCGCGAAACTGCAGATAACCTGAAGAAGAGCGGTGCATTTGTCCCTGGAATCCGTCCGGGCGATCAGACGGCTCGCTATATCGACAAGATTCTGATGCGTCTTACGTTGGCCGGTGCGGTGTATATCACGCTGGTCTGCCTGCTGCCGGAGTTTCTGATTCTGAAGTGGAACGTACCGTTCTATTTCGGCGGAACATCGTTGTTGATCATCGTCGTTGTTACGATGGACTTCATGGCGCAGGTTCAGGCGTACGTCATGTCGCACCAGTATGAAAGCCTGTTGAAAAAGGCGAACTTCAAGGGCGCAGGTCTTCCCATGAGGTGATTGCCGGCAACGGTGACTGGGGTGATCGAAGTACGGGGCGGTCCTCGGATCAGTCCTGTATGACGGACAGAGTCAAGCTCGCATGCGACCCCTGGTTGCTCGAGCGCATCTTCGGAAGCGGCAAACCTGGGGGTCTGTTGTCTTTCGCAAGAACAGGTAGCGGTCCAGCTGACGCCGAATGACCCGGCCAAAGGGTCGGATCGTGTTCCGGACCATGTATAAGATATTAGAAACAGGAGCAAAGCATGAGAGTTCAGGCTTCAGTAAAGAGGCTCTGCCGGAATTGCAAGATTATCCGTCGCAAGGGAGTGGTGCGGGTTATCTGTACTGATCCGCGGCACAAGCAGCGCCAGGGTTGATCTTGTCAGCCCTAGGTATTAAAATTTAATGTTTAGCGTTTTGGGGTAAACGAATGGCCCGTATTGCTGGGGTAAACATTCCCAACCACAAGCATGCCGAGATCGCGCTGACCGCTGTCTATGGGATCGGCCGTTCGCGTGCTCAAAAGATTTGCGATGCTGCTGCTATTGCCCGCAACGTTAAGGTCAAAGACCTTACCGAGTCGGACATGGAGAAGCTGCGCGATGAAGTGGCTCGGTTTGTGGTTGAAGGCGACCTCCGTCGCGAAGTCACCATGAACATCAAGCGTCTGATGGACCTGGGTTGCTACCGTGGTGTCCGTCACCGTCGTGGTTTGCCGTGTCGCGGTCAGCGCACCAAGACCAATGCTCGTACCCGCAAGGGCCCGCGCAAGTCGATCGCCGGCAAGAAGTGATAGGATTTAATTATGGCTAAGACTGCAACAAAGGTCCGTAAGAAGGTCAAGAAGAACGTCGCCGAAGGTATCGTGCACGTTCACGCGAGCTTCAATAACACGATCATTACGATCACCGACCGTCAAGGCAATGCTCTTTCGTGGGCAACCTCCGGCGGTGCTGGCTTCAAGGGTTCGCGCAAGAGCACGCCGTTTGCTGCTCAGGTCGCAGGCGAAGCTGCTGGCAAAGTGGCGCTGGAATGCGGCATCAAGAATCTTGAAGTGCGCATCAAGGGCCCCGGCCCAGGGCGTGAGTCTGCGGTTCGTGCGTTGAATGCACTGGGGATCAAGATCTCCAGCATCACCGATATCACGCCGATCCCGCATAACGGCTGCCGTCCGCCCAAAAAGCGCCGTATCTAAGGAGTTGAAACGTGGCTCGTAATCTCGACCCGAAGTGCCGCCAGTGCCGTCGCGAGGGTGAAAAACTGTTCCTGAAGGCTGAGAAGTGCTTCACCGATAAATGCGCGATTGAGCGCCGTGCGTACGCGCCCGGCCAGCACGGTCAGCGCTCCGGTCAGCGTCTTTCCGGCTATGGCGTGCAACTTCGCGAAAAGCAAAAGATCCGTCGTCTCTACGGCGTGCTCGAAGCGCAGTTCCGCCGTGTTTATTCCGAAGCCGATCGTCGTCGCGGTCAGACGGGTGAAAACCTGCTGCAACTGCTTGAAGGTCGTCTCGACTCCGTCGCCTACCGCATGGGCTTCGGTGGTTCGCGTGCCGAATCGCGCCAGGTTGTTCGTCACAATGGCGTTCTGGTGAATGGCAAGCGTGTGAACATCCCGTCGTACCTGGTGAAGCCGGGCGACGTGGTTGAACTCGTTGAGCGCGTTCGTGGTCATCTGCGTGTGAAGGCTGCCCTCGAAGCAGCTGAGTCGCGCGGTTTCCCCGAGTGGATCGAGATGGATGCCAAGGCTGGTAAGGGCGTCTTCAAGGCCTACCCGCAGCGTAGCGAACTGCCGCCCACAATCAACGAAAGTCTGGTTGTGGAACTGTACTCCCGCTAATAGGGAGTCGAGCTTCTAGTTCCGAGGAAATGTTGATGCAAAGCAATGCACTGCTGAAACCGCGCATCATCGACGTCCAGAGCATCTCGCCTGTACAGGCGAGAGTGACGATGGAGCCGTTCGAGCGCGGGTTTGGCCATACCCTGGGGAATGCGCTGCGGCGTATCCTCCTTTCCTCGCTGCCGGGGCATGCAGCGACGGAAGTGACGATCGAAGGCGTCCTGCACGAGTATTCGACGCTGGATGGCATGCGTGAAGATATCGTCGATCTCCTGCTTAACCTGAAGGGTGTGGTGTTCAAGCTCCACAACCGTAGCGAGACCACGCTTCGTCTCGTGAAATCGGGTGAGGGCTTGGTGACTGCGGCTGATATCGAAACCGGGCATGACGTCGATATCATCAACCCGGGGCATGTGATTGCGCATCTGGCACCCGGTGGCAACCTCGATATGCAGATCAAGATCGAGGAAGGTCGCGGTTATGTTCCTGGCAACAGCCGACCGGCTAACGCTGAGAGCAAGGCAATCGGACACATCGTTCTCGATGCTTCCTTCAGCCCTGTTCGGCGCGTGAGCTACCTGGTTGAAAGTGCTCGTGTGGAACAGCGTACCGATCTGGACAGACTGGTTATCGATATCGAAACCAACGGTGCTGTCGATCCTGAAGAAGCAATTCGCTATGCGGCGCGTGTTCTGATGGATCAGCTTTCGGTGTTTGCCGATCTTGAAGGCACGCCGATCACCGATGTTGTGAAGCCTGAAGTGACGATTGACCCGGTGCTGTTGCGCCCGGTTGATGATCTCGAGTTGACGGTGCGTTCGGCCAATTGTCTCAAGGCCGAAAACATCTACTACATCGGTGATCTGATCCAGCGTACCGAAACCGAGTTGCTCAAGACGCCGAACCTCGGCCGCAAGTCGCTGAATGAAATCAAGGAAGTGTTGGCCACTCGTGGGCTGACCCTGGGGATGAAACTGGAAAACTGGCCGCCGGCTGGGCTCGAAAAGCTCGGTTAATTGGCATCAGTGAAGTGAGGAATTAATATGCGTCACCGTAATGGTCTTCGCAAGCTGAACCGGACCAGCAGCCATCGTCAGGCGATGTTCCGTAACATGGCTAACGCGCTGCTGCGTCATGAAGTAATCAAGACGACACTCCCGAAGGCGAAGGAACTGCGTCGGGTCGTCGAACCGATGATCACGCTTGGCAAAAAGCCGAGCCTGGCCAATCGGCGTCTGGCATTCGACCGTCTGCGTGACCGTGATATGGTCGTCAAGCTGTTCGACGCGCTGGGTCCTCGTTACGCAACGCGTAACGGCGGTTACCTTCGCATCCTGAAGTGCGGCTTCCGTGATGGGGACAATGCACCGATGGCTTTCGTCGAGTTGCTCGATCGTCCGGAAACGGATGTCGTGGTGGAAGAAGAAGCGGTTGCTGCCTGAGGCGGATCTTTGTAAGATTCGCGTGGTATAAAAAAGGTCGGGGATACCCGGCCTTTTTTTTCGTCTCTCAGTTGCAGCACGGAGGAAGCGGATGAGCGTGATTCTTGTAACGGGTGGAGCCGGGTACATTGGCTCCCACACCTGCCTCGCCCTGTTGAGGGGCGGGCACGATGTGGTTGTCGTTGACGATTTCTCGAATTCGTCGCCGCTGGCCTTGTCTCGGGTCGAAGCGCTTGCGGGGCGAGCGTTCCGCGCGATTGTCGAAGCAGACGTCCGTGACCGTGATGCGCTCAGGGCGTGTTTCAAGGCCCATTCCGTCGACGCGGTCATCCACTTTGCTGCGAAGAAGGCGGTAGGGGAGTCCGTGCGGCTCCCACTTGCCTACTACGACAACAACCTCGGTGGTCTGTTTTCGCTGCTTGAGGTGATGGGCGAGTCGGGGGTCAAAAACTTGGTATTCAGCTCGTCGGCAACGGTATATGGCGATCCCTTGACGGTGCCGATCACTGAATCCTTTCCGACTGCGGCAACCAATCCTTATGGCCGCACCAAGCTGATGAGCGAGGAGATTCTCGCCGATGTGGCCGCAGCCGATCCTGAGTGGAAAGTGGTATTGCTGCGTTACTTCAATCCGGTAGGGGCCGATGAGAGCGGTCAGATCGGCGAGGATCCGAGCGGTATCCCCAATAATCTGATGCCGTACGTCAGCCAGGTGGCGGTGGGCAAGCTCCGCGAGCTGCAGGTGTTCGGAAATGATTATCCGACGCGCGATGGTACCGGGGTCCGTGACTATATCCACGTCGTCGACCTGGCGCGCGGACACGTAAGTGCGGTTGAGCGCTTCGATGCGCTACCTTCCGTTTCTGCTATCAACCTCGGTACTGGTCGCGGCTACAGCGTGCTCGACGTCATACTGGCCTTCGAGAAGGCCTCCGGGCGCCCGGTGCCGTTCCGGATCGTGCCGCGACGAGAGGGGGATGTTGCTGCATGTTGGGCAGATCCCGCACTGGCGGAACGGGTGCTCGGATGGCGGGCGGAGCGTGATCTGGATACGATGTGCCAGGACGCGTGGCGCTGGCAGCAGGGCAATCCGGACGGTTACAGGAAGGCTTGAACATTGGGTGATGCTTACCAGTTCCGCCTGATTCGGTTCTTGTACTGAACGTCGTGGGGCAGTGCGCTCTGCATTGCGTCGATTTGGGTGCGGAAGGCCTCCGCAGCCCGCGCCAGGTCGTCGGCGGAGAGCTTCGGTAGTTCGCGCTGTCGCGCGGTCATGCGTGCGAGCTGATTGAAACTGTGCACGCGGGCCTGTTCGTCTGCCGGCAGATAGACGCCTAGCCCGGCGTCCGTCAGGGTCTTCAGAAAACGGATACGTCGCTCAACTCGCTGTACGTATTGCGTTTTTGCGTTGCTCTCCGGGTCTGTCATGGCTTGTCCTGATCATGTTGGAGAAGGGGGTATCGTCATACGGCGAAGGCCATAGTGCAAGGTCTCGTCGGTGCACGCCTGCAAGCATGGCTGTCGGGAACCTAAGGGTTCAGGATCTTGGCCAGGTAACGCCCGGTGTAACTGCTGAGGCAGGATGCGATCTCTTCGGGTGGGCCGGCACAGACGATGGTGCCGCCACCGTTACCGCCTTCAGGCCCCATGTCGATCACCCAGTCCGCAGTCTTGATGACGTCGAGGTTGTGTTCGATGACGACGATCGTGTTGCCATGGTCGCGGAGGCGATGCAACACCTTCAGCAGGAGTTCGATGTCCTGGAAGTGCAAGCCGGTCGTGGGTTCGTCCAGGATGTAGAGGGTGCGCCCAGTGTCGCGCTTGGAGAGTTCAAGCGCGAGCTTGACGCGCTGCGCCTCCCCGCCGGAGAGAGTGGTCGCGCTTTGCCCGAGCCGGATGTAGTCAAGGCCGACCTCGGCAAGCGTTTCGAGCTTTCTCGCGATCGTTGGCACTGCACGAAAGAAGTCGAAACCCTGCTCCACAGTCATGTCGAGCACTTCGTAGATGGTTTTCCCCTTGTAGCGAATCTCAAGGGTTTCGCGGTTGTAACGTTTGCCGCGACAGGTGTCGCAGGGCACGTACATGTCGGGGAGAAAATGCATCTCGACCTTGATCATGCCGTCGCCCTGGCAGGCCTCGCAGCGTCCGCCCTTGACGTTGAAAGAAAATCTGCCCGGACTGTAGCCGCGTGCTCGAGCCTCAGGCACTCCGGCGAAGAGTTCCCGGATCGGGGTCATCAATCCGGTGTAGGTTGCGGGGTTCGAGCGCGGCGTGCGCCCGATAGGGGACTGGTCAACGGTGATGACCTTGTCGAATGCGTCGAGTCCCTCGACTGCGCCATGAGGGGCCGGTTCGGTGTTCGAGCGATACAGCTGCTGTGATGCGACAGCTGCGAGCGTATCGTTGATGAGGGTCGATTTTCCCGAACCCGATACGCCGGTGACACAGGTGAACAATCCCACGGGCAGGGCGAGATCCACGTGCTTGAGGTTGTTGCCGCTTGCGCCGCACAGACGAACCATTCGGGACGTGTCCGGCGCTGTGCGTTTGGCGGGAATGGCAATGCGTTTTCGACCCGACAGATAGGCGCCGGTCACCGACGTTTCGCAGGCGATGACTACTTCGGGCTTGCCGCTGGCGATGACGTAACCACCGTGTTCGCCCGCGCCCGGCCCCATATCGACCAGGTAATCGGCGCTGCGAATGGCGTCTTCGTCGTGTTCGACGACGATGACGGTATTGCCGAGGTCGCGGAGCTGACGCAGGGTCTCCAGCAGGCGGTCGTTGTCGCGCTGGTGCAGCCCGATGGAGGGTTCGTCGAGCACATACATCACGCCGGTCAGGCCAGAGCCGATCTGACTGGCAAGGCGGATGCGCTGAGCCTCTCCACCTGACAGCGTGTCTGCGGCGCGGTCCAGGGAAAGATAGTCGAGTCCGACGTTGGTCAGAAAGCTGAGGCGATCGGCAATTTCCTTGACGATTTTCTCGGCAATTCGTGCGCGATGGCCTTCGAGCCGCAGGTGCTCGAAAAAGCTTCTGCACTCGGCGAGGGGCAAACGACTCACCGTTGGCAGTGAGCTGCCGCCAATCAGCACGTGACGCGCATCGGCGCGCAGGCGGGTGCCCTCACAGCTTGGGCAGGGACGGGTGCTGCGATACTTGAGGAGTTCGTCGCGCACCGCGGCCGAGTCGGTTTCACGAAGGCGACGCTCCAGATTAGGGATGATGCCTTCAAAGGGGTGTTCCTTTGCGACCATGCGCCCATTGTCTGCGAGGTACACGAAGGCAATTTTCTCCCGTCCCGATCCGTTCAGAAGGATCTCGCGAATGGCGGCAGGCAAGGTCTCGAAGGGCGCCTCGATGTCGAACTCGTAATGGTTCGACAGGCTCGAGAGCATCTGGAAGTAGAACTGGTTGCGACGATCCCAGCCCCGGATGGCGCCGGATGCGAGTGAGAGTTCGGGGTGGGCGACGACGCGCTGGGGGTCGAAGAAGTTTACCTGGCCGAGGCCGTCGCACCCTGGGCAGGCACCGGCGGGATTGTTGAAGGAAAACAGTCTCGGTTCCAGCTCACCCAGGGCGTAGCTGCAGACAGGGCAGGCGAAGCGGGCGGAGAACAGGTGTTCCACCCGCGAGTCCATCTCTACCGCAATCGCCCTCCCGTCAGCGTGAGTGAGTGCGGTTTCGAAGGATTCCGCAATGCGTCCGCGAAGGTCGGGGCGGACCTTGAAACGGTCGATGACGACCTCCACCGTGTGGCGTTTGCCCTTTTCCAGTGGTGGCATGGTGTCGAGGTCGTGCACCTCGCCATCTACCCGCACGCGGACGAAGCCCTGCGCGCGGAGCTCGGAAAACAGATCGTGCTGCTCGCCCTTTCTCCCGGCAACGACGGGGGCGAGGATCATCAGCCGGGTTTCTTCGGGAAGGGCGAGGACGTGGTCGACCATCTGCGCCACGCTCTGGGCCTCGAGGGCGTGCTCAGGATGGTCTGGACAGTGGGGCGTGCCGGCGCGCGCATACAGCAGACGCAGATAGTCGTGAATCTCGGTGACCGTGCCGACCGTCGAGCGCGGGTTGTGACTGGTTGCCTTCTGTTCGATCGAGATTGCCGGTGACAGACCCTCGATCAGATCAACATCAGGTTTTTCCATCAATTGCAGAAACTGGCGGGCGTAGGCGGACAGCGATTCCACGTAGCGACGCTGACCTTCGGCGTACAGGGTGTCGAAGGCGAGAGAGGACTTGCCCGACCCCGACAGACCGGTAATGACCGTTAACCGGTTCCGCGGCAGATCGAGGCTGATGTTCTTGAGATTGTGGGTGCGGGCACCGCGGATGCGGATTTCGTCCATGAGCGTAGCTGCGCGAGGGGGAACCTAAAACTATAAGAGAGAAGGCGCTCCGGGCCAATGTTAGAATCACTTTCTTTTTTGCCGCGTCCAGCATGTCTCTACCCGTACGAGATCCGATGACGCCCGCCGAGCGTCGCGCCGGGATTAGCCTCGCATCCATCTTTGCGCTGCGCATGCTGGGGCTGTTCCTGATTCTGCCCGTCTTCGCCGTCCATGCCCGCACCATCCCCGGGGGGGATAACCTTACGCTGGTGGGGCTCGCGATTGGGGCCTACGGTGCCACGCAGGCCTTGTTGCAGATTGCCTTCGGTGTGGCCTCTGACCGATTCGGTCGCAAGCCGGTGATCCTGTTCGGCTTGCTGTTGTTCGTAATCGGCAGCGCGGTCGCAGCCATGGCGGGCGATATCTACATGGTCATCTTCGGACGGGTTCTGCAGGGGGCTGGCGCTATCTCGGCTGCCGTTACAGCGCTTGCCGCCGACCTTACCCGCGATCAGCATCGTACCAAGGTGATGGCAATGATCGGGTCGAGTATCGGGCTGGTTTTTGCGGTATCCATGGTTGCCGCGCCGTTGTTGTATGCGGTGATCGGCATGAACGGCATCTTCTGGCTGACGGCTGCGCTTGCGCTCGCCGCCATGGGCGTCGTGGTGTGGGTGGTGCCGGAAGCGCCGCCGGTGCCGCGCGCCAACGCAGGCAGCTTCATGGACATCCTGCGCGACGGGCAGTTGATGCGGCTGAACTTCGGCGTCTTCACGCTGCACCTGATTCAGACCACGATGTGGGTCATGGTGCCTGCGGCACTGGTGGCGCACGGTGGACTGGCGCTGACAGAACACTGGAAGGTGTATCTGCCGGCGGTGCTGCTGTCCTTCGTCGTGATGGTGCCGGCGATCATCGTTGCGGAGCGTCACAACAGGCTCAAGCAGGTGTTCAATGGTGCTGTTCTTCTGCTTGCAGTCGTGCAGTTCGGGCTGTATTTCTGGAGTGACGGCCTGCTCTCGATTGCATTCTGGCTGACGCTGTTCTTTGTTGCTTTCAATGTCCTCGAGGCGACCCAGCCGTCGTGGATTTCACGTATCGCTCCGCCAGCAGCGAAGGGCACCGCGCTCGGCGTCTACAACACCTTGCAGTCCTTCGGCCTGTTTACGGGCGGTCTGCTCGGCGGATGGCTGGGGCAGCGCCTGGGCGCGGGTGGCGTCAGTCTTAGCTGTGGCGTGCTCGCCCTGATCTGGCTGGCGTTCTCGCTAAGCATGAATCCCCCTCCGGTCCGTGCGGTTCCCACGCCGGCCCGGAGTTGACACACTACTCATAGGAGAACGGGATGGCATCCCTGAACAAAGTCATTCTGATCGGCAACCTGGGCAAGGACCCGGAGACCCGTTATGCACCAAGCGGTGACGCGATCACCAACCTGACCGTGGCGACCACCGAGACCTGGAAGGACAAGGCTTCGGGCGAGCGTCGTGAAGCCACCGAGTGGCATCGCGTGGTCTTTTTCGGGCGCGTGGCAGAGGTGGCTGCGCAATACCTGCGCAAGGGCAGCCAGGTCTATGTCGAGGGGCGCCTGCAGACGCGCAAGTGGCAGGACAAGGAAGGCCAGGATCGTTACACCACCGAGATCCGCGGTGACGAGATGAAGATGCTCGGCCGTCGTGAAGGTGGCGGCGAGGCGCCGTCGCGCGGTGGCGACAGCGGTGGTTACGATGCGCCCGCATCCGCACCCAGCCGCCAGCCCGCGCCGGCACCCGCGGCCAAGCCGGCACCTGGCGGCTTCGGCGATTTTGACGACGATATTCCCTTCTAAAACAGAAATAATTCATGTGTAAATGGAAAGAGCCAAGTGATCGGTTTCACTTGGCTCTTTTTTATTATTGACATGAAGTTTGCACCGCATGAATGACGGAGCTTGAGCGAAACGGCCGCCCGTCTGTGCCCGGGAAAACCTGCACATCAACTGCAATGAAGGCCCTTGCAGCGATTGTTTCGCCTGATCAGAAGAAATGACGCCGACTTGGCGCCACTTCTTGTCGCTCCATCACTTCGATGAATTTCTCTGCTACGCCCTATCCGCGTGGCTGCAGGGCGTCACCACCGCCCAGCGCCTGATACAAAACCACACTATCGATCAGGCGCTGTGCCTGGGCCGCAAGCATGTTGATTCGGGTGCTCTGCGCCTGTTGCTGTGCAATGAGCAGTTGCAGGTAGCTGGCCGCGCCCAGCCGCACCTGCCGCTCCACGGACTGCAAGGAAGCCTGAGTGGCTGCGTCTGCGGTGGCGAGGGCAGTCAGGGATCGCGCATCGTTTTCGACTGCGCGCAGCGTGTCCGCGACCTCGCGGAACGACTCCAGCACTACATTCCTGTAATTGGCGGCAGCGGCATCAAAAGCGGCGAGTGCGGCCCGTTTCTCAGCAATCAGACCGGGATTGAAAAGCGGCTGCGTGAGCTGCCCGACCAGGCTCCATATTCCCGAACCGGCACCGAACAGGGCCCCTGTGGTCAATGCCTGCGAGCCAATGTTGGCGCTCAGGTTGAGTTGTGGATACAGATTGGCGACTGCGACACCGTAGTCCGCATTGGCTGCATGCAACAATGCCTCTGCGGCCTGGATGTCCGGGCGGTGGCGCACCAGTTCAGAGGGTACGACGAGCGGCAGTTCGGCCGGGAGGGTGAAATCGGCCAGTGTAAAGGCCGGGATGCCACCGGCACCCGGGGCGCGACCGGCGAGCACGGCCAGCAGATGTTCGGTTTGTTGCAGCTGTTTGCGCAGCACCGGCAGTTCGGCACGGGTTTGCTCAGCCTGGGCTTGCAGGCTCAAGACTTCATCCGGTGATGCCTGGCCGATACGCACGCGTTCATGGGCCAGTCGGACGAGCTCGTCCTGTGCGCGCACGATGTCCGTGTTTGCAGTCAATTGTCCGGCAAGGCGCGCGCGGGTGACCGCCGCCGTCGCGATGTTGCCGGCCAAGGTCAGATGAGCCGCAATCAATTCGAAGTTGCGGTAGTCCGCGCGAGCAGCCAGGGCTTCGAGTGCACGCTGGTTTCCACCGGCCAGATCGAGGTTGTAATGCACGCTCACGTTGGCGCTGTATAGGTCGAACTGGCGTGTGTCACCGCTCAGCCCCTGAGTGCTGGGGTTGAACTGCTGGCGCTGGGCACCCAGTCCGGCATCGACCTGTGGGTATTGCGTCGCGCCGGAGCGTGCGGCAAGAAGCGCCTGTGCCTGGCGCAAGCTGGCGCTGGCGCTTGCCAGCGTCGGGCTGGACTGCAGCGCCTCGTCGATCAATCCGTCGAGCGCAGGGGAGCCCAATGTACGCCACCAGCGGGTTTCGATCGGAAGTCCCTCGACCAAACGTTGTGATTCGCCGAGTTGCGTGGGCGCGGCGGTGGTCTGGGCTGCCACTGCTGTTGAGGTGTAGTGGGTGACAGCAGGCACGGAGGGACGCTGAAAATCAGGGCCGGCCGCGCAACCGGCCAATCCGGAGGCAAGCAGACCGGTGATCAGAAAAGCTGTCGTAAACCGGCCCCCGGGGGGCGTGCGGGTTTTAGCGTGCGCCACAGGCGTGCTCCGCGAAAGGTTTGTGAACGGACCAATGGCTGGCGAGGTCTTGCAGGCCTGCGCACCAGAGGTGCTTGCCCCGGCGGCAGCCGTCGGTGCGACGTTCCCCGTGCCGTGGTTGTGTTCGCACGTGGTCATGATGATCTCCCGTAGCTCAATCGTTTTTTCATTCGAACGCCCGTCCTTCGCCCGCTTCCTCATGGGTTGCGCCGTCACGGATGTGGTAAATGCGCTTGAACGTGGGGATGATCTTCTCGTCATGAGTGACGACGATGATGGCGGTTTCGAACTGCCGGGCCATGTCGTTGAGGATGCGGATCACAGCCATGGCACGCTGGCTGTCGAGAGGCGCGGTGGGTTCATCCGCGAGGATCACCGGTGGGCGATTGACCAGGCCCCGCGCGATCGCAACCCGTTGCTGTTCGCCACCCGATAGTTGAGAAGGAATTGCGCGTGCGCGGTGCTGCACATCAAGCGCGGTGAGCAATTCCAGGGCCTTCGCACGCGACTCCGCATTCCCGACGCCTGCGAGCATCGGCAACAGCGCCACGTTGTCGGTGACATCGAGAAACGGAATAAGGTATGGCGCCTGGAATACGAAACCGATTTTGTCGCGCCGCAAGGCGCGCAGGTCACGGACTTTCCAGCCGTCGTCGTAGATCACCTCATCACCCAATGTCATGCGACCGGCGGTTGGATCGATCACCGCGCCCAGGCACTTGAGCAGCGTGCTCTTGCCCGAACCCGACGGGCCGATCAGCCCCACCACTTCACCCGGTGCGACCTGCATGTCTACACCTTTCAGGGCATCGACAGCGGTGTCGCCATGACCATAACGTTTTGTCAAACCTTCGATGCGTATGCCTTTGGCGCTCATCTCTCACCCTCCAATGGCTTCAGCCGGATCAACCTTGAGTGCCGTGCGGATGGCGACGACGCTTGCCAGCACACAGATCACGAGCAAGGCGAAGAATCCTGCGATGGAATCCATCGGCGTCAGCAACACGTACTTTGGAAACAGCGGCGCGGCGAAGGTGGCGGTGATCTTGCCGACAACGAAGCCGATCAGGCCCAGGGCAAGCGCCTGCTGCATGATCATCGAGGCGATGGTGCGATTGCGGGTGCCAATGAGCTTCAGCACCGCGATCTCACGGATCTTGTCCATGGTCAGGGTGTAGATGATGAAGGCGACAATGGCCGCGCTGACAACGGCAAGAATCACCAGGAACATGGCGATCTGCTTGGCCGAGGTGGCGATGAGCTTGCCGACGAGAATGTCCTCCATCTGTGTCCGTGTGTAGACCGTCAGACGCTTCCAGCGCCGGATGGATTCGGCGACATCATCCGGTGCGTGTCCAGGCTTCAGTGTGACCAGAACGGCGTTGACGAACGCGTTGGTGCTCTGTGAAGCAATCACCGCATCCAGCAGACCCGGCACGGCGGGTCGATTGAACGCCGGGTTCGCTTCGGTGCGGCGCCGGCTCTGCCAGATGGCATCGTTGTCCTTGAGGAACTGGGCCTCCTGGGCATCCTTGAGCGGAATGAAGACCATCGGGTCGCCGCTGGATGAGACCATGCGCCGGGTCAGCCCCACCAGGGTGTATTGGTTGCGGCGGATTTTCACTACATCGCCGAGCTTGAAGCCGGTGGCGATGTCGGCGACCGCCTCATAATGAGCGCGTGTGATCTGGCGTCCGGCAACGAGGTAGGGCGGCCATCCGGGGGTGGTCCCCAAGTCGCCGGGTGCGATACCAACCACCATGCTGCGCACGTCATGTTCGCCCTTGCGGACCTGCATGGTGAGGTAGGTCACGTTTGCGGCACGGGCGACGCCGGGCATGGCGAGAATGGCGCGATAGAGGTCATCGTTAAGGCTGGAAGACTCCGCATAAGGGCCCAGCGTGTCCTTTTGCACGACCCACAGGTCCGCGCCGCTGTTGTCGAGCAGCGCCTTGCCGTCATCCACCATGCCCCGGTACACCCCGGCCATGACCAGGGTGACGCCTATCAGCAGACCCAGGCCGATGCCAGTGAAGACGAACTTTCCCCAGGAATGGAGGATGTCGCGGCCGGCAAGGCTGATCATTTTGCGACTCCCGGAATATGGTCGACCACGTTGATGCGGCTGCGTGGCGTCAGCGCTCTTTCGCTATAGGTTACGACCTCGTCCCCATCGCTCAGTCCCTCGAGCACCTGAACGTAGCCATTGAGGTCGAAAACACCGAGCTTGACCGGGGAAAAGCGCAGGTCACCATCCACGATCTGCCAGACACCAAGCTTGTCGCCGTCACGCCGGACTGCGGCGTTGGGAATCAGTGGCGATGTCGGGAGTGCCGGCAGGTCGACCGTGACTTCAGCCAATTCACCTACCGGTGGCAGCGGCTCCGGTCTGCTGTCAAACGTCACCTTGGCGAG
>JALNWS010000042.1 GCA_023230755.1 Azoarcus sp.
GCAGATTTTCGATCACGTCGAAGCGATGGAGTACGAACAGGCGCACTGGCTCGCAGGCGGCATGGTCGTATTCTCCTTCTTCGTCCTGCTCGCGCTGTATACCAGCCGCCGCTTCAAGGCGGGGATGGGCACATGACGGCAAAAGGCATACAGGCCCGCTTTCGCCTCGACTACAGCGGCTTTGCACTCGACGTCGATCTCAATTTGCCGGGGCGGGGCGTTACCGCCCTGTTCGGTCACTCCGGGTCGGGCAAGACGACCTGTCTGCGCTGCGTCGCCGGTCTTGAGCGCGCGCCGCTGGGGCGGCTCATCGTCAATGGCGAACACTGGCAGGATGCCGACGCCGGGATCTTCGTGCCAACGCACGAGCGCGCGATCGGCTATGTGTTCCAGGAGGCCAGTCTGTTTCCGCACCTCTCGGTGCGGCGCAACCTCGAATTCGGCATGAAGCGCGTCGCCGCAGCGACGCGACGCGTGGCTTGGGACCAGGCCGTAGAACTGCTGGGAATCGGCCATCTGCTGGACCGCATGCCCGAGCGCCTGTCGGGCGGCGAGCGGCAAAGAGTGGGCATGGCCCGCGCGCTGCTCACGAGTCCGCGACTGTTGCTGATGGACGAGCCGCTGGCTGCGCTCGATGTCAGGCTCAAGAACGAAATTCTGCCGTATCTGGAACGCCTGCACGACGAGCTCGACATGCCGGTGCTCTATGTCAGCCATTCTCCGGATGAGGTGGCACGTCTGGCCGACCATGTGGTGTTGCTCGATCAGGGCAAGGTCGTTGCGCAGGGCGGCCTGGTGGAGACGCTGGCGCGGCTTGATCTGCCGACGGCGTTTACCGACGATGCGGGGGTGGTCGTCGAATCCGTTGTTGCCGGGCACGATGAACGCTACCACCTGACGCGGCTCGATTTTGTGGGCGGTAGCGTACTTGTTGCACGGCGACCGGAGGCCGTCGGCCACCGTCTGCGTTTTCGCGTGCATGCGCGCGACGTCAGCCTTGCCGAGGCGCGCAACGAGAACAGCAGCATTACCAACCTGCTGCAGGCCATCGTGCAGGAGGTGGCCGCGGCCGATACGCCGGCGCATGTGCTGGTCCGGCTCGATGCGGGCGGCACCCCGCTGATCGCGCGTATCACCCGACGCTCGTGCGACCAGCTCGGCATCGTGGCCAATCGACGAATATGGGCGCAGATCAAGACGGTGGCCCTGCTGGGGTAAGCCAGCGTGCCGGGATGATTGGTCCCATTTAGAAGTGCCCATGTGCAGATGTCTTACGGAGTTTGAGTCATGCCTTGCTGTCTGTCCGATCACGCCCTGTCCGAACTGCTCGCCGATGATGTGCCGGCGGGCGACCTGACCACCGAGGCCCTGGCCATCGAGAATATGCGAGGGCAGGTGTCGTTTCATGCTCGCGGTGCGATGCGGGTGTGTGGCAGTGAAGAGGCGGTGCGCCTGTTCCAGTTGGCAGGGGCGACCGCGCGGCTTCATGTGGCGTCGGCGACGACGGTCGAGGCGGGCACCTTGCTGCTCGAGGCCGAAGGTGCTGCGGGCGAACTTCACCGTGCATGGAAGGTGGCACAGACCCTGATGGAGTGGTCCAGCGGCATCGCCACCGCAGCGGCCGCCATCGTTGCCGCTGCGGCGCCAGTTGCCGTCGCATGCACGCGCAAGAACGTGCCCGGCACCAAGGCGATGTCGGCCAAGGCGGTCAAGGCGGGCGGCGCGATCATGCACCGGCTGGGGCTGTCGGAAACCCTGCTGATCTTTGCCGAACATCGCCTCTTTCTCGACGAATCGCCGCAGCACACCGTGGCTCGCCTGCGAGGTCTTCAGCCCGAACGCAAGCTCACGGTGGAGGTGGCTTCGATCGAAGAGGCGCTGCTCTGGGCGCGTGCGGGGGCGGGGGTGTTGCAGCTGGAAAAGTTCTCGCCCGAGGCGGTGGCGGACTGCAAGGCGCGGATTGCAGCAGAAGGCCTTGGCACGGTGCTGGTCGCCGCAGGTGGCGTGCGCGCGGATAACGCTGCGGCCTACGTGGCCGCCGGGGCGGATCTCATCGCCACCTCGGCCGCGTATACGGCGCCGCCGTGCGACGTGCAGGTGCGCTTCGCGCGGGCCTGAGGACGAAGCGCACCTGCGGCCGGGCTTTTCAGCCCCGCAGCAGCAGTGTCGGAATGGTGGCGGTGCGCAGCAGGTCGGTGGTCTTGCTGCCAAACAGCAGGCTGCGCAGCGGAGAGTGGGCGTAGGCGCCCATGATCAGCAGGTCGATCGCCTGTGCTTTCACCGTTTTCTCGATGACCTGCTCCGCGTCGCCGGGAATCAATGAGGCAGGGGCCTCGAAGCCTGCCGCCTCGAGCGTGTTCTTCGCCCACTCCAGCTGTTTTGGCGCGCTCTGGCTTTCCTTGCCCGACATCAGCAGATGAATGGGCAGGCCGCGGAACAGCGGGCTGTTTGCCACCATCTCCACACCGTGCCGGGTGACGATGCCACCGTCAAAGGCGATCAGCACCCGGCGCGGTTCGGTGAAGCCTTCGGTCACGGTCAGCGCCGGTTTGTGCAGGGCACGTACGACGCGTTCCACGTTGCTGCCGAGTGCCTGGCTGTTGGTTTCGGCCGAAGCGCCGCGGCGGCCGAAGACGAACATGCGCACGCCGTCTTCCTGTTCGGCCAGGGTGTCGTCGAGGGCGCCGTGGCGCTGGCGCATGTCCGGTGCCGGCACGCCGGCCGCGATCGCGCGTTCGCGCAGGCGGTTGAGGAAGATGCGCCCCTGTTCGCGCGCGGCGCGGCTGAGCGCCGCGTCCTTGTCGCTGAGGGTGTGCAGTAGCTGCTCCTGGGCATCGAAGCCGATGGTGCCGCTATGGTCACCGCCGGAGCCGAGTTCCGGGTGACGGTCGATGACATGGAGAAACTCTAGCGGCGCATCCATGCGCGTCGCAGCCCAGGCCGCGTAGTCGGCGACGGTGTCGGCAAAACGGGACTGATCCACGCAGGCCAGAATCTTGTTGTCTTTGTTCATGGTCTGCTCCTCAGTGGCCCATCAGGTTTTCGACGGATTCAGGTTTGTCGTGCACTGCGAAGCGATCGACCATGGTCGCGCTGGCTTCGTTGAGGCCGATGACCTCGACTTCGGTGCCTTCGCGACGGAACTTGACCACGACCTTGTCGAGTGCGCTGATCGCAGTGACGTCCCAGAAATGGGCCCGGGAGACGTCGATGCTGACCTTCTCGATGACTTCCTTGAAGTCGAAGGATGCGATGAAACGGTCGGCCGAGGCAAAGAATACCTGGCCGGTGACGGCATAGCGGCGTACCCGGCCTTCATCTTCCGAGCGGGAACCGACATGCAGCACCTTGCCGACCTTGTGTGCAAAGAAGAAGCCCGACAGCAGCACGCCGACCAGCACCCCGCGCGCGAGGTCGTGGGTGGCGACGGTGACCGCGACGGTCGCGATCATGACCACGCTGGAGCTGGGCGGGTATTCGCGCAGCTTGCGCACGGAATCCCAGCTGAAGGTGCCGATCGAGACCATGATCATCACCGCGACCAGTGCCGCCATGGGGATCTGACGCACCCAGTCACCGAGGAATACGACCAGGATCAGCAGCACCACGCCGGCGGTCAGCGTCGACAGGCGGCCGCGGCCACCGGATTTAACGTTGATCACCGACTGCCCGATCATCGCACAGCCAGCCATGCCCCCAAGGAAGCCGGAGGCGAGGTTGGCCACGCCCTGGCCGACGCATTCGCGGCTCTTGTTGCTGGTGGTATCGGTGAGGTCGTCGACGATGGTGGCGGTCATCAGTGACTCGAGCAGGCCCACGACCATCATGGTCAGCGCGTAGGGGAAGATGATCCCGAGCGTCTCGAGATTGAGCGGTACGTCGGGCAGCAGGAACACAGGCAGGCTGTCCGGCAGCTCGCCCATGTCGCCTACCGTGCGGATGTCCAGGCCAAGCACCATGGACGCTGCAGTCAGCACCACGATGGTGACCAGGGGTGAAGGCACGGCACGGGTGACGTAGGGGAAGAGGTAGATGATGCCGAGCCCGGCCGCCGTCATCGCATAGACATGCCAGCTGACGTTGGTCAGTTCCGGCAGCTGGGCCATGAAAATCAGGATCGCCAGCGCATTGACGAAGCCGGTCACGACCGAGCGCGACACGAATCGCATCAGCACGCCCAGGCGTAGCCAGCCGGCGATGACCTGCAACACACCGGTGAGCAGGGTGGCGGCGAGCAGGTACTGCAGGCCGTGATCCTTGACCAGGCTCACCATTACCAGTGCCATGGCACCGGTAGCGGCCGAGATCATGCCCGGGCGGCCGCCGGCGAAGGCGATTACGGTGGCGATACAGAAGGAGGCATAGAGGCCTACCTTGGGATCGACGCCAGCGATGATGGAAAACGCGATGGCCTCGGGGATCAGGGCCAGCGCGACCACCAGACCCGCGAGCAGGTCGTTGCGGACATTGGAGAACCAGTCCTGGTGCAAGGATTTCATTGTCGTTATGGTCCTTCTGGCGCCGCAGATGCGGCTGCCGTCATTTTGGAGTGGGGGGGCGACGGTCCACGCCAGCCCCAGCGGCCGGAATGTGAGACGGGATCGAACTGATCCGTGGGTACGCCCTGTGGTGGCGTGAACAGACGCGTGCAGCCTCTTGCAAGTCGAGTGGCGCCCGGGCACACGGCCCTGACGCAATGGATCTGACGGACTCGCGGGAGGAGGTGGGGCTTACACGGGTGGGGCTCCGGCACGGGTGGAACACGGGGGTGGCGCGAGTCTACTGGTTACGCTGCAATGCAGCAAGTTTCATCGGCCCCTGCCTTACTCTACAATTTCGTCGATGAACAAAATCGTCCCTGCCTTGCACGGCGCCGAGGCTTCACTGCTCGGCAAGCCTGTCGCCTATCGCGACACTTACGCTCCCGAGCTCCTGTTCCCGATCGAGCGCCAGCTCAAGCGCGACGAGATCGGCGTGCGCGGTGAGGCCTTGCCCTTTGTCGGGGAGGATCTGTGGAATGCCTATGAGGTGTCGTGGCTGAACGGGCGTGGCAAGCCCGTGGTGGCGCTCGCGCGTTTCCGGGTGCCGGCCAACACGCCGCGCCTGATCGAGTCCAAGTCACTCAAGCTGTATCTGAACGCCTTCAACCAAAGCCGCTTCGCCGCTGCAGGCACCGTTGGCGAAACCATTTCACGTGATCTGTCCGCGGCGGCGGGGGGCGCGGTGGCGGTCGAGCTGATGCCGCTTGGCGAGCGCCCCCAGCGCCAGATCGGCTATCCGCAGGGGGTCTGCCTGGATGAGCTCGACATCGGGATCGATACCTATCAGCCCGCGCCCGGCCTGCTGTCGGCCGGCGGCGAGGTCGTCAGCGAAACCCTGTATTCCCACCTGCTCAAGTCCAACTGCCTGGTGACCGGCCAGCCCGACTGGGGCATGGTGGTCGTGCGCTACACCGGGCCTGCGATCGACCGTGAGGGCCTGCTGCGCTACATCGTGTCCTTTCGTGAGCACAACGAGTTTCACGAACAATGCGTGGAGCGGGTGTTCTGCGACATCATGGCGCACTGCCGCCCGCAGGCGCTCGCGGTGTGGGCGCGCTACACGCGCCGTGGCGGTCTGGACATCAACCCGTTCCGCTCGACCCCTGGCGCGGGCAAGGCCGACGAGTTCGACGAAGTGCGGCAGTAAGAGCAAGTGCATTTCGATGCACTTTGATGGTGCATCCGGATGCGCCTCCCGCGCCATCCTGCGCGACGCGTCCCGTCCAATGAGCTTCCAGGGATTGAAAAATCAGTCTAAACAGTTGCATACCAACCTGGCCCTCGAGCTGGAACGTTGCTTGCTAGATTAATCGCATGAATGCCGTGACAGCCCCGGAATCCCGATCGCTCACCACCTCTGTGGGCGATATCGTGCCTGAACGCGGATGGCGCGCAGCGCTTCGTCTGGCGTATGAACGCCGCGGCGAGCGCACCGTACTTGCGGAGCGCGCGCATGTGGGCCCGTTGGTGGTGCAACGCCCGCTGTACCCCGAGGGCCATGAGGTGTGTCACACCATTCTGGTGCACCCGCCCGCCGGCATCGCAGGTGGCGACCGCCTGAGCGTCGATGTCGATGTCAGGGCAGGCGCCCATGCCCTGCTGACGACGCCGGGCGCGGGCAAGTGGTATCGCAGCGCCGGCGCACGCGGCGGGCTGACGCAACGTATCGTGGTGGCCGCAGGTGGCGTGTGCGAATGGCTGCCGCAGGAAAGTCTGGTGTTCGACGGCGCGCTCGGTGACCTGGTGACCGAGGTCAGCCTGTCCGGAGATGCCTGTTTTGTTGGTGCAGAGATGCTGTGCTTCGGTCGCACGGGTTCGGGTGAGCGCTTTACCCGTGGCGAACTGGCGATGCGCACCAGAATAGTGCGAGATGGGCGTCCGCTGTGGCTTGAGCGCGGCAGGGTTGGCGGTGGCAGCACCCTGCTCGCGTCTGATGTTGGCCTGCAGGGCGAGCCCGTGAGCGGCAGTCTGCTGGTCGCTTCACCACAGGTTAATACTGAACTGCTCAAGGCCTGGCGCGAGCTTGCACCGACGCACGGCAGGGGTGGCGTGACGCTGCTGCCGGGGCTGCTGGTGGCGCGCTACCTTGGGCCCGCATGCGAGCCGGGGCGTGAATGGTTTGCGCGCCTGTGGGCGGCCGTCAGGCCTGCCGTGGCAGGGCGCCCGGCGCAGACGCCGAGAATCTGGAATACCTGATCAACTGACTGGCGGCGCCGCTGGCGCCGTGGAGAAATCGATGGAACTGAGCCCACGCGAGAAGGACAAACTGCTGATTTTTACCGCCGGACTGCTCGCCGAGCGTCGCCGGGCGCGCGGCCTGAAGCTGAACTACCCGGAGTCGGTTGCCTTCATCACCTGCGCAATTCTGGAAGGTGCGCGCGACGGCAGGACGGTTGCCGAACTGATGAGCTACGGCGCCACGCTGCTGACCCGCGACGACGTAATGGACGGTGTGGCCGAGATGATTCCCGACATCCAGGTCGAGGCCACCTTCCCGGACGGCACCAAGCTGGTCACCGTACATAACCCCATCATCTGACGCAGGGGCGGTGACCATCATGAGTGAAGCCGAAATCGAACTGGCAAGGTTACTGGCCCGTTTCAAGCTGCAGGTGAAGCGCGCACTTGGGCGCAGCGTGAATCTGACGGCGATGATGAACGATCCGGCGTATGCAAGGGCGACGCTGGACGAGATCGAAGAACTCGCCGACGACGAGGAGTTCTTGCTGCTCGTCATCTGTTTGCGCGAAAAGCTGGCCCCGGCTGCAGTGGTCGCGCCCGTCGTACCGGCGCCGGCCTCCGAGGCCGCGCCGGCGCGCTCACAGGCCCTGCGCGATTACCGCTTCGGCGCCCGTGGCGGTTGAACCGCCAGGCACATCAGGAGAAGAAAATGATTCCAGGCGAACTCATGGCGCTCGACGGCGAGATCGAAATCAACGTCGGACGCGCGACGCTGACGCTGTCGGTGACCAATACCGGCGACCGTCCGATCCAGGTCGGCTCGCATTACCACTTTGCTGAAACCAATGCCGCGCTCGACTTCGACCGTGCGGCGGCGCGTGGTTTCCGCCTCAATATCGCCGCGGGTACGGCGGTGCGTTT
Organism: Azoarcus sp.; assembly: GCA_023230755.1. Classification (GTDB taxonomy): domain Bacteria; phylum Pseudomonadota; class Gammaproteobacteria; order Burkholderiales; family Rhodocyclaceae; genus Parazoarcus. Next base: position 7,644 of record JALNWS010000042.1, read on the forward strand.
CGAGCCGGGACAGTCGCGCACGATCGAACTGGTCGCGCTCGATGGCGCGCGCAAGGTGTTCGGCTTCAACGCCCAGGTCATGGGAGCGCTCTGAAATGGCAAAGATTACGCGCCGCGCCTATGCGGAAATGTTCGGCCCCACGGTGGGCGATCGGGTACGACTGGCCGACACCGAGCTGATCCTTGAAGTGGAGCACGACTACACCATCTACGGTGAAGAGGTGAAGTTCGGCGGTGGCAAGGTCATCCGTGATGGCATGGGCCAGGGCCAGCAGCTCGCGGCCGAGGTGGCCGACACCATCATCACCAATGCGCTGATCGTCGATGCGGTCACCGGCATCGTCAAGGCCGACGTCGGACTCAAGGACGGCAGGATCTGGAAGATCGGCAAGGGTGGCAACCCGGACATCCAGCCCGGCGTCACCATCCCGGTTGGCGCGGGCACCGAGGTCATCGCCGGCGAAGGCATGATCCTCACCGCCGGCGGCATCGACAGCCACATCCACTGGATCTGCCCGCAGCAGATCGAAGAGGCGCAGATGTCCGGCATCACCACCATGCTTGGTGGCGGCACCGGGCCGGCGACCGGCACCTACGCCACCACCTGCACGCCGGGGCCGTGGCATATTCACCGCATGCTCGAGGCTGCCGAAGCCTTTCCGATGAACCTCGGATTCTTCGGCAAGGGCAACGCCAGCCTGCCGGGGCCGCTCAGCGAGCAGGTCGAGGCCGGCGTCATCGGCCTCAAGCTGCACGAGGACTGGGGCACGACACCGGCGGCGATCGACAACTGCCTGACCGTGGCCGAGCAGCACGACGTGCAGGTCGCGATCCATACCGATACGTTGAACGAATCCGGTTTCGTCGAAACCACGCTGGCCGCGTTCAAGGGCCGCACCATCCACACCTTCCACACCGAAGGCGCGGGTGGTGGTCATGCGCCTGACATCATCAAGGCGGTGGGCGCGCCGAACGTGCTGCCGTCCTCGACCAACCCGACGCGGCCGTTCACGGTGAACACCATCGACGAGCATCTCGACATGCTGATGGTGTGCCACCACCTCGACCCGGCAATTGCCGAGGACGTGGCCTTTGCCGAATCGCGCATCCGGCGCGAGACGATCGCGGCCGAGGACATCCTGCACGACACCGGCGCGTTCTCGATGATGTCGTCCGACTCGCAGGCGATGGGGCGGGTGGGCGAGGTCATCATCCGCACCTGGCAGACCGCGCACAAGATGAAGGTGCAGCGCGGGGCATTGCCCGAAGACAGCCAGCGCGGCGACGGCAAGGCGGACAATTTCCGCATCCGGCGCTACATCGCCAAGTACACCATCAACCCGGCGATCACCCACGGCATCTCGCACGTCGTGGGCTCGATCGAGCCCGGCAAGCTGGCCGACCTGGTGTTGTGGCGGCCGGCCTTCTTCGGCGTCAAGCCCAGCCTGATCCTCAAGGGCGGCATGATCGCCGCGGCGGCGATGGGCGATCCCAACGCGTCGATCCCCACGCCGCAACCGGTGCATTACCGGCCGATGTTCGGCAGTTTCGGCAAGGCGCTCAAGACCTCGGTGACCTTCGTCTCGCAGGCCGCGCTGTCCAATCCGGCGGTGGCGGCCCTGAATCTGGAGAAACCACTGGTGGCGGTGAAGGGTTGCCGGGGTGTGAAGAAGTCCGACATGGTGCTCAACGGCGCGATGCCGACCATCGATGTCGACCCGGAAACCTATATCGTGCGCGCCGATGGCGAGTTGCTCACGTGCGAGCCGGCGACCGAACTGCCGATGGCGCAGCGCTATTTCCTGTTCTGACGGAATCCGCCATGATCGTCGTCGAACCTCGTATTGCGCCAAGCACGCCCTGGAAACTGAACTGACATGCTGCTGATTGAATCGCTTTACACCGGCGTGCGCGCCGCAACGGAAACCCTGGAGCTCGACTTTGGCTACCGCACCAAGAGCCGTTTGCGCGCCAGACTGAGCACGGGCGAGGAAGTCGGTCTGTTCCTTCCCCGCGGCACCATCCTGCGCGGCGGTCAGAAACTGCACGCCCAGGACGGACGGATCGTCGAAGTCGTGGCGGCACCTGAGTCGCTGCTCGAGGTTCGCTGCGCCGATGCGTTCGAGCTCGCACGTGCGGCCTACCACCTTGGCAACCGCCATGTCGCCGTCGAACTGGGCGAAGGCTGGCTGCGGATTCAGGCTGACCACGTGCTCGAAGGCATGCTGGTCGGGCTGGGGGCGGAAGTGTCGTCGATGTCCGCGCCCTTTGAGCCCGAGGCCGGTGCCTACGCCCATGGTCATCAGCATCCGGGCGACGGCAGCGGCGCGCGCATCCACATGATGAGCGGCACGTGACGCTGGCGCTCTCCGGTGCGACTGGCGGCGGCCTGCTGCCGCTGGTGCGACTGCTCCAGCTCGCGAGCCCGACGCTGCCGGTCGGCGCCTACACCTACTCGCAGGGGCTGGAGTGGGCGGTCGAGTGCGGTCGGGTCAAGACCGAGGCTGACACCCAGCGCTGGATCGGCGACCTGCTCGAATGGAGCGTTGCGCGCTTCGAGGCACCGCTGGTCGCGTGTCTGCTCGCGGCGTGGGCTCAGGACGACGATGACGCGGCGCGACGCCTCAACGACGATTTCGTTGCCAGCCGGGAGACCTCGGAACTGCGCGCCGAAACCGTGCAGATGGGCTACTCGCTGGTGCGTATGCTGGTCGAGCTCGACGCCTGGTCTTCGCTGCCTGGCTGGCGGGCGCGGCTGCAGGCGCTCGATACCCCGGCGTTTCCGACTGCATGGACTGCCGCTGCCGCAGCCTGGAAGGTGCCGGTGGGCGATGCGCTCGCCGCCTACCTGTGGGCCTGGCTGGAGAATCAGGTGATGGCGGCGGTGAAGACGGTGCCGCTCGGCCAGAGCGCCGGGCAGCGCATGCTGGCCGCACTCGGCGCGCGCATTCCCGATCTGGTGCCACTTGCGATCGCGCTTCCGGAAGACGACTGGAGCAACTACACCCCCGGCCTGGCACTTGCCAGCAGCCACCACGAAACGCAGTATTCACGGCTCTTCAGAAGCTGAACGACGGAAACCACAGCATCATGACTACTCCTGCATCCCAGGCGCTTCGTGTCGGCATCGGCGGCCCCGTCGGTTCCGGCAAGACCGCGCTCACGCTCGCGCTGTGCCAGGCATTGCGCGACAAGTACAACATTGCGGTTGTCACCAACGACATCTACACGGCGGAAGACGCCCAGTTTCTGGTGCGCAACGAAGCGCTGGCGGCCGATCGCATCATCGGCGTCGAAACCGGCGGCTGCCCGCACACCGCCATCCGCGAAGATGCCTCGATCAACCTCGAGGCGGTCGATCGCCTCAATCGCAGCTTTCCGGGGTTGGAGATCATCTTCGTCGAGTCGGGAGGCGACAATCTGGCTGCCACTTTCTCACCGGAACTCTCCGATCTGACGCTCTATGTCATTGATGTCTCGGCCGGCGACAAGATTCCGCGCAAGGGCGGGCCCGGCATTACCAAGAGTGACCTGCTGGTGATCAACAAGATCGATCTCGCGCCGCTGGTCGGTGCCTCGCTGGAGGTCATGGACCGCGATGCGCGCAAGATGCGGGGCGAGCGCCCCTTCGTCTTCTCCAACCTGAAGACGGGCCAGGGCCTGGCAGAGATCATCGACTTTGTTGAGCGCCAGGGGTTGTTGCGCGCGGAGGAGGCCTGATCCGTCAGCGCAAGCTGACGCGCGAGGCATGGCTGCCTTTGGCGGCGTGCTTCCAGGTATGCTCAGTGGGGTGATTCCGGCGCGGCTGCACTTTCTCTGCTTGCAAACAAAAACGGGGACCGGTCATGCGACCGCTCCCCGTCTGCATGTCGACTGATCGACGATCAGGGCTTCTTGACCCAGGCGACGCAGGAGCCATTCGGATTGACTTCGGTGTCGCCGGCAAACAGCTTACAGCCGCCCAGCGGGGTGCCGGGGACGAAGTGCATACAGCCCGAACAGACCTTGGCCGGATCGGCCGATTTGTCGACGTACTTCATGCTCGTGCGCATCGCGTCATTCTTGGCCGCGAACGCTACGACCGGGATCATGGCAACGGCCATGCCGCCAGCCTTGATGAGGGTACGACGGGTTTGGTTGATGCTGTCAGACATAGTGCCTCCAGGGGTTGATGATGATCCGATCCGGACCGTGTCTTCACTGTGCAATACGTGGTGCACGTCAGAAAATCGGCCGGTGGAAAGTATGCCATCCGAAGGGCAAAAAAACTTCCAACAAATATAGGGTTTTTCTATTTGCGCATTTAGCGGGAAGAATCTTAAGGTTCAAGGTGCATCAAGGGGGCAGCGATCGGCGGAAAAATCCGCTCCGCCGGCGGCGAAGCAGGTCTGGGCAGCACGGAGAACCAGGTGACGGTTGCTAACATTTCTTCAGCGCTGTGTCTTTGACTTCTCCGGTAGCATAGGCCTGCCCCTTGGGTTAGTATCTTTTGGTGTTTAAGATCATCATAAAGAGGAAGACAATATGAAGGCTCTTGTTGCCGTCGCGATTGCTGCTGGTGTCCTTTCCGCTGCTCCGGCGTTCGCTTCCGCAGATCTGGCGAAAGCCAAGAACTGTATGGCCTGTCACGCGATCGACAAGAAGCTGGTCGGTCCTGCCTATAAGGATGTGGCTGCCAAGTACGCTGGACAGAAAGACGCTGCTGCCATGCTCGCCACCAAGGTACAGAAGGGTGGTGTGGGCACTTGGGGTCAGATCCCGATGCCCCCCAACCCGCAGGTGTCGGCTGAAGAAGCCGCCACGCTGGTGGCGTGGGTTCTGTCGCAGAAGTAAGCTTCCCGAGGTGGTCCTGTACCGCCCCTTGCACAAAAAAGCCGGCATCAGCCGGCTTTTTTGTGCACGCGCTCAGCGCTGAAGGTCGGGCTGAGGCGCTACCTCCAGCCAGCCTTTTGCCTGTTCCGCGGTGCCCGGACGGGCAAACAGATAGCCCTGCATGACGTCGCAGCCGAGGATGCGCAGCGTTTCGGCCTGTTCGGCATGCTCCACGCCTTCGGCGATCAGGTGAAGCCCGAATCCGCGCGCGATGCCGGTAATGGCTGAAATGATCGGATTGGTCGAAGGCCCGTCGAGGTCGCGCACGAAACTGCGATCGATCTTGAGCGTACTGACCGGAAACTTCTGCAGGTATGCCAGGGCCGAATAGCCCGTGCCGAAATCGTCGATCGCCACGCTCAGGCCGGCTTCGCGCATCGCCTTTACCTTGGCTGCGACGCCTGCGGTGTCCTGCATCATCATGCTTTCGGTGATCTCAAGTTCGACCTGTGCCGGCGGCAACTGATTGCGGCTCACGCACTCGATCACCATGTCGACGATGTCCGGGCGGCTGAAATCGTGAGGTGAAAGATTGAGCGACATGCGCAGGTCTTCAAAGCCGTCAGCGCGCCAGCGTGCCAGCTGCGCACAGGCTTCTTCGAGCACCCAGTGGCTGATGTCGCCGATCAGCCCCATCTCCTCGGCCACCGGAATGAAAGTGGCCGGTCCGATCTGCCCATGGGCGGGGTGATTCCAGCGCAGCAGCGCCTCCATGCCGACCACGCGGGCGGCCTTCATGCTGACCTGGGGCTGGTAGTACAGCTCGAACTCCGAGTGCTCGAGCGCAAGCCGAAGGTCGTTCTCGAGTGCGATGCGTTCGCGGTAGTGCGCGTTGAGCTCGGGGTCGAAGAATCGAAACGCGTTCTTGCCCGAACGCTTCACCTGATACATCGCGATGTCAGCGTGCCGGGTCAGGTCTTCGGCGGTGTCACCGTCACGCGGGAAGAGCGAAATGCCGATGCTGACGGTTGCACGGAAGTCACTTTGGTCGAGGCGGAAGGGCGGGGCCAGCGCATCGAGAATCTTGCGCGCGATGGTCTCTGCATCTTCGGGGTGGTTGATGTCGGGAAGCAGGACGGTGAATTCGTCGCCGCCGAGGCGGGCCAGCGTGTCGCCGCGACGCAGGGTCGTGGACAGGCGGGCAGCAATGCCGCGCAGCAGGGTGTCGCCTTCCGCATGACCGAAGGTGTCGTTCACCAGCTTGAAGCGGTCGACGTCAATGAACATCACCGCAAGCGCACCGGTGCGACGTTGCGCCTGGGCAATCGCCAGCTCGAGCCGGTCCTTGAACAGAACCCGGTTTGGCAGTCGGGTCAGTTGGTCGTGATAGGCCTGGAAGGTAATGATTTCTTCGGCGCGCTTGCGCTCTGAAATATCCCGTGCCACACCGTAGAGGCCATTTGAAGTGCGGCCGTTGCTGCCGGGCATGGGGATGCCGGTGAGCGACACGGTGGTGCTTTCCGGCCCCCCTTCCACCAGGGTTTCGCGATTTCGCCGCAGGCGCAGTTCGATGTTGAAGCTTTCGCCCGGGGTGTTGCCGCGTGAGAACATCAGGCTGTTGATGCGATCGACGTCCTCCGCAACGACGAGGGTGGAGAAGGGGCGTCTCATCAGCGTAGCCCGCTCGTAGCCGAGCATCTGGCGCACCCGCGGGTTGATGTAGCTGAAGCGGCCCTCGGTGTCGAGGGTGAAGATCATGTCGGGCGAACTCTCGACCAGGAAGCGGTGCAGGCGTTCAGACGCGCGCAGACGCTGGCTCATGGCCCGGTTGGCCCGTTCCAGCGTGGTCTTGTGCAGGGTGCTGTCGACCGCGCGCTGCAACTGGGCGACATGATAGGGCTTGCGCACATAATCGTCGGCACCACCGCGCAAGGCGCCGATGGCTGCGTCGATGGCGTCTTCGCCACTGATGACGATCACGGCCTCTTCGCGCTCATGCTGGGTCAGCCAGTCGAGCAGATCGAGCCCGGTGGCATCGGGCAGGCGGTAGTCGAGCAGGATCAGATCGAAGTGTTCGCGCTCGAGCGCAGCGACAGCTTCGGCGATGGTGGCGCTCTCGTCGAAGACGCGTCCCTCGCGGGCAAGCACAAGCGGGAGCGTACGACGCAAGGACGCATCGTCATCAACGACGAGAATGCGGCAGACGTCTGCGTCCGGTTGCGACCCGGTAATACTCGCGTAGAAGGGCTGTTCTCCCGGTATGACCATGCGCTCCCGGTTTGCGGCGTTCCGCCATAGCACTTTCAGAATAATGCAACAGTCAGGCCGAATGATCCAGTGGGATGAAGATCTGGAAGCTGGTGCCGCTGCCTGGCTGGCTCCGACAGAGTATGGATGCGTGCCATTTCGTCAGGATTTCACGCACGATCGACAGGCCCACGCCCTGGTGCTGGCCTCCTTTCTGGCTGGTCGCCGGAGCGAACAGGTTGGCGGCGCGCTCGGGTGGGAGCCCGGGGCCATTGTCGATCAGACGCAGTTCGGCGCAGGTGCGGCCATCGGCGATGATCTGGCCTGCAAATGAGAGTGACAGGCGGCTACCGGGTTGCAAGGCCTCGGATGCATTGCGCAGGAGGTTGAGCAAAACCTGCTTCAGCGCTGAGGCAGGGATCGCAACGCTGGGGGCGCCAGCCACCGCGCGGAGCTCGAACTGTATGCCACGCTGCGCGAAGAGCGTATCGGCGTAGAGTGTGCGCACTTCGTGCAGCACATCGACGATGCGGCAACTCGGTGCCTCGGCACCCTCTTGCGGCAGATTGCCTGCCGAACGCAGCAGGTTGCCAATGCGGTCGAGCTCGGCGTTGAGCAGGCCCATGTCGTCCTGCAGCGAACTGTCGTCCGCATGACTCTGAACGAGCAGGCTGAGCCTGTTCTTGATCGCGGTCAGCGGGTTGGTGGCTTCGTGGGCGATACGACGAACGTGCTCGCGGAAGCGGGCGTGCAGTTCTGCTTCGCGGGCAGCGATGGCGGCATGCTGGCGCTCGGTTGAAAGGATGTTGCGAGCCGCTGCGGAGAGCAGCTCCCCGACCACCCAGCGCGCGGCGCTGCTCAGCGCGTGTTCGTGCGCCAGGCCGATCAGCGCGACGCCCTGCAGTGGGCCGAGCTGCAAGGGTTGACAGCAGAACCCCCGTTGTCCGAGCCAGCGCACCACGTGCCAGTCGGCCATGCTGCGTCCGGGAGCGTTGCTCACGGGAAAGCAGCTTGTCGGCGTGCCGCTGCGCAATGCAAGTGCAATGCAGCTGGCTTCGTCGTCTTCACGCAGTGACAGCTCCTGCAGCCATGCAGCGGGTGAGCCCGGTGGGGCCTTGAGCAGCGGCAGCAGCACGCCCTTTTCGTCCGGCGTCAGCACGATGGGCATCTCGCAGCGGCCCAGCAGGGCGCAGGCAATTGCCAGCCGCGCGCGGGTGGATTCCACGTCGAGTTCGGTAAAGCCGGCGACGATCAGGCCGTGCAAGGCGGCCGCCCGAAAAGGTTCGTCCTCCATCAGTGCAGGCAGTCCGCGGCTCATCATCAGGGCTGTGTTGCTGCCTGATGGGGCGGGGTAGGCAGCGTGGCCGGTGACGATGTAGCCGACATCAGCGCGCAGGCTGATGAGACTGGTCGACGGCAGCCCGGTCAGGGATTCAACCCGGGGAATGCGCTCTTCCCATCCATCCCCGGCGAGGCGATGCGCGGCCGCGAGCAGCGCGACGAGCGGATGGGCGCCGTGCAGCTGCTCGTCGAGCAAGTCGCCGAGTTCGAGCGCGTCGGCCAGCGTGCCGGGCAGCCCGCAGTTGCGGACGAGCTGGGCAAGATGCTGGCGGTTGTTGTCGGGCTGCAGTGTGTCCGACGTGGTGCCGGCTTCGCGTCGGCGGCTAAAAAGCGCGTGCCACAGTCCACCCAGATAAGCTTCGTCGGGTCTTGGGTAGTGGGTCTCGAGTGCAAGATGGAGGGCACATTCAGCCACCACCAGTGCCTGGACGTGGCCCGGGCTGACGTCGACGCACGCCTGGCTCAGCAGCCAGGCACGCAACAGGTCAGGGCCAAGTGTTTCGAGCCGGTGTCGCAGTACGGTATTCAGGCCTTGTTCGAGCTCATCCCGTTCCAGTGGAGCGGACGCCAGCAGCAGCAGACACAGCGCCGGGTCGCGCGCAGCCACCAGCGCAACCTCGGGCCAGTTCGGCGAGTTGGCTGCGAGCAGGCGCAGCACGGTCGCGCCGCTCTCTGGCAGGGGGTGCAAGCTGGACGGGCCGGATAAAGCCTGAATCATGAATACGGGCGAAGTGGGTTGGCTGCGGCAACGCGCATTCTAGAGCCCGCGCGCAAGCTTTAATGTGACCGAATGCGCGCCGCAATCAGGCTTGCAGGCTGTCTGCAAACCCTAGTGCGACGAGTTGGGCGCGGTTGATCTGCTCTGCAGACAGGTGCAGCTCGGCCGCTGCCTTGACCAGGGCGCTGCCATCGAAGTTTTCACAATGGCGCGCGAGTCGGAGAAATGGGGCGAATTCACCCTCGTCAGAGAGCAGGGCGTCCGACACCGATGCTGGCAGGTGCATTTCGTCGAGCAGCGCCTGCATCGACGTGCCCAGCAGGATGTGCAGCAGCGAAAAGGCGCCGGTAATGAAGAGATTGTCGCGTTCTGACTTGTCGAAAAATCCGGCGCCGATCTCCTCCATCAGACGTCCGCGGGAAATGGCGGTCTGCATCATTGCCGGCGCGCCAGGGTCGCGGCTGGCGGTGACCAGCAGCAGCGAAAGCCATTTGTGCAGGTTTGAGTAGCCGAGAATGCTGACCGCATGGCGGAACGACTGGATTTCACACATCAGGCCGAAGCCGGCGGAATTGATGTAGCGCAGCAGTTTGTAGGACAGTGCGACGTCCTGCTTGAGTACCGCTTCGATGTCGCGGATCTCGCCGTTATTGCGCACCAGGTTGAGCAGTCTGACGATCTGCGCGTGGCCGGGCGAGAGTTCCTTGGCCGGCGGGTTGCCGTGCAGGAAGAACCACCCCGAGGCACCGTCGTACCCGGCGCCCACGGCCTGGCGGAAGGCGGGCACGTCCTTGAGCCCCCACGCCATGCTGAGGCCGGGCGATCCGGTCGGTGCCGGATGCTTGCGCGCATCCATCAGGACGAAGCGCCAGTCGTAGCCGGGCGGCAGTACGGTATCGCTGGAGAACCAGGTCAGGCACATGCTGATGCCCGCTTCCTGCAGTTTCGGCAGCAAGGCCTGGGTTTGTGGATGGGCCAGCGCCTGGGCGGGAATTTCGATCATCGCGTTCGTCGGGGCCGCCCAGTCCATGAGGGCTGGTGTCGGAACAAGGCGACCGAGGCTGACAAAGACCGGGTGGTGGGTCGGCCACTGATCGACGAGCCCGTTCAGGGTCTCGACTACCTCTGCGATGTTGGGGCCGTGTGCGATCAGGCGGTTCGCGGTGATCGCCCGGCTCTTGTTGACCACAGGTTCGCGGGTAATGAAGGTGGTCTGGCTCATGGTCCTGGCTCAGGCGTTCTGCGTAGCGAAGGTAAATGCGTCGGCGAAGAAGGCATCCTCGGCAAGGCCGCGTGCCTCCACGAAACTGCGGCGCGCAGCGTCGATCATCGGTGGCGCCCCGCAGGCGTAGACCTCGTGTGTGGACAGGTCGGGGAAGTCGGCCAGCACGGCTTCATGCACCAGCCCACGACGGCCGGTCCAGCAGTCCTCGGGCAGGTCATCGGAGATTACCGGGACATAGCAGAAACCGGGCATGTCGGCGGCCCAGCTGCGCGCAAGTTCGTCCATGTACAGCCCCTCTGGCCGGCGTGCGCCCCAGTAAAGGGTGATCGGCCGCGTGATGCCGGTGTGAATGGCGTGCTCGATCATGCCCTTGATGGGGGCGAAGCCGGTGCCCCCGGCCACCATCACGATCGGGCGTGCGCCCTCGCGCAGCCAGAAGCTGCCCAGCGGGCCTTCGAAACGAAGGATGTCGCGCTCCTTCATGGTGCTGAACACCTGTCCGGTAAAGCGGCCGCCCTCAATCAGGCGCACATGGAGTTCAATGTGAGTGTTGTCGTGCGGGGCATTCGCGATCGAGAAGCTGCGGCGTGCACCATCGGGAAGCAGGATGTCCACATACTGACCCGCATTGAAACGGAACGGCTCGCTGGCCGGGAGCTTGAGTTCGAGCACGATGACGTCGGCGGCGACACGGGTGAGTTTCTGTACCCTGCACGGCAGCTTCTTGACCGGGATGTCGCCCGCGCGGCTGACGTTGCGCGCCTCGAGCACCATGTTCGAGCGCGCCCGTGTCCGGCAGAACAGGGACATGCCGGCGTCGCGCTCGGTATCGGAGAGGGCGCTGGCAGAGTAGACGTCGAGGGCGAATTCACCGCTGACCACTCGACCCTTGCACGCGCCGCAGGCGCCGTCACGGCAGCTGTAGGGCAGCAGCAGGCCGGCCTCGAGTGCCGCTTCGAGGATGGTCTGATCGGCATCGGCGGAGAAGGTCTGACCACCGGGCTGGAGCGAAATCTGATACGGCATGGGGCGTGAGATAATGTGCGAATGAAAAGAATTCTTGTCGTCGGATGTGGCGATGTTGCCCTGCGCGCGATGCCCTGGCTGGTACGGCGGTTTCGCGTGTTCGCCCTTGTCCGGCGCACGGAAGCTGCCGAGGGCATGCGCCGGCTGGGGGCGGTGCCACTGCTGGCTGATCTCGACGATCGCCGCAGTCTGGCCCGGTTGGCCGGCATTGCCGACGCCGTGCTGCATTTCGCCCCCCCGCCGGCACAGGGAAAAACCGATCCCCGTACCCGCCATCTGCTCGCTGCGCTAGCAAGCCGGACGAGTCTACCACAGCACCTCATATACATAAGCACGACAGGGGTTTACGGTGACTGTGGTGGCGCCCATATCGACGAGACGCGTCCTGCCAGACCGCGTTCGCCGCGCGCTGCACGCAGGGTCGATGCCGAACGGCAGCTGCGTGCCTTCGGCTGTCGCTGCGGCGTGGGCGTCAGCATGCTTCGGGCACCGGGCATTTACGCGAGCGAGCGTCTGCCGCTGGAGCGCATCCGTCGTGGCGACCCCGTACTGCGTGCGGAGGACGATGTCTATACCAACCACATCCATGCGGACGATCTCGCCCGGCTTGCGGTGCTGGCGCTGTTCCGCGGACGCAGGTGCCGGGTGTACAACGCGGTGGACGATACCGAGCTGAAAATGGGCGAATATTTCGATGCCGTTGCCGACGCCTTTGGCGTGGCGCGTCCGCAGCGTCTGAGTCGCGAAGAAATTGCGCTCAGGCTGCCGGCAATGGCGCTTTCGTTCATGACAGAGTCGCGCCGCATCGACAATCGGCGCATGTACCGGGAACTGCGCGTCCGCCTGCGCTATCCGACGGTGAGCGCCGGCCTGCAGGCGGCGCGACAGTCGCTTGTCCTTTAACCCCCCTTGCCCAACTGACTTGCCGGAGTTTTTTCAATGCTTACCGTGAAGGCGCTGCACATCATTTTTGTCACCAGCTGGTTTGCTGGTCTCTTCTATCTGCCCCGCCTGTTTGTGAACCATGCGATGGTCGAGGACGCGGCGACCCGCGAGCGTCTCGCGCTGATGGAGCTCAAGCTGTACCGCTTCATGACCCCGCTCGGTATCCTTGCCGTCGGGCTCGGGCTGTGGCTGTGGTTCGGCTACGGTTTTGGCGGCGCCTGGCTGCACGCCAAGACGACGCTGGTGGTGGGCCTCATTGCCTATCACCTCTACTGCGGCAAACTGATGCGTGACTTTGCGGCAGGCAAGAACGCCAAGAGCCACGTCTGGTTCCGGGTATTCAACGAGATTCCGGTTCTGGTGCTGCTGGTGGTCGTTTTCCTGGTGGTGCTCAAGCCGTTCTGAAAGCGAAATCCGCAGCTAATGAGGAGACATGATGCAGCCTGAGACTGCAGTGCCGGCAACGGATCCGGCGGATAAGCACGCGTTCGACTGGCAGGCCCATTCGATACTGATCGTTGATGACGAGGAGGGCATGCGTCATTTTCTTGAGCGTACGCTCAAGCGTCGTTGCGGGATGGTCGAGGCTGCCGGTGATGTCGAGCATGCGGTCGAACTGATGGCGCGTCTGCACTTTGATCTGATCATTCTCGACATTGCCCTGCCCGGCAAGTCCGGCATCGAGTGGCTGCACGAACTGCGCGAACAGGGCTACGGCGGCGATGTGATCCTGATCACCGCCTTTGCCGACATGGAAACCGCGATCGACGCACTGCGCGGCGGCGCGTCCGATTTCATCCTCAAGCCTTTCCGCATTGATCAGATCCTGAACTCGATCAAGCGCTGTTTCGAGCGCACCCATCTGGCGCGCGAGAACTTCGTGTTGCGGCGTGAACTGGCCGAGCGTGCAACCGGCGTGGTCGGGCTGGTCGGGCATTCGCCGGCGATTCAGCAACTGAGCACGATGATCCGGCGGGTCGGGCTGATGCCGAGCACGGTGCTGCTGCTGGGCGAGTCCGGTACCGGGAAGGAGGTTGTCGCACGTGCGCTGCATCAAACCAGCCCGCGCGCGCAACGTCCTTTCGTGCCGCTCAATTGCGCGGCGATCTCGTCGGAGCTCATCGAAAGCGAGCTTTTCGGTCATGTGAAAGGGGCATTTACCGGCGCGAGCGAGAGTCGCAACGGACTGTTCTATTACGCTCATGGCGGCACCCTGTTTCTGGACGAGATCAGCGAACTGCCGCTGCCGATGCAGACGCGGCTGTTGCGGGTGCTCGAGGAGCGCAAGCTGCGTCCGGTGGGGGCCGAGCGCGAGATTCCTGTGGATGTGCGCATCATCGCCGCATCCAACCGTGACCTTGCCGCCGAGGTTGCCGCCGGACGTTTCCGGCAGGATCTCTATTTTCGCCTGGCGGTGGTCGATATCCGCATTCCGCCGCTGCGCGAGCGAACGGAAGACATCCCCGACCTGATGCGGCACTTCATGGAGATGTTGTCGCTGCAGCTGGGGGTGGCGCCGCTGCCGCTGTCGCACGGACTGGTGAGCGGGCTTGCGGCCTACGCCTGGCCGGGAAACGTGCGTGAGTTGCGCAACTTCGTCGAGCGCTCGCTGATTCTCGGCGCCTTTCCCGCCGCAGCGCTGCCTTCGGTTAGTGCGCCGGTGAGTCTGGCCGACGACGACAGCCTGCCGCTGGAGGTGGTCGAGAAGCGTCACATTCTGCGCGTGGTTGAGGCCTGCGGCGGTAACAAGTCCGAAGCCGCGCGCCGTCTCGGGGTGTCGCGCAAGACGCTGGAGCGCAAGTTTGCGGATTGGGGCGAAGACGCCCGCCCTGCAGCTGCAGAAGCCTGAAGCTGCAACGCTCGATGCGTATTCCCCGCTTTCTGAGACCGCCGCTGGCGTATTTCCTCGGCTCGGTCCGCGCCAAGCTGCTCTTCCTCGTGCTGGCACCGCTGATGCTCGGCTTCCCGATCATCATGGGGCTGACCTGGTACTGGAGCCACACCTATTACCACAAGCTGCTGGTGTTCAAGGTCGGCAGCGATCTGGTGACAGCCAACGAGTATTTCGATCGGGTCGTGGAGGGCGTCGGCACCCGTGTGGGCGGTCTCGCGACGTCCCGGCAACTGGCGCAGGCGCTCGCGGAAGGCGGAACGGGGGCGCTGCTCAAGGCCGAACTGGGCGAGCTGGCACTCGATTTCATCAACGTGCTCGATGTCAATGGTCGCGTGCTGTACTCCACCGGAAGCCTGCCCGCAGGTGCCGAGCGTGGTACGTGGCCGATTGTGTCGCGCGCGATCCGTGAGGGCGCGGGAGAGCGCAGCGTGGTAGAGATCTTCAGCCCGGATGCATTGGCCGCGATTTCGCCGGCACTGCGCGACCGTGCGCGTCTGGCGCTGGTCGACACGCCGCGTGCGGCCGCTGATTCCCGCTCTCAGGAAGACCGTGGCATGGTGATTCATGCTGCCGCACCGGTGTTTGACGCTCGCGGCAACCTGACCGGGGTCATCGAGGGCGGGGTGTTGCTCAATGGCAATCTCGGCTTTGTCGACACCATCAATGCCATCGTCTACCGGGAAGACTCTCTGCCGCTGGGCAGCAAGGGCACGGCGACGCTCTTTCTCGGCGACGCCCGCATCGCCACCAATGTGCGTCTTTTTCAGGGCGAGCGGGCACTCGGCACGCGTGCGTCGGCTGAGGTGAGCAAGCATGTGCTCATCGATGGCAAGACCTGGCTGGAGCGGGCTTTCGTCGTCAACGACTGGTATGTGTCGGGCTATGAGCCGATCGTCGACAGTCAGGGCGAGCGTGTGGGCATGCTCTACGTCGGCTTTCTCGAAGCACCGTTCAGTGCGGCGAAGACGGTCGCCCTGCTGGTGATCTTCTGCCTCTTCCTCGTGATCAGCATCATCGGTGCGGTGTGGTCGCTGCACTGGGCGCGCAGCATTTTCCGTCCGATCGAGCGCATGCATGGCGCGATCCGAAACATCGGCCGGGGTGACAATTCGGCGCGTGTCGGGCCGGTCGACAGCCGCGACGAGCTCGGGCTGCTGGCGCACGAGTTCGATCGTCTGCTCGACGTACTCGCGTTAAAGCGTGACCAGCTTGAGCAGCTTGCCGCGTCGCTCGACCGCAAGGTGGAGGCGCGCACCCGCGACCTCGAAACCGCCAACGCCGAGCTGCGTGCCGCCCAGCGCCAGTTGCTGATGAGCGAGAAGCTCGCCGCGATTGGCGAGCTGACCGCAGGCGTAGCGCACGAGATCAGCAATCCGGCAGCGGTCATCCAGGGCAACCTCGATCTCTTGCGCGAAGAGCTTGGGCCTCACGCTGCACCGGTGATGGGCGAGATCCGTCTGATCGACGAACAGGTCAACCGCATCCGGCTGATCGTGACCAAGCTGCTGCAGTTTGCCCGGCCCGGCGAATTTGCGGGCTATGTCGAGACCGTCGACCCGGCTGCGGTGATCGCCGATTGCCTGGTGCTGACGCGGCAGCATCTGAGCAGCCGTGGTGTGACCGTGGTACAGCACCTGCAGACCGCGCGCCGGGTGGAGATCAACACTCAGGAACTGCAGCAGGTCCTGATCAATCTGATCGTCAACGCGGTGCAGGCCATGCCCGATGGCGGCACGCTGACGCTGAGTTCCACGTCGTGGGATGAGCATGACATGCCCTGCGGGGTGTGCATCACGGTGAGTGACACCGGTCAGGGTATCCGGGAGGACGATCTCGCGCGTATATTCGACCCCTTTTTCACCACCAAGAAGACGCAGGGGACGGGGCTCGGGCTGTCGATCAGCTATTCATTGATCGAGCGCTACGGGGGGCGCATCACGGTGGACAGCAGCCATGGCAAGGGAGCGACCTTCACCCTGTGGATTCGCGCCGAGCCGGTGTATCGCAACGAACACGCCGAAGCGGTCCGCAGCAGCGGCGGCTGACAGGAAAGAGACGATGAAGGTGATCGGATTCGCCGGCTGGTCCGGCAGTGGCAAGACGACGCTGGTCGAGCAGGTGATCGGCATCCTGTCGCAACGCGGCCTTGCGGTGTCGCTGGTCAAGCATGCCCACCATACCTTCGATATCGACCATGAGGGC
>JALNWS010000043.1 GCA_023230755.1 Azoarcus sp.
CAAGCGTGACGGCGTGCCGCAGAACAACCCGATGAATCCGAAATACCGACTTTTTATCGCGTTGTGGAAGCGTCTGCCTGTGAGCGTTGCGAATGCTGTCGGGCCCCATATCGTGCGCAATCTCGGATGACGACGGGTGGCTGACGATCGTCCCCCGCTCCTCTATCTTGTCCATAGAATTCCGTATCCGCCCAACAAGGGCGATAAGGTGCGTTCATTCAACATCCTGCGTCAGCTTTCAAAGTCACACAGGGTGTTTATGGGGACATTCGTCGACGACCCGGATGATTTTCGGCATATAGAAAAGCTGTTCGAGTGGTGTGAAGAGGTGTTTGCGGTGACGCTTGCGCCTCGCGTAGCTCGCGCAACCAGTTTGCGTGGCTTGCTGACGGGCGAAGCCCTGAGCTTGCCTTACTATCGGAGCGCTGCGCTGCTTGAATGGGTCAAGCGGGTCACGTCGACGCAGCAGATCAGAAAAGCTGTTGCCTTCTCGGGGCCGATGGCGCAATACCTCAATATTGAGGGTTTGAGCTATCGAATAGTCGATTTCTGCGATCTCGATTCGGCGAAATGGACACAATATGCGGCTGATCGCAGTTGGCCGATGTCGTGGTTGTATCGTCGCGAAGGGAAAAAGCTCCTCGCTTTCGAACGCGAGGCTGCAGCAGCGTCGAATGCAAGTTTGTTCGTTACCGGGGCTGAGGCTCAACTTTTCCGCGAAGCCGCGCCTGAAGTGGCGTCCCGTGTTGGTGTCATGCAAAACGGCGTCAATGCAGAATATTTTTCTCCCGAGCATCAATTTGAGAATCCATACGCAGATGGCGGTCCGGTCCTCGTATTTACCGGTGCAATGGATTACTGGCCGAACATTGACGCAGTGCTTTGGTTTGCGAACGACATACTGCCCTTGATTCGTGCCCGGATGCCCATGGTCCGCTTCTGGATTGTGGGAATGAACCCCGCGCCGGAGGTACTGGCGCTGGCTGATGACGTCGTGTTCGTGACCGGAACAGTACCAGACGTTCGTCCCTATCTTGCTCACGCTGACGTGGTCGTTGCCCCCCTGCGTATTGCACGCGGTATTCAGAACAAGGTCCTGGAAGCCATGGCGATGGCGCGCCCGGTTGTGGTCGCGGAAGCTCCCGCGCAGGGGCTTGAGGCACAGTCTGGTCGCGACTGTGAGATTGCCCACAGCGCACAGGAATTCGTTTCGCGTATCTTGGCGTTGCTCAACGATGGTGGTCTTTGCCATCGAATGGGATGCTCAGCCAGGGAGCGGGTGCTTGCCCGTTATTCGTGGTCAGCGCATCTCTCCTGCCTCGATGGGCTTTTAGAGGGGTCGCCACTTGCAGCGGACGAGGTAAAAAGACAATGATCACTGACAAGGTTGCCCAATGACGGCAGATCTCTCGCCCAAGTTGGCCGAAAAAGACGCGGGGATGCACTGCGATGACGCCCGTGGCAGCAACGGGCTCTGGTTGCTCGTCATTGCCCTGTGCGGCGTGCTGGGTTGGTGCGTAGCGTGGTATTGGACCACTGCGGTGGACGTTGCGTCTATCTGGTGGCGCTCAGAGACCTTTGCCCATGGTCTTATCGTGTTCCCCGTCTTTGCCTGGCTGGTATGGCGAAAGCGTACGGAAATCGGCGGACTCATCCCTCGTCCTGTGCCTTGGATGGCCATACCGACTGCGGGTGCTGGCGCGCTCTGGTTGCTCGGCCAGATGGTGTCCGTGGCTGCTGCGGTTCATGCCGGACTGATCTTGATGGTCATCCTGGGGATGATCGGCACTATCGGGTGGCGGCTTGCTCGCGTGCTCATGTTCCCGCTTGCATTCTTGCTGTTTGGCATCCCGATCGGTGAGTTTCTCCTCCCGACACTGATGAATTTGACAGCGCAGTTCACCGTTTTTGCCGTACGAGCCAGTGGCGTTCCGGTTTATCAGGAAGGGCTTCACTTTGTTGTTCCAAATGGTCGCTGGTCGGTGGTTGAGGCCTGCAGCGGCATTCGCTACCTGATTGCATCGTTGCTGGTCGGCTCACTGTATGCCTACCTCAACTACGCCAGCCTTCGAAAACGATTGCTCTTCATGCTGGTTGCGATCTTCGTTCCAATCGTTGCGAACTGGCTTCGTGCATACATGATTGTGATGTTGGGTTATCTGTCGGGAAACGAACTTGCAACAGGCGTGGACCACCTGATCTATGGCTGGGTGTTCTTTGGTATTGTGATCATGGTTATGTTCTCGATCGGACAGCGCTGGAGCGATGAGCCCATCACTGCGCCGCAGTCACTGGCAGAACCTCTTGACCATCCAGCTGCCAACTGGATGGGGGTGTTGCCCATCGCCGCGAGTATTGCCTTTTTCTCGGTGGTCAATGCGTATTTCGACAAGCCGGTCACACCCTTTGAGGTTCATTACAGTTTGCCAGCCCCGGCAGAGGGCTGGCTCGAAGACCGCGTCGATCCCCTTTCATATCGCCCCCACTACCTCGGTTATCGTGGTGAATCCGTAAAGGCTTACCGCGATGCACAGAATGGACAGGTCGTGCTTTATTCCGCGCTGTTCGAGTCTCAGCAAGAAGGCGCGGAAATGGTGACGTGGGGAAATGGGCTCATCGCGCCGGATACCACGGTGCTTAACCTTGTCTCCGCAGGCGGTTTTGAGACCACATTGGGTACTGTCCGTGGCGCTCGAGTAATTGGTCAGGGTATGGAGTTGGCCGTGTTCGAATGGTACTTGATCGATGGGCGCGTGGTGACTCGTGACTGGGAGGTGAAACTACGGTTGGCGGCCAAACGGCTGCTGGGTCAGTCTGACGCCAGCATGGTGTTTGTCCTTGCTTCGCCCAATACCGAAGAAGGGGAAGGTTTCACGCGTCTCCGTGCGTTTCTGGAAGCTCATGGACGCGCGCTTGAACTGGCTGCGCATCAGGCGATGAATGTGGGCGAAAGATGATGGATAGTCGTCCGCTGGTGATGCACCTGGTTTATAGCTTTGATGTTGGGGGCTTGGAAAACGGCATTGTCAATTTGATCAACCGCATGAGTCCGGAACTGTTCCGCCATCAGGTCGTTGCGCTCACGAGTTGCAACCCTGCGTTCTGTGCGCGGGTGGTGCGTGATGATGTTGACTTTATCTCTCTCGAGAAACCTCCCGGTCACGGTATCAAGCTCTACCCGAGGTTGTATCGGCACTTTTCGGAATTCCGCCCTGCCATTCTGCATACGCGCAATCTTGCAGCACTAGAGGCCGTTGTCCCTGCAAGGGCTGCAGGCGTACCGGTGCGTATTCATGGCGAGCATGGATGGGATGTGTCGGACCCTGGCGGGCAGAGCAGAAAATATCGGCTGATTCGCCGGCTATATCGACCTTTCGTGAGTCACTATGTTGCCCTTTCGGGACACATTGCGGACTATCTTGTACGCGGTGTAAAGGTGCCAGAGGCGCGCTTGAGCCGAATTTGCAATGGCGTTGATACGGCTCGTTTTATGCCAGCGCCCGAGCACCGAAGCATGTTGGGCGGCTCGCCCTTCAACGCATCTGACCTGGTTGTTGTTGGCACTGTCGGCCGCCTGCAAGCAGTCAAGGATCAGCTCACTCTCGTACGGGCTTTTGCGGCCAGCGCAGGCATGTTGGGAGATGCTGGCAAGAAAATGAGACTTTGCATTGCAGGGGATGGGCCGCTCAGGCCGGAGGTCGAAGCCGAAATTGTGCGTGCCGGTCTGGGGGCGTGCGCATGGCTTGCAGGGACTAGATCCGATGTGCCGGACGTCATGAAATCGATGGATCTGTTTGTGTTACCGTCCCGCGCTGAAGGCATCTCAAACACCATTCTTGAGGCCATGGCCAGTGGTCTGGCAGTTGTTGCTACCAACGTTGGTGGAAATTCAGAATTGATATTGGCGGGTCAGACCGGTGCGCTTGTGCCTGCCGCAGATGCAAACGCAATGGCAGAAGCGATCTGCGAATACATTCGTGATCCTGCGCTACGGTCGAAGCATGGTTTGGCTGGCAGGCATCGCGTTGAAGCAAACTTTAGTCTTGACGGCATGGTTCAACGCTATGCCTCGCTCTATCAGACTCAGCTTGAAGCGGCACGTGCCCTGCGCGTAGCCGCCTGATACAGGAAAACAACGATGTGCGGAATCGCCGGTCTGTTCGACTACCGTGGCAAACGCGACTTCGATCGCGCACTCATGCAGCGGATGAACGACATCCAGTTTCATCGCGGGCCTGATGAAGGCGATCTTTACCTTGAACCAGGTGTGGCGCTCGGACATCGTCGGTTGTCGATCATCGATCTCGCATCCGGCCAGCAGCCGCTGTTCAACGAAGATGGCTCGGTGTGTGTCGTATTCAATGGCGAAATCTACAATTATCAGGAACTGGTGCCCGAGCTAGAGGCATTGGGCCATGTGTTTCACACCCGCAGCGATACTGAAGTCATCGTCCACGCTTGGGAGGCGTGGGGGGAGGACTGCGTACTGCGCTTTCGTGGCATGTTTGCCTTTGGCCTGTGGGACCGTAATCAGCAGTGCTTTTTCATGGCACGTGATCGTCTTGGCGTAAAGCCACTGCATTACGCAATTCTTGATGATGGTACGTTGGTGTTCGGCTCCGAACTCAAGGTGCTCATGCAGCATCCCGGACTTGATCGCAGCATTGACCCTTACGCGGTCGAAGAGTATTTCGCTCTGGGCTATGTCGCCGAGCCTCGCACGATCTTCAAGGGCGCGCGCAAGCTGCAGCCGGCCGAAAGCCTTTGCATCCGCCGGGGGCAGCCTGTCCCTGCCCCCAAAATCTACTGGGACGTGCATTTCTCGCTCGACAACCCTTTGTCCCTTGGCGATGCCTGCGCTGAACTCACTGAACGCCTGCGTGAGTCGGTGCGTTTGCGTATGATTTCGGATGTACCTCTCGGGGCTTTCCTGTCCGGCGGAGTGGACTCCAGCGCGGTGGTTGCAACCATGGCCGGATTGTCCGACACACCGGTCAATACCTGTTCGATTGCCTTTGATGATCCTGCTTTCAATGAGTCTGCGTTCGCCAAGATGGTGGCAGATCGTTACCAGACAGATCATCATGTTGAGGCTGTCAAATCGGACGATTTTGACCTCATTGACACCCTTGCCGCACTCTACGATGAGCCCTATGCCGACAGCTCGGCAATTCCGACATATAGGGTGTGTCAGCTTGCGCGCAAACATGTCACCGTAGCACTCTCTGGAGACGGTGGCGACGAAAGCATGGGGGGGTATCGGCGCTATCGCATGCATCTTATGGAAGAAAAGATGCGCAGTGCAGTGCCGCACGGGGTGCGCAAGCCGGTGTTTAGTCTGCTCGGACGGATGTACCCGAAAGCTGACTGGGCACCGCGGGTGTTTCGTGCCAAAACGACGTTTCAGGCCTTGGCGCGTGACTCGGTGCAAGCCTATTTCCATTCGGTGTCGATTTTGCGTGACGACATGCGCCGGTGCCTGTTCTCTGCTGATTTTCAGCGCCAGCTAGGCGGATACAACGCAATCGACGTTTTTCGCCGCCATGCAGATGCAGCAGAGACGGATGATCCACTGGCGCTGATTCAGTACATCGACACCAAGACTTACCTCGTAGGCGACATTAATACCAAGGTCGACCGTGCAAGCATGGCGCATTCACTCGAAGTGCGTGGGCCACTGATGGACCACAAGCTGGTCGAATGGCTGGCAACACTTCCGTCAGCCCTCAAGATCAAGGGGCAGGAAGGCAAATATGTTTTCAAGAAGGCGATGGAGCCGTTGTTGCCCGACGACGTTCTGTATCGACCTAAAATGGGCTTCGCGGTGCCGCTTGCTCGCTGGTTTCGTGGTCCGCTGCGGGAGCGTGTACGCACCGCAGTGCTTGGCGAAACGCTTGCCTCTACGGGTATCTTTAACCGCAGTTACCTGGAGCATCTCGTGGATGCTCACCAGTCGGGGGCGCGTGACTACAGCGCATCTTTGTGGACGATCATGATGTTCGAAGCCTTCGTCCGCAATGAGACGGGCGAGGGTTCGACGCGGATGCCCGTACGCGCAGCTGAGAGGGGCTGATTCATGCGCATCCTCCACGTTCTCGATCACTCCATCCCCCTACATAGCGGCTACACATTCCGCACAGCTGCACTGCTTCGTGAGCAGCGGGCGCTGGGTTGGGAGACCTTTCACCTTACCTCGCCCAAGCAGGGCCTGACGGCGACCGAGGTTGAAGATGTCGATGGCCTGCGTTTCTACCGTAGCCCGGTGCCGGCGGCGGGACCGGCAGGCATAAATGAATTGCGCCTGATGCGTGCCACCGAAGCCCGCCTTGGGCAACTCGCTCGCGAACTGCGCCCCGACATCCTTCATGCGCATTCACCGGTGCTCAACGTCATTCCCGCGATCAGGGTTGGCAAGCGCCTTGGTATCCCCGTAGTGTATGAGATTCGTGCCTTCTGGGAAGACGCTGCGGTCGACCACGGGACCACCTCGGAAGGTAGCTTGCGTTACCGTTTCACGCGTGGCATGGAAACCTGGGCGCTCAAACGAGTTGATCATGCGTTCACTATCTGCGAAGGGCTGCGCCGTGACATTGTGGGGCGTGGAATTCCCGAAGATCGGGTTACCGTCATCCCGAATGCAGTTGATGTCGAGGCGTTCCAACTCTCGGGAGAACCCGATCCGGCGCTCAGGCAGAAGCTCGATCTGGGCGGCAAGACGGTGCTCGGCTTCGTTGGGTCGTTCTATGCCTACGAAGGCCTCGACTTGCTGCTGGAAGCATTTCCCCGCCTTCTCGAACAACGTCCCGAACTGCGCGTGCTGCTCGTCGGTGGAGGCCCTCAGGATGAAAACCTTAAAGCCCAGGCCAGAAGACTTGGTGTCGCCGACAAGGTTATCTTTACCGGTCGTGTCCCGCATGCCGAAGTGAGCCGCTATTACGACCAGATCGATTTGCTTGTCTATCCGCGCCATTCCATGCGCCTGACTGAACTCGTCACCCCGCTCAAGCCGCTTGAGGCCATGGCCCAAGGGCGCATCTTTGTTGCCTCGGATGTGGGCGGGCACAAGGAACTGATCGAGGACGGCAAGACCGGGCGTCTGTTCCGCGCCGGCGACGCTTCGTCGCTGGTCGCAGCGGTCGACAAAATGCTTGACGACCGTGACACTTGGCCGGCTATGCGAGCCGCAGGCCGACTGTTCGTCGAAGAGGTACGCAACTGGCGTAACAGTACCGCCAACTACGTTGATGTGTACAAGTCCCTGGTGCCCGGCCGAGGAGCGGACGCTTGAGCGAGCAGGCCACTTCAGCCCCAATAAGGACCTTGCTGTTCTCCACGCTTTACCCGAGCAGCGTGCGCTTGGGGCATGGCATTTTCGTTGAGACGCGTCTGCGCCATCTGCTCGCCAGCGGCGAGGTCGAAACCCGCGTCGTCGCGCCTGTTCCCTGGTTTCCGCTGAAGAACGGACGTTTTGGCGAGTGGGCGCGCTTTGCCGCCACCCCTGCGTTTGAGGAGCACCATGGGGTCGAGGTCTGGCACCCGCGTTACATCCTTCCGCCCAAGGTCGGTATGAACATCGCCCCGCTAACGCTCGCGCTGGGTGCCCGGGCCACAATCGCAAAACTGATAAACAACGGATTCGATTTCGATCTGATCGACGCGCATTATTACTATCCCGATGGCGTTGCTGCGGCGCTGTTGGCGACGTGGTTCAAGAAACCGTTCGTTGTCACTGCACGAGGATCCGATCTCAATCTACTTCCGTCCTATGCCATCCCGAAGCGATGGATTCAGTGGGCAGAGTCCAGGTCGGCCGCATCCATCGGCGTCTGTCAGGCCTTGATGGATCAACTGGCGTCGATTGGAGGTAGCGCAGACCGAATGCACGTACTGCGCAATGGGGTCGAGCTTGACCGCTTCCGGGCGCATGATCAGCTTGAGGCGCGCCACAAGCTCGGACTTCCAGAGGGGCCGTTGATGTTGTTCGTTGGAAATCTCGTCGAACTTAAGGGGCAGCATCTTGCCATCGAAGCGCTTTGCCACCTGCCCGATACAAGACTGTTGATCGTCGGCGATGGCACGGAGCGCACGCGACTGGGGGAACTGGCAAACCGCCTTCATGTCGCGGATCGTGTGACCTTTGCTGGCGCGAAACCGCAGTCGGAACTTCCATACTGGTACTCGGCTGCCGACGTTCTCGTGTTGTGCTCAAGTCGCGAGGGGTGGGCCAACGTACTCCTTGAGTCGATGGCCTGCGGCACCCCGGTGGTCGCGACCCGGACGGGAGGTACGCCTGAAGTGGTGCAGAGCAAGGTGGCCGGGCGACTGATGGACGAGCGGTCCGTGCCCGCACTGGTGGCGCAGGTGCGCTCCCTGTTGGCGGATTACCCCTTGCGAGCAGATGTGCGTGCCTATGCTGAACAGTTCGACTGGGAACATACCACCCGCGGACAGATCTCGCTGTTCGAACAGATCAGGGGCGTCTCGCAAGCGACGCGCTCAATGACAACGGTAGTGTCCTGATGCGCGATCTTGCCGTTACCCTGTTATTTACTGCTGGCGCGTTGCTGGCGTTGCGCCGGCCCTATTACGGTGCCTTGCTCTGGGTCTGGATTGGCCTGATGAATCCTCATCGGCTCGGCTGGGGGTTTGCCTACACGCTCCCGTTCGGGATCGCCGCAGCAGCTGTGACTGTGTTGGGCATGATGATGGTGCCGAAGGACGTGCGTTGGCCACGTGGAGCGCCGGTCGCTGTCCTCTTGTGCTTCGTCGTCTGGATGGCTGCTACGAGTCTCAATGCCTTTCACGTAGAACTCAGCCTCGACAAGTACGTCGAGGTGCTCAAGGTGCTGGGCATGACACTTGTGGTTGCCTCGCTGGTACGCACACGCGAGGAAATCCTGGGGCTGCTCTGGGTCATCGTGTGTTCAATCGGTTTTTTCGGCGTCAAGGGTGGGGTGTTTACCTTGCTGACCGGTGGCAGCAGCCGTGTTTGGGGGCCGCCATCAAGCTTGGTCAACGGCAACAACGAGTTGGCCATTGCGTTGATCATATGTATTCCGCTCATGTACTTCCTGGTGCAGCAGTCAGCGAGCCTGCAAGGATACAAACTGACCGAAAAGCTGCCAGTAAAATGGCTCAGGCGCGGACTATATGTTGCCATGGTGTTGTGTGCTGTTTCCGCAGTCGGAACACAATCCCGGGGAGCCTTCCTGGCGATTGGCGCGATGGGCTCAATGCTGTGGTGGCGCAGCAAGTCCAAGCTTCCGCTCGGTATCGCGTTGATGATCGTTGCCCCTGCTTTGCTGCTGTTCATGCCAGAGGAATGGTCTGCACGGATGTCGACAATTCAGACCTACGATGAAGACGCGTCAGCCATGGGACGAATCAACGCCTGGATGATGGCGATCAACATCGCCAACGATCGATTGATGGGCGCAGGTTTCGCCACCGCATCGAAGCTGGTATATGGACTGTACGCACCTGATCCGTCAGTCGTGCTGGTCGCGCACAGCATTTACTTTCAGGTCCTCGGAGACCACGGCTACATCGGGCTCGTCCTGTATCTGTTGTTCTGGATACTGACCTACATGACCGCGGGTCGTCTTGTACGGCTGACCAAAGGGCATCCTGATCTGGAGTGGGCAGGACAGCTCGGGTCGATGGCGAAGGTGAGCCTGGTCGGATTTGCGGTGGGGGGGGCATTCCTGAGCCTGGCCTATTGGGACATGCCCTTCTACATCATGGTCGCGCTGGTTGCCACGGACATGTTGGTCAGGAAAACGCTGGAAGATCCTCAGAATGTGGCAAAGGCAAGCCTGCAAGCAGGCATTTCTGCCGCGTCGCACACGGGGCTCCGGTGAAGGTTTATACGAAAGGAGTGTCGCAATGCTGATGCGCGCCGCGCTTGGCACCCTGAGCCGCCCGGGCGAGCGCGGGCGGCTGAGCATTTTCATCTTTCATCGCGTGTTGAGTGCGCCGGACCCGCTGTTCCCCGACGAGGTGGACATCGAACGCTTCAGCCAGATCCTGGATTGGATTGGCGCATGGTTCAACGTCGTGCCGCTGTCCCGGGCGGTCGACGATCTGGCGGCAGGCACCTTGCCTGCCAGGGCCGCGGCGATCACCTTCGACGACGGTTACGCTGACAACCTGCTCAATGCAGCGCCTTGTCTTGCTGAGCGGGGCATGCCCGCAAGTTTCTTTATTGCCACAGGCTTTCTCGACGGTGGCCGCATGTTCAACGACAATGTGATCGAAGCCGTACGTCATACCACGCTTGATCACATCGAGCTCTCGTCCATCGGCGTCGACCAGTGCCGCTCGGGACTACGGCAGAAAAACGTGGTGCTATCGACAACATCCTCCGGGCCATCAAGCATCGACCGCCGGCTGCGCGTGCGGACGCCGTTCAGTACGTCGTGGAAGCTTGCGGCGCCATCCTGCCTGACGATCTGATGCTGACGTCAACACAACTGTGTTCCCTGGCTGCGATGGATGTGGAAATCGGCGCGCATACTGTCAATCACCCGATTCTTGCAACCCTCGACGTGAAAGCAGCCGAACAGGAAATTGCGGGCAGCCGTGAGACACTGGAAGGATTGCTTGGCAAGCGTATCAATCTTTTCGCTTATCCAAACGGAAAGCCAGGGCAGGACTATCTGCCTGAGCATGTCGGGTTGGTCAAACGTCTTGGGTTTCGAGCCGCTGTATCCACCGCCTGGGGGGCTGCTGACTGCAGCAGTGACCTGTTCCAGTTGCCGCGATTCACCCCATGGGACCGCAGCAAATACGCGTTTTTTGCCCGTAGCTTCCGCAATCTCCTGTTGCAGTCCGCCTGAGCATCGGCGAACGACTCTGCTTGCGTTACTTCTGTGCGTTTGGTGGGGCGGGGGGAAGCTCGGCCAGCCAGCGCGCAGCGAGTTCGATCACTTCGTCACGTGCGGCGATGGTCGAAAAGGCTTGGTCGGCTTCGGGCAGGTCGTGGCGGGTAAGCGAGGCACAACTCGCCAGTGCTTTCGGCCACGCCGGATCGGTGGCGACCAACTCGTCAAACTCCTTGCTTACCAAGCTGCGTCCGCTCATCAGCAGCAGCACATGCCCGGCGAAACGCTCTGTACCGACTCGCATGCGGACCTGAAACGGTTGCTGCTCAAGTGTATCGGTCGTGCCGGACGTTGCGACGGATGCATCCGGCCGCAGGCGTCGCTTGGCGACTCGTGCAACGGTGGCGAGTGCCGGCAGTGGATTGAAGCGTAAAGAGAACACTTTTTTCCAGAACGTCGGCTCGCGCAAACGCTGCCAGTAGTAGTGCTTTACCATGGCTTGTTCGCCCGTTGCCTCGGAGTGGGAATAGGGGTTGCCCAAAGCCAAGCCAGTGACCTCTGGCAGTTTCCAGCCGTGGATCATGCTTGCCGAGGCCGCGTCGCAACCGCCCCACAACACCACTTCGCGCAGCGCCGGTACGGTCTGGCGGAACTTCTCGATAGCTGCGCGGATATCCGCCTCTGTTTCGGTAAAGCCTCCAAACGGACCGGAGGCGTCGCCAAGCCCTCGATAGTCGAAGCGCATGACGGGAGTGCCCCCAGCTGCCAACCTGCGTCCGAGATACAGCAGTTGCCGACAGCAACCAGCGCGGAACTGCGGGCCACCGGCGGCCATGGCCAGTACCCCCCGCGATGCAGGCTGATCGGGAGCGTGGACTATTCCGACCAGCGCCTCGCCGGCACAATCGAAAGTGACTGGAATCTCGACGACGTTCACGAGGCTTCTCCAAAAAGTGCGCTGCTGATCTCGATCAGCCCAGGCAACTCGTCGCGTTTGTGAAGTTGCCACAGGGGCGGGCCGGCAAAGGTGGCCGCGTGAATCTGCGCACCCCGTGCTGTGAGCGAGTCCACCGAGCGCCGTGCCGCGATGGACAATGGAGCACCTGTTCCGGTCGCATTCTCGAGCCAATCGATGTGCTTGCCTTGAAGGGGGGTGTCACCTTCTGGAAAACGTGCATCGTCAATACTGGTCGCCAGTGGACCGGACAGAAGGTAGCCGGCCACCTCCACCGGCGTCCCCGCAGCCATCGCTGCGCGGATACCATCGGTGGTTTCTGCCGGCAGGCCGCGTTCCATCAGCCACGCAACGCGCAGTCGCAGGTACTGGGTAAGGAATTGTTTGCCGTTGGTCACGGGCTGCCACAGCAACAGACGGTCGAAGTGGTCCGGTGCAGTCTGGAACAGCTGGCCTGCCAGCAGTCCGCCCAGCCGCAGTCCCCAAAGTGAAACCTGACAGCCAGACGACTGCGCCAGCCAGTTGGCTGCAAGCAGGGCATCTTCGCGCCAGATCGCCCACGTCGCATTTTCAAGGTCACCGGCGCTGTCTCCGGTTCCGTAAGGATCCAGTAACAAGCAGCTGATGCCGCTGCTGG
The DNA here is from genome assembly GCA_023230755.1 of Azoarcus sp. Classification (GTDB taxonomy): domain Bacteria; phylum Pseudomonadota; class Gammaproteobacteria; order Burkholderiales; family Rhodocyclaceae; genus Parazoarcus. Next base: position 12,416 of record JALNWS010000043.1, read on the forward strand.
CAAATGCACGTGCCTGCTCTGCCGCGAGTGCTCGGCAGCGGTTCATTTCCTCTGCGAAGGGAGGCAGGTACAGCACGGCTCCGCGGGGCGCGGGGCCGGCGGGGAAGTACAGCCCGAACAGGCGACCACAGCTACCTTCGATGAAAACCGGCCGGGTTTCAGGTTTCATGCAGACGCACCCTCAGAGCTTGGATTCGACGAAAGCCGCCAGCGTGCCGAAGGTTTCAAATATCTCGCCGCTGATCTCGTTATCACCGATTTCGCAACCCAATTGCTCCTCGATTCCGGCTACCAGGGCAACGACCGTCAGGGAATTGAGTTCAGGGAAACTCCCCATCAGGGCAGATTCTGGTTTCAGACTATCGGCACGGGGGCCCAGCTGTAATGCTTGGCGCAACAGTTCTCGGGTAATCTCGATTGCGTTCAATTGGAATTTCCTTCTTGATTGTTCACGCCCGGATTGTCGGGGCGGTGTATCAAGCACTGGCAGTCTTTCGTCCGCTCTTGTGCTCATGGAACGAGTCCTTCACTACCATGTGCTCCGGCGTGACTCCGATGAATTCGAGTATCCTGCGTTGACCATCTGGCGTGCTCATGTCGGTGATCTCGAAGATCCGGAAGTTTTCCGGATGACTTGCGGCCAACTCGGCGGCTTTGGCATAGTAATACTCCCAGTACTTTTCGATCGCTTCGCGCTTGGAGGTCGCTTCGAACTTGGGAAAAGTCTTGTCCCACACCGGGTCAATCGCCCACGTGTTTCCGTTATGGCGCTGCCAATAATTGTGTGACTTGTGGAAAGGCGTACGTACGATCGCACTCTTGAGCCGGTCGGCTACCCACAACGACTTCCAGCGGTGTATCGACGATTTCTCGAGCCAGCTTTCTACCGTTTCGTTCTTGTCGCGCCGGATGCATACAAAGCGGATGTCGTGAGTGATCTGCAGCAAGTCTTCGACGTACTGCAGGTAGTAGAACGCGATGTCACCGAGAATCTCTACCTTGTCCATGGCCTTGAGCTTCTCGTACGTTTTCACGGAAGGCGGACGGGTGTAGTCGACCGCGAGCAGGTGCTTCTCTCCTCCCTGAAGAATCGCCTGGAACTCACGTATCGTATTGCGAAGCGGCTGCGGGTTTCCTTCGAATACCGCTCCGGCCGGATTGAGTTCATGAAAACAAAGTGCATTGCGCTGGCTGTCGATCAGCTTTGCCAGCGACGCGGTTCCGGTTCGACCCGAACCCAGTCCGATTACGATCACGCTGCTGCTCCCTATCTTTCGGATTTATCTCTGGTTTCTTGAAAATGTTGCCCGTGCTGCGAGGTAGCACCAATAGGCGAACCATTTCGCGTTAAACCCCGGTATCAGTGCTTCACTGGCGTAGCGCAGACTCTGTTGCCACTTGCCTGCACCGGCCAGCATGGTCGCAATGTGTTTGAGCGAGGTTGACTTGACCTCGCCGGCACGGCCCCTGATGGGAGCTGAGTCCGAAAGCAGCAAGGCCTTGTCCATCACCCGGATGCGCAGCAATAACTTGTGAAGATCGGGCACCACCGTGGATGCATTCGTGCGCTGCGTCGGATCGGGTACATTATGACGCGCTACCGTGCCGGGAAAGTACAGGATGTCTTGTGCATGTTCGATCAGCCTGAAGTAGAGATCCCATTCGCACTCGTAGCGAATGCTTTCATCCATGCCGCCCGCTTCCGCATAGAGTGGTTTGCGCACCACCATCGTGTTGAGGTGAGCGAAGGTGGGGCAGCGCAACAGGTCTGCCACACCAACCGCATACTCTCCTCCTGGCCTCGCCGTCCTTGCGGAGTCCAGCTGTCGCTTTAATCCATTCAGCCACAGCTCGTCGGTCACCAATTGCTCGCCCTTGAACGCAGCCTGACAGCAGAAATAGAGATCGACGGAGGGGCGACCCGCCACCGCGGAGGCGATCCGGGCGAGGTGTTGCTCGTCGGTCCAGCTGTCGTCGTCGTCGAGAAAGCAGACAAACCGCCCCTGTGCCGCCTCTACCCCGCGGTTTATTGCATAGCTCGGACCGTGTCCGTTGATTGTGCGCTGCAGTTCGATCAGCCGGATCTCCCCTTGGCCGAGCGTTTGCAAGGCTTCGTACACCGACGAGTGCTGCGGGTCCGATCCGTCGTTGACCACAATGATCTCGCGCGAGCGGTGGGTCTGTCGCAAAACCGACTCGACTGCCGCACGTACCAGCGACGGCCTGTTCCTGCTCGGTATCACGACGCTGAAGTCGGGCGTCAGTTCTGCGCGAGGGAGCGTGGTGTCATTCATTGAAAGTTCCGACCATGGGCGGCTCCTTGGCCCTTGTCTCCGGAAAGAAGTGCCCGGAAGCGACAATGCAGTTCGCGTACCCTGAGCCCAGCGGACTTCCGGTCGGCGGGGATCTGGCGCGCGATTTCGAGCGCCTCCGCGTCGAACCCACCCCAGTAGGCCCGCATGAAGGCAGTAAGCCGACGTTGTACCAGCCTCGACGCAACCTCGTCGCGCAAACTTGCTGGAATGATGCCGTCGCCCAGATGTTCCTCAATGATCCGGACCCCCGCGATGATATTGCGGTGCTCGCTCGAGGTTGAGAAGTTGGACGAGTGGCGGCGGTAAGACCAGCAAAGCTTGGTGTCGTAGGCCGCATGCGCCTCGGGATGCAGGGCCATCCGGCGCATGAACTCTGCGTCTTCAGCGAGCCAACGGCTGTAGCGCGGAAGAATGCCGCCCGCACGGGAGTAGAGCGTCCGGCAAAAAGCCGTTCCGCTTGGATAAGCTACGTTGAAGTAGAGCAGCGCGCGGTACGCGTCGTGCAGCGAGTGTCTTACGCCGTCGGTCAAGTCCGAGAACGATTCGAGCCAGTCAGTCGGCGCTTCATCCAGATTGGTGTGCCCGTCCGTGGCACCAGGGCCGAAGCTTGAAAAATTGGAGAACGCCAGATTGGTCTCCGGAAAGGCGTCGATCAACTCCTGTTTACGGGCGAGGTAGTCGACGTGCCAGATGTCGTCGCTGTCGCACAGCGCGACCCACTCGCCAGAGCAGTGCTCAACGGCCGTCTTTCGCGCAATGCCTGGGCCCGCGTTCGCGATCCGTACCACAGTCAGTCTGTCCGCGTAGCGCGCAAGCACGTCGGGTGTTTCATCGGTCGAACCGTCGTCAACAACCACTACTTCGGCGGGCGGATGGCTCTGGCCGAGGATGCTGTCCAGTGTCTCGGCCAGAAAGAGCGCGCTGTTGTATGCGGGAACGGCAACGGAAAACTGAATACTCATCGGCAAGTTCTAAGGGTTTCGGCGATCGCATCAACGGCGTTGGTGACCTGATTGAGCGCGGTTTCGTAATGGCTCCTGCTCTTGCCATACGGATCTGCGATCTCGCCTCCGGCGGCGGTACGGGAACTCCCCATGCCGAGAAGAAAAACCCTGCCTTCTGTTTCGGGGAAGGCTTGCAGGAGCCGTCTCCGGTGTGCAAGTTCCATCACGAATATGGCGTCGGCTTTTTCGATCATTGCTGCTGTCAGCGTTTTCGAACACCACTCTAGCATGTCCACGCCGACCTCAGCTGCGACTTCCGTCATGGTCGCATCAGCGGGGCGGCCGGCTTCGTGATGGAATCCGGCTGAGTCGACGGCAACGCTTGAATCGAGGCGCCGGCGTGCGTAAACCTCTGCCACCGCACTGCGATTGATGTTTCCGTAACACAGGAAGAGCAGATTTTTAGAATCTTTCAGTTGCTGGGCTACCGTTCCATTTGTCCATACTCTCCGCTGCCGACTGAGTTCTGCGCGTTCCTTGAACTGGCCCGCGAGACGCCCCGCATAGCTTCGGAAGATGCGTGAAAGATCCACCAGTCCAGGCCAAGGGTCGTTCCATTTCTGGACGTCGAATCGATGCCGCAGACTCAGACCAAGTGCCAGGTCGTGCAGGACCTGTCTGCCACTGGGCAGCTTGACCAAACCGCCGGGCGCCTCGCGTCGTAACACCAGTTCATGCCATGCCACGTCGCGCGCCAGGTTTCGGCAATAGACCGGGTGGCGATAAGGAGGCCACTCTCCGACGCGTCCTTCCACGAGCAGTTCATAGAGCATTGCGGGAAAATCCGCACCGGCTTCGACCGCCAGTGGCAGCGATCCCCAGAACCGCCCATTGATCTCCATCAGGCGGAACTCGCCCGTGTCCGCACGGTGCTTGAACTCCACCATCGCCACCCCGTGCCAGCCGAGCGCCGCCATCAGCTTCTGCGATGCGTCCAGAAGGGCGGGTGTTATCGGGACGCTCATGCGAAGGCTGCTGCCACCACCGGTCAGCGGGACTTCGTGTTGTCGCAGGTGTTGAAAGGCGTAAACAACTTTTCCATGGTCAGCAATCAGCTCGATTCCTACCCCATCGCCGGAGAAGTGTTCCTGCAGCAGGGCTGCGCCGTGGTGCAGCGCATGGGCGCACAGGGTCTCAAGCTCATTCCGGTTTTCGGCGTAGCTTACAGTGAGTTGTACGTTGCGAGATTTGTTCGAGCCCACCGAGCTTACCGGCTTCACGACCACGGGATAGCGCAGTTCTGGTTCAAGTGGACCGAGTTCGGCCAAGTCCGTCACTGTGTGCCCCGAAGGTGTCGGGATACCAAGCTGAGTGGCCAGTGCCATTGTGCGCGATTTGTCCAGCACTACTGCCAGCGCATCGCTCGGAGCCATTGCCAGGCGCGCATCCGTCAATCCCTGTCGGTGCCGTAACAAGGGCGTGACCGTGCGTTCGGTTACCGGCACGATCAGGCTGTAGCACTCGCTCGCCAGTCGCTCGGCCACCCACTCGATGAAGTCGAATTCATGCTCCAGAGGATCAGGGTAGCGATGCTTTACTGCCACCGTACGCGAGTAACCGGCGAGCGGGCAACTCTCGTGGCTTGCGACCTCGACCTGTACTCCTTTGCGGTGCAAGGATCTCGCGATGGTCAACGCCGGAGGCAGATCGGCGTCGAGGATTAGCACGGGCTTTGTGTGTGTGTCGAGCATCATGTTGGTCCGTCAGCGCGGTCCTGCCGGGCGCTCGTGTTGGTTCTCATGAATCGCAGACCTGTGTCATGTTTGGACGTTGGGCATGTTGGCGTATCGTGTCCAGAATAATTTTACGGAAACTCGCGATCTGGTGCTCGGGATCAGTCTCTTTCCGCACCGAATATTCTAATGCGCAGGTTGACAGTCGCTGCCATTCGATTTTGTCGTCCCACAGACGGTCCAGTGCCTTTAGCCAGTCTTCCAGAGGGGCGTCTGGCCTCAGCAGGAGGCCACCGGGTCCGACCGACTGGCTCAATCCTCCGCAATCGCTCGCAATTACCGGTATCCCACTAATGTGAGCCTCGGTAGCAACACGCCCCCATGCTTCCTCCCACTGTGAAGGGGCGAGCAGGATGCGAGCATCTGCATACGCCGTCCGGATGTCCATCACCTGGGTTCGCCATTCAACGTTTCCGGCTTCTTTTGCCCTGCGCTTGAGTTCGTTAAGTTGCGAGTTGCTTGCCCAGGACTCCTGAAAAATAAACGGGATATGGGGCCTTTGCTCTGCCATGGCCATTGCGATCTCACCGCCCTTGGGAGGGGCGGGATTGATCAGGAGAACCTTGCTGCCAGGCCGCTCGACTTTGCAATGAGATGCAAGCACCGGCGGCAGAATGATGTCTGAGGCTTTGCCGAACTCGCGCTGAAACTTGTTCGCGGTAAACGCGGAGTTCGAGATGAATCGAATGCCAGAGAGATTGCCGAGTCCGTCGCCATGTTTGTCGAACTCCACGTCGCGTAGTTGATATAGCACGGGCAAGCCGGTCTTGAGCGCGGCGCGAGCGAGTTGTGCCGGATTGGGTGCCGCGCCGATGACAACAATGGCATCGGCAGCGAGATCGCGAACCGCCTCGGATAGACCGTTTGCAGAGCCCCATCCCCTGAATACCCGATACCCCATTCTGCGATCTGCCGGAAATTTCTTGCCGGTGAGTTTACGTTTGAGGCGATTCTCAAGTGCCAGCCAGCCGCTATTCTGCAGATGGCACAGCAGGCCCACTTTATCGCCAGCGGACTCAAGGCCCCGGCACAAAAAGTGAGTAGACCATTCGGACCCTCCGACACATTGGGGGAGATAGTTGCGAGTGGTAACGAATAGTACGTTCACGACTGCTCCGAGCGTTGAATGTGGCCACCTTTCATTGCTTAGGGAGCCTCTGATCAATTGGTGTTCTGAGCAACTTACTCAAACCAGTCATTTCTCGCCGGCTCCGGTGATCGACCTTTCCGCTTCAGTCGCTGTTCTTCGAGGCCCTTTCGGCTTCGATCGGACGTTTTTGGACGCAGCGGGTGGATTTCGCCCATTAACTTATCAGGGATCGTCTTGAGTAGAGATTGCTCCGCCCGATCAACGAGAACTCCTGCGCGGCGTTCTTTGCGATCCTCCTGTAACACACCTTCGTGTAGCCGAACTGGCGCTTGATGACACGACACACGTGTTCGACTCGCGCATAGTTCGAGGACATCCTGTGGTTAGAGGGCTTGAACTGGTTGCCGACGTAACCCTTGTCGTCGAATACCGCCCGATCATCTTCATCTGCCAAGTGTGACATCTACCTGGACGCCTTGTGGTGCAGCGAACGTGCCATGGTAAGGGCGAGAGAGAAGTCTGCGTCGAGAACATGGGCTGGAGCGGTTCCTTTTGTTGGGGGCGTTTGCAGGCGGTTTTCCTATGTGTTCGTCCAGGGGCCGGATTTCGGGTGTGGAACTCGCTCGCATGGCAATAGAATATGCAGCGAACGGCCATCGTAAGATCTAGCCTTTCTGGTCGAGGATTGTTTCAAGGTGAGCGAGCATCGTTTCGGCAATTCGCCCTCTCTCGTGAGCATGGAGCCACTTTTGCCTGTCAGGGTTGTGTGAGGAGTCTTCTGTCGCCAGGAGACGGACAAGTGCTTGTGCGAGGGCTTGCGGGTCACCTGCCGTAACGACCTCTCCCGTCGATGACCTGGCGATGGCCTTCTGGACCTCTCCACCGCTTCCGTAGACGAGCAGGCTTGCCCCTGATGCAACATAGTCGAAGAGCTTACCCGGGAGATAGCGTGAAAGCCTGGGAGGATTGAACAGCAGAACGGCGCTGGACTCCCGCATGATCCGCGCCGCGTCCTGCTTACTCACCTGGTCTGTGAACTGAATCAGTTCCGCCATCCTTGATGCTCGAAATTTGTCCTCTACGATTGGGTTCCGTTTGCCGACAAACCGGAGGCGGAGGCGGGCCTGCAGGCTGGGCTCCAGTTCCAATGCCTGCTCGAATGTATTGATGAATTCGTCAGGATCGATGTGTTCTGCAAGGTATCCAAGGTACGAAATCGTCAATAGGCTATCCTGCGCCTTTGAGGAAGGCACTGAGTCGACTTCATCCGTGGCGAAATCTGATGGCTCGTAGCCATTGGGAATGAGTTTGATCTTTTCCTCCGGGACAAATGGGAAGGACTCTTCGATCTGGTGTGTGAATGACTGGGTCGTCACCAGAACGGTCGCGGCAGCCCGCAGGCAACGCTTTTCCCAGGTCCTGTCGTGTCCAGTGGCCGTGACGAACTCGAATGGACACTGGGTCCATTCGTCGCGATAGTCAAGGACCAGTGGCGCCCCGAGTCGCCTGGACAGGAGCCATCCGCCGACAAAGCTGCAGAACGGAGGTCCGGACGCCATAACGATGGTTTTGCCACGAGTCGCTGGGACTGCAATATTCGCAATTGAAAGCGCATTCAATAGCCCTCCATCTACGCGAGGGAACCAGTTGTGGCTCGGTCTGCGCTCTGGGAGGGCTATTCGGTGGATCGAGACGTTAGCCGGAATCTGCTGCGCAAGGTACTGGCCGGCGGCATCCGTCTTCGCGGGGCCGGGCCCGCAGATGACGGTTACCTTCCACCCGTTCATCGCGGCAGCCCGCACAAACGACAGCGGTCGATAGACGCCCCCCGATACAACGGGGGGGAAGGCCCAGGTTATCAGGAGCAGGTGTTTCTCCGCTGCCGGAATTTGATTGGGCGCCTGCCGGAAAACGCCGGAACTCTTGACTAACGCTTTAAAATATAGAAGGTATGAAGCGAGGGTTGAAGTTACAGCATCAATCATCATTGCAGAATCCGAGTGAAACGAGCTGGGCCGAGAGCCCCGTCAATTTAGCTGGTTGTACGATCCGCGCCATGCCGCCTAAACAGAACTGGTTCAAAGTGTCATTGGCTTGCGAGCCAATGAATGGTGTGGGCTCAACACTCTAGGTAGTGATGCCCCTCATTTTCGCAGATGCTTTTGTGCTGGAATGCTTTCTTGAGGCTCATCGCGGTTTGGAAAGTAGCGATCCAATGTGCGATTACGGTCACAAAGTCGCGCCTGAGGATGAAGGCCGCGGTTGGCTGGATGATGCCGAGCGCGATCAGGGTGCTTGCGGCAAATGTCAGTGACGTTCCGGGACGCTTTATTCTCGCCAGAAGCGTTGCGCGAGTGCGACGGGCCTCTCCTTTGATTCGAGCCGAAATGGCGCTCGGCATGCCCCGTTGGGGTTGCCTTAGATGTACGAAACGCGCAGCAGGCACGAGTGCGAAAGGAATCTCGTGATGTTCGAAGCGTGCGATCAGATCATCGTCCTCACCGTACATGAAGAAGATGGGGTCGAATCCGCCAACTTTTCTGAACGTGTCGGCCCGCACGAACCATGCGGCGGCATTGATGCCGCGGATGCGGTAACCGGCGCGTATTGGATTGCCGAGGGCTGCATCTGACAGGTATTCGAATCCATAGGAGCGGAGATATCCAGTGTAGGTTTTCTGGTCAAGGCAGGTATCGTCCGGGCTGCAATGTACAGGCGTCGCGATGCCAAACTCCCTATTATTATTCATGAAGTCGTGGAGAGTCCGGATTGTGTCGCGCGGAACAATACCGTCCTGGTTTACCAGGAAGATGTACTCAAATCCGGCTTTGAGTGCGTGCGTAATCCCGACATTGTTGCCGCCACCAAATCCCAGGTTAGTGTCTAGCGCGATAAGTGTGGTGTCGGGGAATTCGTTGCGCACGATCTCACATGTGTTGTCGTTCGAAGCATTGTCCACGATGATGATCGACGTTGACAGTGAGTTTTCATGCAAGGAGTTGAGTAGCGGTCGAATCCACTCGCTGCCTTGATACGTCACGATTACGATGGCGATCGAACTCATGGGGCGCTCCATCGAGAATGGTCAGAATGGTCTCTTGATGCGACTGCGGATACGCAAAAAGGCGGGATCTTTCGACAGAGGGTGTCCCAAGGACTGTAGCGCCACAAGCCAGACGAGGGCGGTGATGATGGCAGTCGTAACGAACAAGGAAATGGGTTCCGGTTCGCTGCGGCCGAAGCCAGCCGAAAACGAGTAGATCGCAGGTGCCGCCAGGGTGCAGATCGAGACCAGCGCGCTGCGAGCAAGCCCTTGTGCAAGATGACGGAAATCGGTGGCGATGGCCCTGTGCTTGAACCAGTAGAACACAGGGGTCGTAAGAATCGTGACCAGAAGATACGCGATGGCGCAGGCGGTGATGTTCTCGAAAACAATGGCCGTTACCGCAATTAAAACGAAACGGATGGGTTGCACGATAAATTCTGCCTTGGAAGCAAGATCAATCCGTCCCGATGCGATCAATAGCGGCTGAACCAGGTTGACGGATGCCGAGACAGCACCAGCCATGGCGAAGATCGGTACGAGGTTGGCAGCGGTATCCCACTGTGGACCGAACATCAACCGCATGATCTCAAGCGGAAACAGGGCCAGCATGCCGTAAAATGGCCAGGCGATCGCGGTGATGGAGGTGACGCTGGCAATGTATTTCTCCTCTAACGCCTGGCCTTCCCTGTGTGCGGTTGCGAACGCGGGGAAGGCAACGTTGCGGATCGCGGTCATGAAATCACGGTGGAACAGGTTCATCAGCCCCTGCGCACGGCTAATGATCGCGACCGGGCCGAAGCCGAGTACCTTGCCGAGTACGAGATCGTTGCTGCTGACCGCGATCGAGGTGACGGCCGACGCCGCCGTGGCCTGGCCGCCGTAGCTGAGCAATGCTCGCCACTCGGTGAACGCAGGCATCAGGAAGCGGCGGTTGCTACGGGCAAACCAGGTGCCGAGTCCGGTTACGAGCGACAGCACCACCGAGCCGATTGCCATGCTGTTCGGACCCGCACCGAGGTAGGCCGCATAGACAATGGTGATGGCGCTGGCGATGGCTGCAATGAGGTTGACAGCGGCAATCCGCTTGAAGCGCATCTCGCGCCGCAAAATGGCCATCGAGATGCTGCAAAAGGGCAGGATCAGGAAGTTGAGTGAGCTGAGGAACAGCGTTTCGAGCAAGGCGGGTTCGTTATAGAAGCGCGCAGCAAAAGGCGCCAGCGCCCACACGATGGCGAAAAGCGAGGCGCCGATGACCAGTGAAATGCCGAAGGCGGTGCGCACGTAGGCGTCAGTGAGTTCCTTTGCCTGGACCAGAAAGCTGCCGATCCCGAAATCGCGTAGAACCTGGGCGACAGCGACGACGGCGAGGCTCACCGAGTAGATGCCGATCTCTTCCGGTGTCAGGATGCGGGCGACCAGGATTGAGGAGGCGAGCGCTACGATCGCGAGCGCGTAGCGCTCGGAAACCGAGATCAGAAGGCCGAGGCGGACTCCTTTCATACGGCCTGCCGTAACCGCAGGATGATGCTCCGTATGTGCCTAACTTTTGGCGTCCGGTCAGTGTGCAGGATTCCTTGCGGTTGCCGCACACTCGTGTCGGACCGATATAGCATGAGCGATTGAAGCACTGGCAGGTGGCCCTTGTGGCGATAAAGCGCAGCGCCGGTGTCGGGCGACTGACGATGCAAACGGGAACGGCCGTGATTATAGTGGCTGCGTTATCTGGCGTGTGGTGGCCGCGCACTCAAGTGTGCGATATGTCCTGCTTAAGGCTGCGGCAAAGGCGCGCATCCTACGGGCGACGGTTGACGCTCAATACAGCGCATCCTTTTTCGCAAGGGATCTGTATAACCGAGATTGTTCCCGGGTCGCGCTCTGCAATCCAGCGTCTGACCATTTCAGTCTCCTCCGGACGGGCCGCGTCGTCCATGTACAGGTGGCTGAGATCTGACAGCCGTCCTTCCAGCATGGGCAGGGCGGGGTAGCGTGCGAGCTTGCATGTGGTCGCGGGTGGTCCGTCGACGACGACCATGTCGATATTGCTTATGCCGCCGAGCCCTTCGGTCGAATACCACCGG
>JALNWS010000044.1 GCA_023230755.1 Azoarcus sp.
GAGCATTGCCGGCACAAGATCTTCAACGCCGACTGGGTGATCGATGCCCGGCCGATGGAGAAGACCCTGTTCGGCATGATCAAGGATACCCACAAGGCGCACCCGGAAGGCACGATCGTGGCCTACTCGGACAACGCCTCGGTGATCGAGGGCGCGACCATCGAGCGTCTGTACCCGGACGCAGCCGGGCGCTTTGCCTACCACAGCGAGGAAACCCATATTCTCGCCAAGGTGGAAACCCATAACCACCCCACCGCGATTTCGCCCTTCCCGGGCGCTGCCACCGGTGCCGGTGGCGAGATCCGCGACGAAGGCGCGACCGGTCGCGGTTCGCGTCCGAAGGCGGGCCTGGCCGGCTTCTCGGTCTCCAACCTGAACATCCCCGGCTATCAGCAGCCGTGGGAAAAGCCTTACGGCAAACCCGGGCGCATCGCCTCCGCTCTCGACATCATGATCGAAGGCCCGATCGGTGCCGCTGCCTTCAACAACGAATTCGGCCGTCCCAACCTGACCGGTTACTTCCGCGCGTTCGAGCAGGAAGTGCAGGGCGAGGTGCGCGGCTTCCACAAGCCGATCATGATCGCCGGCGGTCTGGGCAGCATCCAGGCGCGGCAATCGCACAAGCCGACTTTCCCGCCGGGCACGCTGCTGATTCAGCTGGGCGGTCCGGGCATGCTCATCGGTCTGGGCGGCGGTGCCGCCTCGTCGATGGCCACCGGTACCAACGCGGCCGATCTCGACTTCGCCTCGGTGCAGCGCGGCAACCCCGAGATCCAGCGCCGCTGCCAGGAAGTGATCGACGCCTGCTGGCAGCAGGGCGAGGCCAACCCCATCATCGCCATCCATGACGTCGGTGCAGGCGGCCTGTCGAACGCGATGCCGGAGCTGGCCGACCATGCCAGCCTCGGCGCGCATTTCGAACTGCGCGAAGTTCACATCGAAGAGCCGGGCATGAGCCCGCGCGAGATCTGGTCGAACGAGTCGCAGGAGCGCTATGTGCTCGCGATCGCACCGGAAAGCCTCGACCAGTTCCGTGCTTTCTGCGAGCGCGAGCGCTGCCCCTTCGCCGTGCTCGGTACCGCTACCGACGATGGTCACCTCACCGTGAGCGACCGTCATTTCGACAACAAGCCGGTCGACATGGAGATGCAGGTCCTGCTCGGCAAGCCGCCGAAGATGACGCGCAACGTGTCGCGCCGCGCCGTCCATCTGCCGCCGTTCGACGTCACCGGCATGGATCTGATGGACGCGGGCCTGCGTGTGCTGCGCAACCCGACGGTCGCGAGCAAGCGTTTCCTGATCACCATCGGCGACCGCTCGGTGGGCGGCCTCACCGCGCGCGACCAGATGGTCGGGCCGTGGCAGGTGCCGGTGGCCGACGTTGCGGTTACCGCGATGAGCTTCCAGGGCTATCGCGGCGAAGCCTTCGCCATGGGCGAGCGCACCACGCTGGCCTGTGTCGATGCGCCGGCTTCCGGACGCATGGCCGTGGCCGAGGCGATTACCAACATCGCGGCTGCCGATATCGCCGACCTGGGCGACGTCAAGCTCTCAGCCAACTGGATGGCAGCGGCCGGTCATCGTGGTGAGGACGCCAAGCTCTTCGATACCGTGAAGGCGGTGTCCGATTTCTGTATCAAGGCCGGGGTGTCGATTCCGGTGGGCAAGGACTCGCTGTCGATGCGCACCGCGTGGTCCGACAATGGCGAGGACAAGCAGGTGGTATCGCCGCTGTCGCTGATCGCTACCGCCTTTGCGCCGGTGACCGACATCCGCCGCACGCTGACGCCGCAACTGCAGCTGCCCGAAGGCGTCGACACCGAGCTGATGCTGATCGACCTGGGCAACGGCAAGAACCGCCTAGGCGGGTCTGTGCTGGCTCAGGTGTTCAACTCGGTGGGCGAGCACGCACCGGACGTCGACCCGGAGCAGCTCGCTGCGTTCTTTGCCGCGATCCAGCGTCTGCGTCGCGAAGGGCTGATTCTGGCCTATCACGACCGCTCCGACGGCGGCCTGTTCGCCGCGGTGTGCGAGATGGCTTTTGCCAGCAAGTGCGGGTTGTCGCTGGTGCTCGATACGGTGTGCTACGACCCCTACATGAACGACGTCGATGGCCTCGAGAAGAAGCCCGACATGCTCAAGGGCCGCTTCGACGACAAGCTGATCGCCGGTCTGTTTGCCGAAGAACTCGGTGCGGTCATCCAGATCCGCCGCGACGAGCGCTCAAAGATCACCGAGATCCTGCGTGAAGCCCGCCTGACCTATCACTTCATCGGCGAGCCCAACGACAAGGATGAAATCCGCTTCTGGCGCAGCGCCAAGCGCGTGCTCGGTGCCAGCCGCAGCGAGCTGATGCAGGCCTGGTCCGAGACCAGTTACCAGATCGCGCGTCTGCGTGACGATGCAGCATGCGTACAGCAGGAGTTCGACGGCCTCGCCGATGCGACCGACCCCGGCCTGTCGGTGGCGCTCTCCTTCGATGTCACCGAAGACGTCGCCGCACCCTTCATCGCTACCGGCGCCCGACCCAGAGTCGCCGTGCTGCGCGAACAGGGTGTGAACTCGCAGTTCGAGATGGCAGCCGCCTTCGAGCGCGCCGGCTTCGAGGCGGTCGATGTCCATATGTCCGATCTGCAGTCCGGCCGCAAGCACTTGCTCGACTTCCACGGTCTGGCGGCCTGCGGCGGTTTCTCGTATGGCGATGTGCTCGGTGCCGGCCAGGGCTGGGCCAAGTCCATCCTGTTCAATTCCCGGCTGCGCGCAGAGTTCGAAGCCTTCTTCGGGCGCTCCGACAGCTTTGCGCTGGGCGTGTGCAACGGCTGCCAGATGATGGCCCACCTCGCACCGATCATTCCGGGGGCCGAAGCCTGGCCGACCTTCCATCGCAACCGCAGCGAACAGTTCGAGGCCCGCTTCGTGATGACCGAGGTCGTCGACAGCCCGTCCATCCTGCTCGCCGGCATGGCCGGCAGCCGCATGCCGATCGTGGTCAGTCACGGCGAGGGCAGGGCGGTGTTCGCGGCTGAAGCCGACCGCGAAAAGGCGCTGCTCGCGCTGCGCTATGTCGACAACTATGGCCAGCCGACCGAGACCTACCCGCAGAACCCCAACGGTTCGGCGCTGGGCGCGACCGGCTTCACCACCGCCGATGGTCGCTTCACCATCATGATGCCGCACCCCGAGCGCACAGCCCGCACGCTGCAGATGTCGTGGGCACCGCAGTGGATGATCGACGAGAGCCCGGATGCATCACCGTGGCTGCGCATGTTCCGCAACGCGCGGAAGTGGCTGGGTTGATCGGCTCGGCGCCTGTCTGCTGATTCGGCGCCCGACCCGGTTCGGGCGTGACAACGGGGTGACCGGGGAACCGGCACCCTGTTGTGCCATTCAGGCCTGCCTGTGCGCAGCGGGCGTTCAGCGCCAGGCCTCCATCAGGGTGGGGGCGCTTCAGAGCGGCCGAACAGGAGCTTGCATGATCACACTGCGTGCGCAGTGCTGCAGGCGTCGCGTCGCACAGCATTAAGTGATCTGGGTCAAGTTTCAATGTGTCGAAACGTCTATAATCGGCCGACATTACCGGACACCCTGCCAGTCTGCTCGCCAGACTCTTTGCCCCGACCCTGATTGATGTTCATCCGAAGACGCCAATTCCGCCTTGCTGCCTGGTTCGCAACTTTCGCGATCCTGCTCGGCGCGCTCGCGCCCGCGGTGAGCCAGGCAATGACGGCGCTCGGGGATGGCCATCAGCGCTGGATTGAGGTGTGTTCGGCTTCCAGCATGACGTGGATTGCGGTCGACGCTGATAGCCAGCAGCAAGGTGACGACACGTCGGGCGCATCTACCGCGTCCTGTCCTTATTGCTGTCCGCACGCAGGCTCGTTCGGGCTGCCGCCTGATCTGTCAGCCGGATTTGCCGTGAGCGGCGTGACCGCGCTCGAACCCCCGCTTTTCTTCTCCGCTCCCCGGCCGCTGTTTGCGTGGACGGCATCGAGTCCCCGCGCCCCACCCTCTGCCTCCTGATCGTCGCTGAACGCGTTCAGCCCGCAATCCGTGCGTGGCTGGCGCAGTGTAATCACCGATTCCGGAGGCATTCATGCCTTTTCACGATTCTCGCCACGCCGGGCCGGCGCGGACCCACCTGTCGCGGACGCTGTTCGTGCTCATCGTCGGATTGTTCCTTGCGATAGGCTTGAGCGCCTGCAGCAAGGAAACAATCAGCTTCAGGAACACCGATATTACCGGTGCCAACTTTGGCCATGATTTCAGCCTGCTCGACCCCGATGGCAAGACCCGCACGCTCGAGGACTTCCGCGGCAAGGTCGTGATGATGTTCTTCGGCTTCACCCAGTGTCCGGACATCTGTCCGACCGCGCTTTCGCGCGCAGCCGAGGTGCGGCGTTTGCTCGGCGTCGATGCAGACAAGCTGCAGGTGATTTTTGTCAGTGTCGACCCGGAGCGGGATCTGCCCGGTGTGCTCAAGGCCTATACGGCTGCGTTCGATCCTGATTTCCTCGGGCTCTATACCAGCCTCGAAGATACTCGCAAGGTCGCCGACGAGTTTCGCGTGTTTTACCGCAAGGTGCCGACCGGCGGCTCGTACTCAATGGACCACAGCGCAACGAGCTACGTTTTCGATCCGGCAGGCCGCTTGCGTCTGGCCGTGTCCTACCAGAGTCCGGCCGAATCCGTTGCGGCCGATGTGAGTACCCTGATCCAAACCGCTTCACCCCGCCTCTAAGGAGAACACCATGAAACTGAAAGTCATCGCCTCCCTGTGTGCAGCCCTCATCTCTTCCGCCGCGTTCGCCGAGATCACGGTTTCCGATCCGTGGGTGCGTGCCACCGTTCCACAACAGAAGGCAACGGGTGCGTTCATGCAGATCACCTCGCCAGTGGACGCCAAGCTCGTGGAGGTGCGTTCGCCTGCGGCTAAAGTGGTCGAAGTCCATGAAATGGTGATGGAAAAGGATGTGATGAAGATGCGCGCCATCCCTGGGCTGGATCTGCCGGCCGGCAAGGCGGTCGAGCTCAAGCCCGGCGGCTATCACGTCATGCTCATCAACCTCAATGCTCAGGTGAAAGAGGGTGACATGGTGCCGCTGACCGTCGTTGTCGAAGGCAAGGACGGCAAGCGTGAAAGCGTTGAGATCAATGCGCCGGTGCGTCCGCTCAACAGCGCGGCCGGCGGCATGCAGATGCACAAGATGCACTGATCACCCGGGCCGGTCAGCCGGACATTCGCACTGAGTGCGGTGTCTGCTCGGCCGGCGCGTTTCCACCGTTCCGATTCAGTCCCATTCAGTTCATGGTCAGACGTTTCAGCCATCAGGTGCTTGCTGCGCGGGTCGCGATATTCGTGATCCTGCTGAGCGCGCTCATGCCCGTTTTCGGGCAGGCACTGTTGCGCGCGAGCGATCCTGCACGCTGGACGGAGATCTGCACCACCGGCGGCATGATCCTGGTCGATCTGTCGGCGGAAGAGGCGGGTGACACCCCGCTCGAAAATGGCAGCGAACGCAATGCCTGCCCGTTCTGCCTGCCGCATGCCTGTCATGCGGCTGTGCTGCCTGAGCTCGCAACCCTCATCCTTGAGGCGGTTGTTGATGGCAGCGCCCGTTTTCCCCAGCCTTCCGAATACCCGCGCCAGCGCACTGTCTGGCTTGTAGCGTTCTCGCGCGGCCCTCCCGTTACGCCGCGTCTCTTCTGAATTTTTCTCGTCGTGCGCCATGCGCAGGACGCTGGTCCGCCCCAGTCGCGCGGCTTGATGCGTCTGAATACACCCGGAAAGGCTCCGGGCGTCGGTCGCCAGCGCCCGTTCGGTCGTGCTTCGACTGTGTTCAGCATGGATCGACGAGTTTTCAAAGCACTTTGAGAACAGGTAACGGAAATGTATTGCAGCCCGAAAATCAGCCTCGTCTGCCTGGCGATTGCCACGGCTTTTCCTGCCGCAGCCTCTGATGTGGCTGGTGGCGAAGCTCCGATGCTGGACGAGATCAGCGTCACCGCGACGCGTGAGGAACGAAAGACAGCAGACGTACCGCAGGCGATCGCAGTGGTCGGCAAGGAGGCGCTCGCGGAAAAGAAGATGTTCAACATGAAGGAGGCCCTGCAGGAGATTCCGGGCGTTCTTATCGACAGCAAGAACGGTGGTTTTGACGCTCGGCTGATCATTCGTGGGGCGGGCCTCAAGGCAGCCTACGGCATACGCGAGATCATGGTGCTGCGCGATGGTGTGCCGCTGTCCGATCCCGACAGCTTCACCCGTCTCGACTTCGTCGACACCCAGGACATCGAGCGCATCGAAGTGGCGAAGGGGCCGGGTAACCTGTTCGCCTCCGGTAGTGCCGGTGGTGCGATTCAGGTTTTCTCCAAATCGGTCTTTGATACCACGGCCAATAACGCCAAGGTGGGATTCGGCTCCGACGGGACGGAGAACTATCACCTCCGCCATGGCATCGTCGGCGAACGGCACGCGCTCGCGGTGACGGCGACGCATCGCAAGATGGACAACGACTGGCGCACCTGGAACACATTCGACACCACCCAGACCTCGCTCAAGCACGGCTGGATTCTGACCGAGCAGGACGTGCTCGAAAGCGAACTGTCCTACGCCGAGGCCAACATGCAGTTGCCCGGAGCGATGGATCAGACGCTGTTCGAAACGTTCAAGCGTACCGGGGAGCAGGAAGACACGTCAGAGGCGTGGAAGAACTCCGGTCGCTACTCGAAGGTATGGTTCTTCAATTCGCGTCTCGAGATGGAGCGCGGAGACTTCACCTTCAAGCCACGTTTCTATTACAACACCTGGTACCACTACCACCCGGTCACCGGCCTGATCAACGAGACCCGCGACTGGGTGGTCAACCTCGGTACCGATCTCGAAGCCAGCTGGAACCATGGCAACGGCACCCTGGTGGGCGGTGTCACCGCGCGCAAGGAAGAGGTACCCGATTCAGTCAAGTACCAGTATCGCGACGTACTCACCACGCCTGGCGGACGCATTCTGTCCACGCTGTCCGACGCCAAGGGTGCGCTGGCTTCGACCAGCACGAGTTCAAGCGTGCTCAGCGCGCTCTACCTGCAGGAATCATGGCGACCGGGGCCGCGCTGGATCGTCGATGCAGGGTTTCGCTACGACGTCATCCGGATGGAAGACGAGACCAACGAGATCACGCGCTACGACTACGCGTCCGGAAAGTACGTCGCGGGTGACGGCTTTGCCAAGACCGAGAAGACCTTTCGCCTGCCTGCACCCAAGCTTGCAGTCAGCTACAGGCTGAACAATGCGATCAACCTGTTTGCCATGGTCGCGCAGGCGGGCCAGGTGCCGTCTTCAGGGGAGATCTCCAGCAACCCGGAACTCGACGCGCCGGTGTCGCGCAACGTGGAGTTCGGGGTCAAGGGGCGTAGCCGCGACTGGCAGTTCGACGCCAGCGTGTACTCGACCACTGTCGAGGACGAGATTGTCCAGATCAACACCGGCGGGGTGACCGAGTACGCCAACGCGGGCAAGACGGACAAGAAAGGGGTTGAGCTGTCCGGCAGCTTCAATGTGGGCGGCGGCTTCGATATCGGCGGTCACTACGCGTGGTCGGACTACACCTACGACAGCTTCAGCGAACCGGTCCGCGTGGGGGGCTCGGTGGTCAATGAGGACCGCGCAGGCAATACGCTGCCCTTCGTGCCGCGCCACCAGTACGGCGTCTTCATTGGCTGGAAGTCGGCCAGCGGGTGGCGGGCCCGACTGGCCGGGCTGAACTGGGGCGAATACTGGCTGGATAACGCCAATACCGAGAAGTACAAGGGCTGGGACTGGGTGACGAACCTGTCGGTAGGTTACGAGCGCGATCAGCACTCCCTGACCCTCAACGTCGACAACCTCTTCGACAAACGCTATGCCTTCGAGGTCAAGAAGGACACCAGCGGAAAGGTGACCTACACCGCAGCCTCCCCACGTCAGGTGATGCTGACGTATCGCTACGCTTTCCGCTGAGGCGCAGACGATGACACTCAAGGTTCATGTTCTGCTGGCCGGACTGCTTATCGTTGGCGGCGCACAGGCGCAGCACCAGGGTCATTCGCCGGACGTCGCACAAGGCGAATCGACTGCAGTACGCCCCAAAGCGGCGGCGCGTGCGACGGGCGCTCCGTGGAGCAGTCTGCCAATGCTGTCTGCCTCCTTTGGTGGTGGGCGCGGTGCAGCCGCGCTGCGCCTGTCCGGCATTGACGCGGACAAGGTCACGGTCTTCGCGCCGGGTGGCGCCTCCGAGAGGCTTGTAGTCGATTACGCGGCGACGGACGGGCGGGCAAGCATTCAGGCGTCCGCGCCCATGATGGGCAACTACCACTGGGCGCAGGCGCGTGAACAGCGTGACGGCGTGGTTCGTGTCGCGTCGACGGTCTGGTACTTCAGCAACCCGGGGGACGCACCCACGGCCTTGCTCGACCGCCGCAAGGGCGAACTCGAGATCGTGCCGCAGCCTCTGCCGCGCGAGCATGCGCAGTATCGGGAAAGCGAGAAGTGCCGCTTCCTCGTGCGCTGGCAGGGGCAGCCGCTCGCCGGGCAGGCGCTGACACTCGAGACCGAGCACGGCAGCCGCGCCATGGCCTTCACCGATGATGCAGGCATCGCGGCGCTCGTCTTTCCGCGTGATTTCGGCGCACGCAAGGTCGAGGCCGGTGGCCATGGCGGACGCGAGCGCGCGGGCTTCGTCCTGTCGACGGCATACAACGATGGCAATCAGACCTACCTGACCGCTTTCAATCATGTCTATGTGCCAGAGGCCGAGCGCAGCCGAAGCCTTACTTGGGGCGCTGCATTCGGGATCGTCGGCATGGTGATTGCCGCGCCCCTGTTACGACGCAAGGAGAACGACGATGCCTGAGGCACTCAAGTCGGTGTTGCCGAGCTTGTCACGCGTACGGCTCTGGGTTCAGATCGTGATGCTGTTCGTAACCGTCTGGGGCGCAAGCGTGGTGGGGCATTACTCGGCAGAGAAAATCTCCGATGCCTTGCCCGCACTGTCCTGCGCCTATGACATGCAGAATGGCAGCTATTGTGTGCTGATCCCCCTCCAGCACCAGATGCACCACCGCGTGGGCGAAGCGCTGGTGAAGGCGCAGGATGTGACGCTGAAGATCCTGCTGCCGCTGGCAATGACCATGCTCACCTTCCTCGCCTTCTTCTTTGTGCTGGGTAAGGCGTTCTGCGGCTGGGTCTGTCCGCTCGGCACCCTGCAGGAGATCATCCAGCGCGTCGGACGCCGTTTCGGGCTCCCCCTTCACCGTATCTCCGGCGACAAGCTGGGGCGGGTACGGCCGGTGAAGTGGCTGGTGGTGCTGGCGCTGGTGCTGGTGTTCCCCCTGCTCACGGGGCTCGGAGTCACACCGCACGAGTTCGGCAATCCGTATTGCGATGTGTGCCCTTCGCGCATTGCCACCACCTTGCTCAGCGGCAACACGAACGAGTTCGCACTCAACATGGAAAGCGCATGGGGGTTCGCCATCGGCGCACTCGGCAACACCCTGTTCGGCTTCGTTGCGGTTGGTGCGCTTGCCATCCGCCAGCCCTTCTGCCGCATCTGTCCGATGCTGGCGCTCAATGCCGCCTTTCGCCATCTCTCGCTCGCACGACTGGTCAAGAAACCGCATGACAAGTGCGAGAAATGCGGAATCTGCGCCAAGGCCTGTCCGATGGACATTACCGAGATTCACACTGAACACGGGCGCAAGGCATACCACGACGACTGCACCCTGTGCGGGCGGTGTGCCGAGTTCTGCCCCGATGACGACGTGATCCAGGTCAAGCTCGGGCCATTTGCGCTCTTCCGCTCGTCGCGCGACTACTACAAGAAGCGCATGGCCGCCGAGATGCCCGATGGCACGGTCAAGCCGGTTCGCATCGTGCGCAAGCCGACGACCGGGGCCCAATCATGAATGCCGCGTTGACGGACTATCCGCTGACCTTGCTGGGCGGGCCGCAGGGCGAACTCGGCCTGCTCGGCTCGATGATGCTCGGTGTGTCGATGGGTCTCACGGCCTGCACCGTAACCTGTCTTCCCTTCATGGGAACCTTTGTGCTCGGGCGTGGCAGGGGCCATGACAGTGCAATGGCAGACACCTGGCGTTTCATTGGGGGCCGGGTGTTTGCCTACAGCCTGCTTGGGCTGCTGGCCGGCTCACTGGGAGAAGTCTTGTCGCGCTGGCTGGCAAGCGGCGTGGGCAACCTGTCGATCGGGCTGGCCAGTTGCTTTGCGGGCGGGTGGTTGCTGCTTCCCATCCTGCGCAACCTGGCATGCCGCGTTCCGCGCCGGGCTGCCCCGTTGGCCGTTCCTGCCGCCGCACAGCCCATGCGTTTCGTCAGCAAGCGTGCGCTTTCCGCGGAGTTGCCGATTCCCGCCGGAGACGCCTCCGGCTGCAGTGCCTTGCGACGCGGGGCGTCCTTGCCGCCTTTTCTGCTTGGTGCATCGCTGAGCCTCACTCCGTGCGCACCGCTGGGCTGGCTGCTTACCGTGTGTGGGCTGTCGGGCAGCGCGGGTGCCGGCTTCGGCCACGGTCTTGCATTCGGCATGGGGGCTGCGGTGACGCCCTTGCTGCTGCTCGTGCCCTTGTTCGGTGTTCTCGGCAGCCGTTTGCTCGATGGCCGCAGCTGGCTGGCCGGCTGGATGGGAGGAGGGGCCGGACTGGTGCTGATTGTCCTGGGTTTGAAACGTGTTTTGCTGGTGTGATTTTCTTACTGGAGCGATGTAGATGAATGTAAATGATTTGAAACCCACTCGCCTGTCTCTGGCGCTTGCCATGGCCTTTTGTGCCCCGGTGGCATTGGCGCAGGCTGGTAACGCGAGCGAGGGCGCTCCGAAACTCGACGAGATTGTCGTGTCCGCCCCCGGGATTGCCCCGCTGCCGCAGTCGCGCGGACAAATGAACCAGACGGCTGTCGCAGGCAAGCGCACCGCCACAAGCGATAGCGCGAGCCTGTTGAAGGGTGTGGAGGGTGTTGCGCTCTATGGCGCGGGTGGCGTGTCGAGCCTGCCCGCGATTCGTGGGCTTGCCGATGACCGGCTGCGCATCAAGGTCGATGGCATGGATCTGATCTCTGCCTGCGGCAATCACATGAACCCGCCGCTGTCGTATATCGATCCGACGAACGTATCGAGTGTTCAGGTGTTCGCTGGGATCACGCCAGTGAGCCTTGGTGGTGACAGCATCGGCGGGACCATTCTCGTCGACTCTCCCGATCCGGAGTTTGCCCGTCCGGGTGAGGGCAACCTGCTCAAGGGTGAGGTCGGCGCGTTCTACCGCAGCAATGGCGATGCAATGGGTGGCAATCTCTCGGCGACCTTTGCCAATGAATCGTTGAGCGTGAGTTATCGCGGTTCCTCCGCGAAGGCCGACAACTATGAGGCCGGCGGCGACTTCAAGCCGGAGGGGCTGGCTGCAGCCGGTCGTGGCTGGCTGGATGGCGACGAGGTCGGTTCGTCGGCTTACGAGACATCCAACCAGTCGCTCGCAATGGGTTACCGCCATGAGAACCACTTGGTGGAACTCAAGCTTGGTGTTCAGGACATTCCCGAGCAGGGCTGGCCGAATCAGCGCATGGACATGACCGGCAACCATAGCGAACAGGTCAATCTGCGCTACAAGGGAACGTTCGACTGGGGCGGCCTCGAGGCGCGGGCCTACAACGAGACCACACGTCACGAGATGCAGTTCGGCGACGACAAACTGTACTGGTATGGCCCCAACAACGTGCCGAACTCGGATGGTATTCCGGGGCCGATCCTGCCGGGTATGAATGGCAGGGCGGCGGGGATGCCGATGGACACCAAAGGAAACAACACCGGCGTGTCGCTGAAGGCCGATATAGCCTTGTCCGAGCGCGATATCCTGCGGGTGGGGGGCGAAGTTCAGCAGTATGAGCTGGATGACTGGTGGGAGGCATCCGGTAAGGGCATGGCGCCGAACACCTTCTGGAACATTCGTAACGGTGAACGTGACCGCTTTGCGGTGTTCGGAGAGTGGGAAGCGGCGTGGACGCCGCAGTGGCTGACACAGTTCGGCCTGCGTCACGAAACCGTCAGCATGGATGCGGACACGGTGCAGGGCTACAGCAGCACGTTCAGTGCCGTGGATGAGGCTGCGTTCAATGCCGCTGATCGCAGCAAGACCGACCAGAACCTGGATGTCACGGCCCTGGTCCGGTATACGCCGTCGTCTGCACAAACCTACGAGTTCGGCTATGCGCAGAAGACGCGTTCGCCCAACCTTTACGAGCGTTATGCGTGGTCGACCAACGGCATGGCGATGCGCATGATCAACATGGCGGGTGACGGCAACGGGTACGTCGGTAATCTGGACCTGAAGCCCGAAGTCGCGCATACGGTGAGTGCCACTGCCGACTGGCACGATGCTGATCGCGCAACGTGGGGACTCAAGGTCACTCCCTACTTTACCTATGTCGACAACTATATTGACGCCGAGCGTTGCAGCAGCGGCGGGGTGTGCAGCGGGACAAACCTGACCCGGACGGATGGCTTCGTCTATCTGCGCTTTGTCAACGAATCGGCGCGTCTGTACGGCGTGGACGTCGCGGGTCACATGCTCTTGGGGGCGACTCAGGCGATGGGCGTGTTTACCGGTAAGGGTAGCTTGAGCTATGTCAGAGGCAAGAACGCTTCGACGGACGACAATCTGTACGGCATGATGCCGCTTAATGCCCGGCTGGCACTTGAACAGAAGCTGGGAAGCTGGACCAATACCGTCGAACTCGAACTGGTCGCTGACAAGGACAAGGTCTCGGAGACACGCAACGAGGTCGAGACAGCCGGTTACGGCTTACTGCACCTGCGCAGCAGCTATGAATGGAAACAGGTTCGCTTCGATGTCGGCGTTGAGAACGTCTTTGACCGTTTCTATAATCACCCGCTGGGCGGCGCTTACATGGGCCAGGGCAAGACCATGTCGGGCACCGATGTACCTTGGGGTGTGCTGGTGCCGGGGATGGGGCGTTCGATCTATGCGGGCGTGACCGTAAAGTTCTGATAGTGCTTGCCTGACATCGCCTCATGCTCCGGCGCACGCCCGGACCTGTGTTGCAGGTTCGGGCGTGCGCGTCGGGGCTGGATGAGGCTGGAAACGGCTGTGCCGACTGGCGCATGACGGGTTGGCAGTGGCAGACAGGGAGTCCGAAAAATGAACGAAACAAACGATGAACTGGACGAAACCAGGAAGGCCGGCGTGAAAGCCGGTCCCATCCCTCGCGGACAGACAATTTACAAGGCGGGGGTCGAGGGCACGTCGTGGCGGGTGGTGTCGGGGACGGTGCGGCTGGACCAGCCCGGACCGGATGGCCTGCAGTTTGCCGGCATGGCCGTCACCGGTGATGTGATCGGTGCCGAGACCCTGTTGTTTGGCCGCTATACCTTTACCGCGCGTGCGCTGTCGGCTTGCGTGCTCGAACCGTGGTGCGCCGACCAGACAGAACCCAGCGGGCAGCTGTTGCTTGGCATGCTTGCGGCAACCGAGCGACGGATGGCCGAGGTCCTTGCGTTGCGCAGCGGCAAGGCGGGCGATCGTGTGCGGCGCTTGTTTGAATTCATGACCGCTGGCCTGACACGCAGCCGGAAAGCTGCCCGGCTGGCCTTGCCCAGGCTCAAGGACATTGCCGAGATCACCGATCTGTCGGTCGAGACGGTGTCGCGCACGATCAGCCACCTTGGGGCCGACGGCACGCTTGAGGTATCGGGGCGCTACCGCGCCCGTCACGTCACTGCCGAATCGGTGCTCGGAACGCGTACTTGAAGTCGGAGAGGCAAGTGGTAAGCAGGTGTTTTGCTGCATTGCAAGGTGGGCGATTTCGACATAGGCTTGCACACGCAGTGCACTTCGACACTGCGACATTCCTCGACGCCTCCCCACCCCATGAATTCCGCACCTGTCATTCGACCCTTGAGTCGCGTTCTGCTGTTCACTCTCCTCACGTCGGCGGCTACGGGCCGTGCGGACGAGGTATTGCTGACCAATGGTGATCGCCTTTCCGGCACCGTCGTCAGCAAGACGCCCGAAGGACTGAAGTTCAAGACGCTGTATGCAGGCGTGGTGCGCATCGACTGGCGCATGGTCGAAACCCTGAGCACCGACAAGCCGGTCAACGTGATGATGCGCAGCAACGAAGGCCGGCTCGATACCCGGCTCGAGCGCTCCGACGAAGAGCGCACCGTGCGCCTGGCGGAAGTGCCCGAGGTGCCACCCCTCAAGCTTGATCGCATTACCTATCTGAACCCGACGCCAAGTCAGTCCGGTGAGGGGTTCGAGTACAGCGGGCGAGTGAATCTGGCGGGCAATTCGGTCAGCGGAAACAGTGAAACCACGCACCTGGTTGCGGAGGGCGAGTTGACCGGTGTGGCAAAGAAAACCCGCTTCACCTTGCGCGCAAAGGGGGAAGAGCGCACGGAAGGCAGCGATGTGAGCGCCTCCAATCTGCTTGTCAGCGCGGACCGCGACTGGTTTGTCAGCAAGAAGCGCTTCATATATGGTCGGACCACGGTCGAGCGCGACCGCTTCCGTGATCTCGATCTGCGCTTCTCGACCGGTTCCGGTGTCGGCCTGCAGGTCATCGATGTCGATGAGACCGGGCTGTCGGTTCAAGGGGGCCTTGATCTGGTCAGAGAAAATCGCGTGGACACCGAAGACCAGAGCTACCCGGCTGTCGGCTGGGGCGTGCGCTACCGCCACTGGCTGATCGGACGTTCGGCGGAGTTCTTCCATCAGCAGGATGGATACATGAACATGCGCGATGTGAGCGATGTGACCCTGCGCATGCGCACCGGCGTCAGGCTGCCCATCATCGAGAAACTGAGCGCTCAGGTGCAGGGCGTGCTCGATTGGGAAGGTCAGCCCGCCGAGGGGCGCAAGCCGGCCGACCTGAGTCTGCAGTTCGGTGTCGGCTACGAGTGGTGAGCGGGCACTGCCGCGCGGCGTGCAGCCGGGTTCGCAGCAAAAAAAACGGGGCGCCTGAGCGCCCCGTTTTCGTGTGTGCTTACATGCCCTGGTAGATCGGGCCCTCGCCGCCCTGCGGCACCACCCAGTTGATGTTCTGGGTTGGATCCTTGATGTCGCAGGTCTTGCAATGCACGCAGTTCTGCGCGTTGATCTGCAGGCGCGGCGCATTGCCATCCCCGTCGCGCACGATTTCGTACACGCCGGCCGGGCAGTAGCGCTGCTCGGGGGCATCGTAGAGCGCCAGATTCACCGAGATCGGCACCGAGGCATCTTTCAGCTGCAGATGACAGGGCTGCTCTTCCTCATGGTTGGTGTTGGACAGGAACACCGACGAGAGGCGGTCGAATGTGAGTTTGCCGTCCGGTTTCGGGTAATCGATCTTCGGGCACTCGGCTGCCGGCTTGAGGGTGATGTGGTCGGCGCTGTTGTGCAGCGTCCACGGCACCTTGCCGCCAAACAGCTTCTGGTCGATGCCGAACAGCAGCGAGCCCATCCACAGGCCCTTCTTCATGTAGGGCTTGAAGTTGCGCGTCTTGTGCAGTTCGGCATGGAGCCAGGAGTCCTGGAAGGCCGACGGGTAGGCGGTTAGCGCATCGCGTTCGCGATTGCTGGCGAGTGCATCGAGTGCCGCGTCGGCCGCGAGCATGCCGGACTTGATCGCGGCATGGCTGCCCTTGATGCGCGCGGCGTTGAGGAAACCGGCGTCGTCGCCGATCAGTCCACCACCGGGGAAGACCAGGCGTGGCTGGCTCTGCAGGCCGCCTGCGGTGATGGCGCGTGCTCCGTAAGCGAGTCGCTTGCCACCGTCGAGGAACTTGCGGATCTCGGGGTGCGTTTTGTAGCGCTGGAACTCTTCGAAGGGCGAGAGGTAGGGGTTGGTATAGTTGAGCCCGACCACGTAGCCGACTGACACCAGATTGTCTTCAAGATGATAGACGAAGCCGCCGCCATAGGTGTCGGAGGGCAGTGGCCAGCCTGCGGTGTGAACCACGAGGCCGGGGCGGTGGTTCTCAACCGGAACTTCCCACAACTCCTTGATGCCGATGCCGTAGGTTTGCGGATCGACGCCGTCACGCAATTTGTATTTTGCTTCGAGCTGCTTGCCCAGATGGCCGCGACAACCCTCGGCGAACAGGGTGTATTTCGCGTGAAGCTCCATGCCCAGTTGATGGTTGGGGCCAGGCTCTCCCTCGCGGGTGAGCCCCATGTCACCGGTCGCCACGCCTTTCACTGCACCATTTTCGTCGTACAGGATTTCGGCTGCGGCAAAGCCCGGGTAGACCTCGACACCCAGCGCTTCCGCCTGCTCGCCCATCCACTTGGCAACATTGCCGAGACGCACAATGTAATTGCCATGATTGACGAAACAGTCGGGCAGCAGACCGTTGGGAACAGTGCGTCCGCCGGTTTCGTTGAGGAAGATCACGCGGTCTTCGGTGACCGCGGTGTTGAGCGGTGCGCCGCGTTCCTTCCAGTCGGGAAACAGTTCGGTAAGGGCGCGTGGGTCCATGACGGCACCGGACAGAATGTGAGCGCCGATTTCAGCGCCCTTGTCAATGAGACACACCGAGATGTCCTGACCCTTTGTTTCAGCCTGCTGCTTGAGGCGGATCGCCGCAGCCAGACCCGCAGGGCCACCGCCGACGATCAGGACGTCAAACTCCATGGATTCGCGTTCCATCCCTTTCTCCTTTTACCTTAAGCTTTATTTGTATGTATTTGCTGCACAGTGCAGTGTAATACGATGCCGGGTACCGCTGCTGCATGCAGCGAGCGATTGAACCCTGCGATTTCAGAACGTACTGTTGCGTATGGTAAATTGTTGTCGCTGATGTGCGCAAATCGAGGGAAGAACGAATGACGACAGAACGAAAGCTGCTGCTTACGACCCGCATGGCGGTGCGCTGGGGCGACATGGATGCCTATGGGCATGTCAACAACACCGTCTACTTCAGATATTTCGAGCAGGCGCGCGTTGAGTGGCTGGAGCTGCAGGGCTCGCGTGTGAGTCCCGACGAACCGGTCGGGCCGGTGATCATCAATGCCAGTTGCACCTTCTACATGCCGGTCAATTACCCGGCGACGGTGGTGGTGAAGATGTATGGCGGCGAGCCCGGTCGGACAAGCGTAATGACCTGGTACGAGTTGTTTGTCGAAGGCGATGAACGCCTGTTTGCCGATGGTGCGGCCAAGACGGTGTGGATGGATACGCGCACTGGAAAGTCTGCGCCCTTGCCGGATACAATCCGCAGGATGTTCGATTAATCATTAACAAATAAATTAAACTTGAGCTGAGGAGACAGTTATGAGTGGTGCATTGGATCAGGCATTGTGGACGCCGTCAGCGGCGCGCGTCGAAGCCGCAAACGTGACCGCCTTCCGTCGCACAGCGGAAACGCGCTGGGGCGTGTCGCTGCCGGATTACAACGCCTTGTACGACTGGTCCGTCGCGCATCCCGAACAGTTCTGGGTGAGCGTATGGGAAGACGGCGGTGTGGTCGGCGAGCGCGGAGATGTTGCGCTTGCCGACGGTGACCGCATGCCGGGCGCAAAGTGGTTTCCGCAGGCACGCTTCAACTTTGCGCAGAACCTGCTGCGTAGCCGCGACAGCCACGATGCGCTGGTGTTCTGGGGGGAGGATCGGGTCAAGAACCGCATGTCGCACGGTGAGCTCTACCGTGCCGTGGCCCAGTTTGCTGCCGCACTGCGAGAGCAGGGGGTCGTGAAGGGTGACCGTGTCGCGGCCTTCATGCCCAACATGCCGGAAACCATCGTGGCCATGCTGGCGGCGGCCAGCATCGGCGCAGTTTTTACCTCGGCCTCGCCCGATTTTGGGGTACAGGGCGTGCTCGACCGCTTCGGCCAGACTGAGCCCAAGGTGCTGATCGCCTGCGACGGCTACTTCTATGGCGGCAAGACCATCGATTGCCTCGACAAGCTCGGCGACATTGCACGTCAACTGCCTTCGGTGCTGCGCGTGGTGGTCGTGCCCTATGTGCACATGGCGCATGATCTGAGCAAGGTGCCGCATGCGCGCATGTACGCCGATTTCGTGGCCGATCATCATCACGTGACCGACATCGAGTTCGAACTGCTGCCCTTCGACCAACCGCTTTACATCATGTACTCCTCGGGTACGACCGGTGTGCCGAAGTGCATCGTGCATTGCGCCGGCGGTGCGCTGCTGCAGCACCTCAAGGAACATCGCCTGCACACCGACGTCAAGCCGAAGGACCGCGTGTTCTACTTCACCACCTGCGGCTGGATGATGTGGAACTGGCTGGTGTCCGGCCTGGCGGCACAGGCCACCCTGTTGCTGTACGACGGCTCGCCCTTTGCCTGCGACAACACGATTCTGTTCGATTATGCCGACGCTGAAGGCATGACGCACTTCGGCACCTCGGCCAAGTTCATCGATGCGGCGGCCAAGTTTGGCCTCAAGCCGCGCGAAACGCACAGCCTCGCCAGCGTGCGCGCGATGATGAGCACCGGCAGCCCGCTGGTGTCCGAAGGCTTCGAGTATGTCTATCGCGAAATCAAGGCCGATCTGCAGCTGTCCTCGATTTCCGGGGGTACCGACATCATCTCCTGCTTCGTACTCGGTTCGCCGGTGCTGCCGGTGTGGCGGGGCGAGATCCAGTGTCGTGGTCTGGGCATGGCCGTGGACGTGTGGGACGACGACGGCAATCCGGTGCGGGGCGAGAAGGGCGAGCTGGTGTGTGCGAAGCCCTTCCCGGTGATGCCGCTCGGCTTCTGGGGTGACGACGATGGCAGCAAGTACCACGCGGCCTATTTCGACCGTTTCCCCAATGTCTGGTGTCATGGCGATTTCTGCGAGATCACCGCGCACGGCGGACTGGTGATCTACGGCCGTTCCGACGCCACGCTCAACCCGGGTGGAGTGCGCATCGGCACGGCGGAGATCTATCGCCAGGTCGAGAAGCTGCACGAAGTCGTCGAGTCGCTGGTGATCGGGCAGGACTGGCCGCCGCAGAACCCGAGCGACGTGCGCGTGGTGCTCTTCGTCAAGCTGCGCGACGATCTCAGCCTCGACGACGACCTGGTCAAGCGCATCAAGCAGACCATCCGCGACAACACCACGCCGCGCCACGTACCGGCCAAGGTGCTGCAGGTGGCGGACATCCCGCGCACCAAGAGCGGCAAGATCGTGGAACTCGCGGTGCGCCATGTGGTACACGGTCGGCCGGTCAAGAACCAGGAGGCCCTGGCCAACCCGGAAGCGTTGGCGCTGTTCCGCGACCGCCCCGAACTGATGAGCTGAGGGCGCCCGCCATGCTGATGAATCAAGAGAAGTCGGTGCTGCTGATCATCGACGTACAAACGGGCCTCGCGCCTGCGATTCATGATGGCGAGCAGGTCATCGACCATTGCGTGTGGCTTGCCGGGGTTGCGGACCGGTTGGGCGTGCCGACCGTCGTCACCGAGCATTTCCCGGAGAAGATCGGCTACACCGTTCCCCGGCTCAAGGCGGTGACGGCATCGGCGCACTACCTGAGCAAGCAGTGTTTCTCCGCGCAGAGCGATGGCTGCTTCAAGAGCTCTGCGGTGGAGGATCGGCGGCAGGTGATCGTGTGTGGCACCGAGGCACACGTTTGCGTGCAGCAGACTGCGCTCGAGTTGCGCTGGGCGGGCAAGGAGGTGTTCGTGGTGGCCGAGGCGGCCGGGTCGCGTGACCCGGTGAATCGTGATCTTGCCTATGCTCGCATGCGCAGTCACGGTATCGAGATCGTCTCGCGCGAAATGGTGGCTTTCGAGTGGCTGCAGCGCGGCGGAACGTCCCAGTTCCGTGAAGTGAACCGCGACTTCATCCGTTGATCGGCGACGGGCCGGCCTTGCGCAAGCGGCTGGCCCGTCGATGTCCGGTCGCGTCCGACATCCGCTTGGGGCTGGGCGCCGGTCCCGACTCGACGCTGGCTGACGAGGCGAATGCACAATCATGAGGTCAGAATTGAGCACTGCGGGACCAACGCGGGTGAACCGGATTTCCATCATCATGCCGGTGCTCGACGAGGCCGATGGGCTCCCGGCGTGTTTGTCACGGATCGCGGCTCAGCGCGGTGATCGTGTCGAACTCATCGTGGCCGATGGCGGCAGCGCGGACGACACCGTGGGCGTTGCACGCAAGTTGTCGGATCACGTCGTGGTTGCGCCGCGTGGGCGGGCCAGCCAGATGAACGCGGGCGCGGCAGTGGCCAGTGGCGAGGTGCTGTTGTTCCTGCATGCTGATACCCGCCTGCCCGAGGGAGGCCTGGCCTGTATCCTTGAGGCAGTCGACAAGGGGGCGGTGTGGGGACGTTTCGATGTGCAGATCGAGGGCGAGGCCTGGATGCTGCGTGTCGTCGCAGCACTGATGAACCTGCGCTCACGCCTGAGTGGCATTGCCACCGGCGACCAGGCGATTTTCGTGCGGCGCGAGGTCTTCGATGCGGTGTCCGGGTACCCCGATATTGCGCTGATGGAAGACGTGGCGCTGTGCACCGCGTTGCGCAGGGTTGCGCGTCCGGCGTGCCTCCGCCAGCGTGTCATCACCTCGGGGCGGCGCTGGGAGAAGCACGGGGTATTGCGCACCATCTTCCTGATGTGGCGGCTGCGGGCGGCCTACTGGCTGGGTGAGAACCCGGACGAACTCGCGCTGCGCTACGGCTATCGGCCACGGGCGCGGCGCTGAGGTCTGCGGTCGCACATCGGCTTTCGCTCAAAAAAGAGCCTCCCATGCAGGTGTGCAGGGAGGCTCTTTGTATTGCAGGTGCAAAGTGGGAATCAGTCCGAAGTCTCTTCCGGCGCAACATCCTTCTTGGGGGCGCTTTTCTTTCGGGTTGCCGGTTTGCGTGCGGCCTTGGCTGGCTTCTCGGTGGCGTCCGTAGCGGCCTCCTCGCCGGTTTTTGCTGCAGGCTTGGCACGGGTTCTTGCAGGTTTTGCCGCTTTGGCGGTTTTAGCCGCTGCTGCGGGTGCTGACGATTCTGATTCCTGCGAAGACACTGGCGCGGATACGGGCGCTGGAAGCGGAGCAGGCGCTGGCGGCGGTGCATCGGGCGTTCTGACTTCCTGTGGCCGGGGCGCAGCAGGCGCTACAGCTTCTGCTGCTTTCGCGGGCGGTGCGGAGTGTCCCGCCCTGGCTGCGGCAGCCGCGGCGATTGCAGCGTCGGCTGCCTTCATTTTCTCGCTGGTGCGGAGGGCTGCGGCGCTTGCGTTGCTGGGCATTCGCGGCGCCTCTGCCTTTGCGCTGCTGTTGCTCGTGGCATCCGGTGCGCGGGTTGGCACCGCTGCGGTGGCGGTGGCGACCGGTGCGGGTGCAGGTACTGCTGGCGCATTGGTGGCTGCAGCCGGGGCGTCTGCAGCCGCGACGGCGGGCGTGCTCGGTGTTGCGCTTGCATTGCCCGTGTTTGAGCGACGCGCCCCCCTTCTGGAGGGCCTTTCCCTGCGCGCGGGCGGCGCTTCCGCTTCAGGCTGCGCTGTCTGCATTTCAGGTGATGCGTCGGCTACGGTCTCGACCGGCGCTTCGCTGACCGCTTCGGGAGGATTGTTGTCCCGGCGTCCGTTGCGTCGCGATCTGTCGCGGCGCGTGTTACTTGGCTCGGCCTCACGTGCAGGACGTTCCGCCGGCGTGTCGCTGTCGGTCGTGGTGCTGCTTCGATACACGTAGGCGCCAGATTTTTCGTCGCGACCGAACTCGAGCAGGCCACGCGACTGTGCTTCTTCCAGCAGGTTTCCAAAGGCACGGAAGCCGTAGTACGACTCGCTGAAGTCAGGCTTGCGTCGCTTGATGGCTTCCTTGAGCATTGACGCCCAGATCTTGCCGCTGTCTCCGCGCTCGGCAAGCAGGGCCTCGAAGGTTTCCACTGCGATCTCGATGGCCTGTGTCCGCCGGGCCTCGATGTCGTCCTTGCGCCCCTTGTCTTCGGTATGAGGGCGGCGGTTGCCGGACTGATCCTGGCTGGCTTCGCGCTTGCGTGCTGCGCGTTCGCTTTCACGCACGAGATCGTCGTAAAAGATGAACTCGTCGCAGTTGGCAATCAGCAGGTCGGACGTCGATTGCTTGACGCCGACGCCGATCACCTGCTTGGCGTTCTCGCGCAGTTTGGACACCAGCGGCGAGAAGTCGGAGTCGCCGCTGATGATGACGAAGGTGTCGACATGCGCCTTGGTGTAGCAAAGGTCGAGCGCGTCGACGACGAGCCGGATGTCGGCGGAGTTCTTGCCCGACTGGCGCACATGCGGAATTTCGATCAGCTCGAAATTGGCTTCGTGCATGGCGGCCTTGAAGCCCTTGTAGCGCTCCCAGTCACAGTAGGCTTTCTTGACGACGATGTTGCCCTTGAGCAGCAAGCGTTCAAGGACTCGCTTGATGTCGAACTTGTCGTAATTCGCGTCACGCACGCCGAGCGCGACGTTCTCGAAGTCGCAGAACAGCGCCATGCTGACGGTTTCAGTGGGTGAGGCCATGTATTCTCCGGGTAAGGGCTGGCCGGAAGCGCATGCTTCCGGGGCGCCGACTGCTTGTATTTGTGTTCTGGCCGGCAGAGCGGCGAGAAGCGCTTGTTACCGACATTCTAGTCCGTCCGCGAGGAGGGGGAAAACATCTGTCGGCGCTCGTGGCCGGCGCGGGTATGGGAAACTTCGGATTTCTGCGTTGGCAACTTTCCGGATAATGCGACGAGTATCCTTGCGACATAATGTGCACGCGTGCGCCGGGCTGCACGCTTGCTTCATGTGACACGTGGCGCTTGTCGATTCCGGTGAATCGCACGACCAGCAGGTGGCTTGCAGATTGAATGGACTCTTCCGTACGGTACGGGGTCGGGTCTTGTTCGAGGGGCGTCATGCATGAAGGGTGATACGGGTTTAGCGGCGGTTGGCAACTGGGCGGGTGCAACGCTGCTGGCTGGTCTGCTGGTGACCTTGCTCGGCGCATGGCAACTCGAGCGCAGGAATGCCGAACTTGCGGCGGCTGCAGTCGAGACGGCGGCCCGTGACGTGGCGGACGGGGTGGCGGAGTGCATCAGGCTCTACCAGTACGGTTTGCGTGGCGTGCGCGGTGCAGTCGTCACTGCCGGCGAGAACGGGATAACCCGCGAACTGTTTCGGCAATACAGCATGACGCGCGACGTGGATAACGAGTTTCCAGGGGCGCGGGGTTTCGGCTTCATCCGTCGTGTCGCGGAAGTGGATGAAGCCCGCTTTGTGTCGATGGCGCGGGACGACGGCATGCCCGACTTTGCGGTGCGGCAACTCTATCCGCATTCTGACGAACGCTTCGTGATTCAGTACATCGAGCCGGTCGAGCGCAATCTCCCCGCTGTGGGGCTGGATATCGCCTCGGAGGCCAATCGGCGGGAAGCCGCGGTCGCAGCGATCCGTTCGGGCCAGACCAGGCTGACGGGCCCGATCACCCTGGTGCAGGCGACGGGCCGGCCGCAACAGTCCTTTCTGATCCTGATGCCGGTTTACCGTGGTGGGGTGACGCCCGCGACGGTCGAAGCTCGCGAGGCTGCAGCATTCGGCTGGAGTTACGCGGCTTTGCTGACGGAGGACGTGCTGGCGTCCCTC
>JALNWS010000045.1 GCA_023230755.1 Azoarcus sp.
CGGCGGATCTTCTCGGCATAGGGTCGGGCAGCGCGCATCCTGTCCTGCGCCTTGCGCATTTCGGATGCGGCCACCATTTCCATGGCCTTGGTGATCTTGCGCGTGTTTTGCACGCTCTTGATCTTGGTACGGATTTCCTTACCGCTAGCCATATTCCGTCTCCGTCCGCAGCGTTAAGCCCAGCTCTTCTTGAACTCGGTGATCGCAGCGACCAGGAGCTTTTCGCCGTCGGCGTCGAGTTCCTTGGTATCGGCGATCTTCTTCACGAGATCAGCGTTCTTGGTCTTGACGAACTGCTGCAGGCCGGATTCGAAGGCCAGCAGACGCGACACTTCGACATCGTCGAAGTAACCGTTGTTCACCGCGTACAGGGTAATGGCCATGTCCGAAATCGACAGCGGCGAGTACTGAGCCTGCTTCATCAGTTCGGTCACGCGGCGACCACGCTCAAGCTGCTTGCGGGTTGCGTCGTCGAGGTCGGAAGCAAACTGGGCAAACGCAGCGAGTTCGCGATACTGCGCGAGGTCGGTACGGATACCACCGGACAGCTTCTTGATGACCTTGGTCTGGGCCGAACCACCGACTCGCGACACCGAAATACCGGCGTTGATAGCGGGCCGGATACCGGCGTTGAACAAGTCGGTCTCAAGGAAGATCTGGCCGTCGGTAATCGAAATCACGTTGGTCGGAACGAACGCGGAGACGTCGCCGGCCTGAGTTTCGATGATCGGCAGCGCAGTCAGCGAACCGGTCTTGCCTTTGACCTCACCGTTGGTGAACTTTTCGACGTAATCGGCGTTCACACGAGCAGCGCGCTCGAGCAGGCGGGAGTGCAGATAGAACACGTCGCCCGGGTAAGCTTCACGGCCCGGCGGACGGCGCAGCAGCAGGGATACCTGACGGTAGGCCCAGGCCTGCTTGGTCAGATCGTCATAAACGATCATCGCATCCATGCCGCGGTCGCGGAAGTACTCGCCCATCGTGCAGCCGGCGTAGGCCGACAGGTACTGCATGGCGGCAGATTCGGAAGCGGTCGCGGCCACGACGATGGTGTATTCCATCGCGCCGTTTTCTTCCAGCTTGCGCACCACGTTGGCGACGGTCGAAGCTTTCTGACCGATTGCCACGTAGACGCAGAACATGTTCTGGCCTTTCTGGTTGATGATCGCATCAACCGCGACGGCCGTCTTGCCGGTCTGGCGGTCGCCAATGATCAGCTCGCGCTGACCACGGCCGATTGGCACCATGGAGTCGACCGATTTCAGACCGGTCTGAACCGGCTGGGAAACGGACTGACGTTCGATGACGCCCGGCGCAACCTTTTCGATCTTGTCGGTCAGCTTGGCGTTGATCGGACCCTTGCCGTCGATCGGCTGGCCCAGTGCGTTCACGACACGGCCGATCAGCTCGGGGCCGACGGGCACTTCGAGAATGCGGCCGGTTGCCTTGACGGTGTCGCCTTCGGTGATTTGCTCGTATTCGCCGAGCACAACGGCACCGACGGAATCACGCTCGAGGTTGAGCGCGAGGCCGTAGGTGTTGCCGGGAAACTCCAGCATTTCGCCTTGCATGACGTCGGTCAGGCCGTGGATGCGGGTGATACCGTCAGTGACGGAGACCACCGTACCCTCGTTACGCGACGTGGCGGCGAGCTGCAGGTTCTGGATCCGGCTCTTAATCAGGTCAC
This sequence comes from Azoarcus sp., assembly GCA_023230755.1. Classification (GTDB taxonomy): domain Bacteria; phylum Pseudomonadota; class Gammaproteobacteria; order Burkholderiales; family Rhodocyclaceae; genus Parazoarcus. The sequence continues at coordinate 1,688 of JALNWS010000045.1, forward strand.
TGATTTCAGAGGGGTTGAGTTGCATAGATGTATGCTCCTAGTTCTTAAGCGCAGCGGCCATGTTCGCGAGCTTGCCGCGGACCGAGGCGTCGATCACTTCGTCGCCAATGGCGATGCGGACCCCACCGATAAGCGCGGGGTCGATACTGACTGTCACGTCAAGCTTGGACTTGAAGCGGGCTTCAAGATCGGCTTTCAGCGAAGCCAGTGCGGCATCGTCAAGCGGGAAGGCAGAGGCGATTTTTGCCTCAAGGACGCCCTCGTGTTCGTTCTTCAGTGCAACGAACAGGTCACGGATCTCCGGAAGCACTTGCAGACGTTCGCTATCCACCAGGACGCGAATGAAGTTCTGCTGCTCGGCGTTCAGATCGCCAGCGACTTCCAGCATCAGCTTGTTCAGCTGCTCGCCGGAAAACTTGGGATCGTTGAAGAGCGCCTGCATGTCGGAGTCGGCTGCCACGGAGGCGAGCCGATCCAGCACTTCCGACCAAGGCCCCAGCGCACCTGCCCCGCGAGCCAGCTCGAAGGCGGCATCGGCATAGGGACGCGCGATGGTGACATTCTCGGCCATGACTTATTGCAATTCCTGTTTCAGGTTGGCAAGCAGCTCGGCATGCACCTGGGTGTTGATCTCGCGGCGCAGAATCTTCTCTGCACCGGCAACAGCCAGATGGGCGACCTGGTCGCGCAGGGCTTCCTTGGCACGCTGTGCAGCGGCACCGGCTTCGGTTTCGGCTGCTTCACGTGCTGCGGCGATGATGCGGTTGGCTTCGGCACGGGCCTCGTCGACCAGTAGGCTCGCCTGCTTCTCAGCAGAGGCGCGCACATCACCCGCGGATTCGCGAGCCTTGCGCAGTTCCTCGACGACCTTCTTTTCGGCAAGTGCCAGATCCGACTTAGCCTTATCCGCAGCTGTCAGCCCGTCTGCGATCTTCTTCGCACGCTCGTCAAGTGCCTTCACAATGGGCGGCCACACGAATTTCATCGTGAACCACGCCAGAATGAAGAACACAACGAGCTGAGCTATCAGAGTTGCGTTCAAATTCACTGTTCTTGGCCCTCAGGTATGTTGAGAGGAACTCGAACCGATTAAAGCTGGAACGGGTTGGCGAAGGCGAACATCATGGCGATACCAACGCCGATCAGGAACGCGGCATCGATCAGACCGGCCAGCAGGAACATCTTGGTTTGCAGGGCGTTCATCAGTTCGGGCTGACGTGCAGAGGCTTCGAGGTACTTGGAACCCATGATGCCGATACCGATACATGCACCGATGGCGCCCAGACCAATGATCAGACCGGCAGCCAGAGCAACAAAACCCAGAACGTTTTCCATGACAACTCCTTACTAAAGGTGATTGAGTTTAAAACCAGGTACTGCGAGAAAAGATTAGTGACCTTCGTGAGCCTGACCGATGTACACCAGCGTCAGCATCATGAAGATGAAGGCCTGCAGGGTGATGATCAGGATATGGAAGACCGCCCAGATCGAGCCTGCAACGACGTGACCCACGAAACCGAACACAGTGGCCGTGGAGCCGAGCAGTGCGATCAGGATGAAGATGAGTTCGCCAGCATACATGTTGCCGAACAGTCGCATGCCGTGTGAAACGGTCTTGGCGACAAACTCGATGATCTGCATCGCGAAGTTGATCGGGTACAGCAGCGGATGGCTACCGAAAGGCGCGGTGAAGAGCTCGTGAATCCAGCCCGACAACCCCTTGATCTTGATGTTGTAGTAGAGACACAGCAGCAGCACGCCTGAAGACATGCCAAGCGTGGCAGACAGGTCGGCTGTCGGCACGATACGCATGTAAGCATGATGTGGATCTCCGCCTGCGGAGGCGTACACCCCTTCCCAGATGCGCGGCAGCAGATCGACCGGGAGCAGGTCCATCGCGTTCATCAGGAAAATCCAGACGAACACGGTCAGCGCGAGCGGCGCGACGAACTTGCGCGACTCGGCGCTGTGGATGATGCCCTTGGCCTGATCGGCGACGACTTCGACCATCATTTCGACAAAGCCCTGGAAGCGCCCCGGCACGCCCGAAGTAGCCTTGCGCGCGGCAAGCCACAACAGGAATACGGTGAGCAGGCCGATCGAGATCGAATAGAACATCGAATCGAGGTTGATGACGCTCCAGTCAACGATGTTCTTTTGAGCGTGACCAGTGGAATTGAGGTGCGTCAGGTGATGAACGACGTACTCGGATGCGGTGGGTGCGTTACCAGCCATAGTCAGGTCTTTACCAAAAATGCAAATAAATTCGCTTTCAGTGCCAGTACCAGCCCAATCAGCAGAGCGCCCCAATGGACGTCCGAATATACGGCAAGTACCAGCCCCAGTAATCCGACAATCGAGGCGAGTTTGATGAACTCACCTGCAACAAAGGCGGTCACAGTCGCTGTGCCATTACGACGTGTCGTCAGCAGCAGCCGCCAGGCAAAGAACCAGCTGGGCACGACACAGGCCAAGCCGCCGGCCGCGGCAGAGACCGCGCCACGCAACCCGAAAAAAACGGCCGCAATGGCCGTTGCCAGAATGGTTGCGCCGAGCTGCAGCAGGACTGCCTTGTGCATCCGTTCCTCACCAGGTGGCGCGCACACAGCCGCGCCCGCCTAAAAATCCCGGCAATACTAGGGGTTAACCGTAGTAAAGTCAATTCGTGCATGGGTTAAAACGACACGCCGGCGAATTGGCGCACCCAGAACTTATATAAGACAAATCATTGCATTCATTGAGGAACTTGATGCTTCGCGGCAACACGGAACCATGAGCCCATACTACCCCAATGACATTGCCAGGCTCGTGCCCAATGGGTCGTCGACGCGCCCCCTTGGCGAGCCCAAACGCCCATTTGCAGCCACACTGCGCAGCCCGAAATGCGAGCGCTTCATACTGCCCGTCAGACTGCGCAAGCATACCCTTGTCAAGGGCTTCTGCGTGCATCCTGCTATGTGCCGGTCAACGGGCGGGATCAGATGAGTCATCAGCTTTCGCTCATGCGGCAGCGCCGCTTCCTCCCCTTTTTCCTGACCCAGTTTCTCGGCGCCTTCAATGACAACCTGTACAAGAATGCGCTTGTCGTCCTGCTGACTTTTGAGGCAACGCGCTATACCGCGCTCGCACCCGGCATTCTGGTGAACCTGTGTGCGGGTCTCTTCATCCTGCCCTTTTTCCTGTTCTCGGCCACCGCCGGACAGATCGCGGACAAATACGAAAAGAGCCGGCTGATCCGGTTCACCAAAGTGCTCGAGATCGGGGTCATGCTGCTCGCCAGCCTCGCCTTCGCGCTCGATTCGCTTGCACTGATGCTGACTTGCCTGTTTCTGATGGGCGCGCAGTCCGCGCTGTTTGGTCCGGTCAAATATGCAATCCTGCCCCAGCATCTCGGGGACGATGAACTCATCGGCGGCAATGCACTGGTTGAAGCAGGCACCTTCGTTGCCATCCTGGTCGGCACCCTTGCCGGCGGCGTACTGGTCAGCGCGCCCGGCGGCAGCGTGTGGATTTCCGTTACCGCGCTGGTGCTGGCAATACTCGGCTATGTTTCGAGCCAGGGCATTCCGGTCGCGCCTGCGGCCTCACCCGCGCTACGCATCAACTGGAACCCGCTGACCGAGACCTGGCGCGGATTCCACTTCACACGGCGCAACCGCACCGTATTCCTCTCGATTCTTGGGGTGTCATGGTTCTGGTTCTACGGCGCGCTTTTGCTTTCGCAGTTTCCGGCCTATGCCAAGGATATGCTCGGCGGCGACGCTCACACCGTGGTGTTGCTGCTCGCTGTATTTTCGGTCGGTATCGGCCTGGGCTCGCTGCTGTGCGAACGGCTGTCGGCAGGCAAGGTGGAACTCGGACTCGTCCCCTTCGGCTCGATCGGACTGACGCTGTTCGCCCTCGACCTGTGGTGGAGCAGCCCGCTCGCAGCTGTGGGGGAGGCGCCGTTGGCGCTGGGTCAAGTGCTTTCGCAGCCAGGCGTGTGGCGGGTTGTGCTCGACCTCATCGCGATCGGCACTTTCGGCGGATTCTTCATCGTGCCGCTGTACGCCCTGATCCAGAGCCGCAGCGAGCAGGCGCACCGCTCCCGCATCATTGCCGGCAACAACATCCTCAATGCCCTGTTCATGGTGGTCGCGGCCGGCATGGGTGCTGGCTTGCTGGCCGCCGGATTCAGCGTGCCGCAGCTCTTTCTCGTTACCGCCATACTGAATGCCATCGTGGCGCTCTACATCTACACCGTCGTGCCCGAATTCGCTCTGCGTTTTCTGGTGTGGCTGCTGGTGCACACCGTGTACAGACTGGAAACAGAAGGCATCGATAACATTCCCGAGCGCGGGCCTGCCGTGCTGGTCTGCAACCACGTGAGCTTTGTCGATGCGATGATCATCATGGCTGCAAGCCGTCGCCCGGTGCGCTTCGTCATGGACCGTCGCATTTTCTCCATGCCCTTGCTGTCGTTCGTCTTCCGGGTGAGCGGGGCAATATCCATCGCGTCGGCAAAGGACGACCCTGCCATGCTTGAGCGCGCTTTCGACGAGGTCGCACGAACGCTCGACGCCGGTGAACTGGTCGCAGTGTTCCCGGAAGGCCGGATCACCGACAATGGCGAGCTTTACCCATTCCGCCCGGGCATTCGCCGCATTGTCGAGCGTTCGCCGGTGCCAGTGGTGCCGATGGCCTTGCGCGGTCTGTGGGGCAGCAGTTTCTCGCGCAAGGACGGCCCCGCGATGTCGCGCCCGCTACGACGGGGGATCCTCAGCCGCGTCGAACTTGCCGTGGGCACCCCGGTCCCGCCAGCGCAAGTCAGCCCGGAATACCTCCAACAACAAGTGAACACCTTGCGCGGCGAACTGCGCTGAAAGCTGGAACGAGGACGATTTGATGAGTTTTTTCTGGTGGGTTGCCGCGGGTGCCATGGTGGGGCTGCTCGACGGCGCGGGTGCTGCGGTTCTTGGTGCCGTACTTGGGGGAATGATTGCGAGCCTGCGCAAGGAGCGCACGCAGACGCTGACCCGCCACGAAAACAGAATCGCCGCACTCGAACGCGAACTCGAAACGTTAAGCGCCCGACTGAGCGAGGACGACGTGACCGAGGGACTCGCCACGCGCAAGCCGATGACAGGCGCACCGGCACATTCGCAAACCGATGCAGCACTCGAAGTCCCTCCTTCGGGCAGCGTTGTCCCTGCAATGGACGAAACCCGCGCACGCGGACTTGCGGCACCCGTCGCCCAGCCTGAGCTCGCGCCCCAGCCTCAAACCGCACCCGTTGCTGCGACGCCAGCAAACAGCATCGACCTCGACGCCCTTTATGCCCGCTGTCGTGACTGGCTTTTCGGCGGCAACACCCTGGTTCGCACCGGCATCCTGGTGCTGTTCTTCGGCCTCGCCTTTCTCGTCCGCTATGCAATGGAGAACGCGATGCTGCCGCCCGAACTCCGCCTCGCAGGTATCGCCTGCGTCGGTATCGCGCTCGGGGCCATCGGCTGGCGCCTGCGCCATGTGCGCCGCGGCTACGCGCTGAGCCTGCAGGGCGGCGGCATCGCCGTGCTCTATCTCACTGCGTTTGCCGCCCTGCGCCTGTACGGGATCATGCCGCCCGGCACAGCCTTCGCCGTGATGCTCGGCCTGGTTGGCGTCGCAGCGTTTCTGGCCATCCGCCAGGATGCCGCGATCCTCGCCATCATCGGCAGCGCCGGCGGGTTTGCCGCGCCCATCCTGGCCTCGACCGGCAGTGGCAGCCACGTCCAGCTGTTTACCAATTACGCCCTGCTCAATGCCGGCGTGCTTCTGCTGGCCTGGCGCAAGGCGTGGCGCGGGCTCAACCTTACCGGGTTCATCTTCACCTTTGCCATTGGTCTGGCCTGGGGGGCGCGCTTCTACCACCCCTGGCACTTCAACACCACCGAGCCTTTCCTCGCCCTGTTCTTCCTGATGTACGTGGCAGCCGCGGTGAGCTACGCGTGGAAGCAAGCCCCCGCGCTGCGCGACCCGGTCGACGGCACCCTGGTGTTTGGCGTCCCCGTGGTCGGCTTCGGCTTGCAGGCCGCACTGGTGCACGGCATGCCCTATGCCCTGGCCTGGAGTGCCGCCGCCGTGGGTGTTTTCTACCTCGTACTCGCAGCCACGCTGAAGCGCGTGCGCAAACCCGACCTGGCGCTCGTGGTCGCCAGCTTCGTAGCACTCGGTCTCTCCTTTCTCAGCCTCGCGATTCCGCTCGCATTCGACGGGCGCTGGAGCGCTGCGGCGTGGGCACTCGAGGGCGCTGCGCTGTGGTGGATCGGACGGCGTCAGCAGCGCCGGCTGCCGGCAGCGAGTGGTCTGCTGTTGCAGGCGGGTGCGGGCATCCTGTTTGCTGCCGATCTGGCTCAGCACAGCGGGCTACGCGACCTGCCCATCATGAACAGTGCTTTTCTCGGCAGCACGATGATCGCCGGTGCAGGTTTCGTCAGCGCCTGGCTCGCTGCACGCCAGCCGCAAACTTCTGGATGGCTGTCGCGAATCACGCACGCGTTGCTGGCCTGGGCGTGGGTCTGGTGGCTGGCTGGCGCATGGGCCGAGATCGACACCCACCTTGCGACCGGCTACCAACCCGCCGCTGCACTCGCGCTGTTGGCGCTCAGCGGTGCGCTGGCCTGCGCGCTGGCACCGCGGCTGACTTGGCCGGGCCTGCTCAGCGCCGGCCTGCTCCCGCTTGGCGGCATGATGCTGGCACTGGGCCAGACCATCGCTTACGGCGTTCCGCCCTCGGGCTTCGGCGGCTGGCTGGCGTGGCCACTCGGACTCGCACTTCACGGCTACGGCCTGCGCACTCTCGACGGTGGCCGGCTGGATCGTCCGGCACTCACCCTCGCCCATGCCGCCGGGGTGTGGGTGCTGGCTCTCGCCCTGTCGCAGGAAGCCGGCCTGCAACTTGCGGGCATGGCCGTCGGCAATGGCTGGCAGCTCGCCGCTTACGCGCTCTTCCCCGCATTGTTGCTGGCGGGGCTCGCCCGCATGGCACCGCTGGAAACCTGGCCGATGCGCCGGTGGAAGGATGCCTATCAGTTGTGGGGTGCAGGGCCGCTGGCGCTCGCGCTGGGTCTGTGGTCACTCAGTGTTCATTCCCATGGCGACGGAAGTGCGACACCCTTCGCCTACCTGCCGCTGCTCAATCCGCTCGACCTGACCCTGATGATCGCGCTCTGCGCCATCGCATGGTGGCTGCATCGCAGCGAAGCCGAACTGACGAAGGTCGCGGGTCCCTTGATCCGCCTGCAAGGCGCGCTCGGGCTGGTCGCCTTCATCGCCGCCAACGCGGCACTGCTGCGCGCAATGCATCACATGACGGGCATCCCGTGGGAGCTGTCGCTGCTATTGGGAGACGACACCACCCAGGCTGCGCTGTCGCTGTTCTGGGCCATTCTTGGGCTGGGGCTGATGCTGTTCGCAAACCGTCGCGCAAGTCGCGCGACCTGGCTTGCGGGTGCCGGCCTGATGGCGGCGGTGGTGTGCAAACTCTTCGTGGTGGACATGGCTGCCAGCGGCACGCTGACGCGCATCGTGTCCTTCATCGGAGCCGGCATGCTGTTGCTGGTGGTGGGCTACTTCTCGCCGCTGCCACCTAAAGCGGACACAGCACAACAGGCAGGGGCCGCGGGCTGAACGCCTGCACCACACGGAGACGGCCCGACACCGGGCCGCACCCACTCAGCGCAGGCGGCCGAGCAAGCCGTCGAGCTGATCGAGGCTGCCGAAGCGGATGGTGACCTCGCCCGCGCCCTTCTTGTTGGCCTTGATCTTCACCGTTGCGCCGATGGTGTCGGCGATTTCCTCTTCGAGACGGACGAGATCACGATCCAGCGGCTGTGCGGCCTTCTTCGGCCGCGGGTTCAGGGTGTGCTGTACCAGGCGCTCGGTATCGCGCACCGACAGCTGTCTGGCGGCGACCACATTGGCCAGTTGAATCTGGCTCGCACCGTCGAGCGGCAACAAGGCACGGGCGTGGCCCATGTCGATGTCACCCGCCATCAGGAGCTCCTGCACCGGCTTGGCCAGATTGAGCAGACGCAGCAGGTTGGAGGCAGCCGGGCGCGAACGCCCCACCGCATCGGCAGCCTGCTGATGGGTCATGGCGAACTCGTCGATCAGACGCTGGATGCCGCCCGCCTCTTCGAGCGGATTGAGGTCTTCACGCTGAATGTTCTCGATCAGCGACATCGCCAGCGCGGCTTCGTCGGGGATCTCGCGTACCAGGCAAGGCACCTCGTCCAGGCCGGCAATCTGTGCCGCCCGCCAACGTCTCTCACCCGCGATGATCTCGTACTCATCCTCGCCAACCGGGCGGACGAGGATGGGTTGCATCACCCCCTGGGCCTTGATCGAGGCCGCCAGTTCCTCCAGCGATCCCGGGTCCATGCGCGTGCGCGGCTGATACTTGCCGGGTTGCAGTGCATCGGTGGACAGCGTCTGCAACTCACCTTTTTCGGATTCGTCTTCGCGGTTCGCGGCCAGCAGCGCATCAAGGCCGCGGCCGAGGCCTTTGAGTTTGGGTGGGCTCATGCGGTCGTCTTTGGTTTGATAGTGCTCATTGAATGGCGTCTGGTGCAGATCACAGCGTCTTGACCCGCTCGATCATCTCCGCGGCAAAAGCCATGTAAGCCTGCGCGCCCTTGGCCGACTTATCGAATACCACACCGGGCATACCGTGGCTGGGCGCTTCGGCAAGGCGCACGTTGCGCGGCACGATGGCCTGGAACACCTTGTCGCCAAAATGGGCCTCGAGCTGAGCCGAGACCTGCTGCTGCAAGGTCACGCGCGGATCGAACATGACCCGCAACAGGCCGATGACCTTGAGTTCGCGGTTCAGATTGGCATGCACCTTCTTGATCGAGCTGACCAGGTCGGACAGGCCCTCGAGCGCGTAGTACTCGCACTGCATCGGGATGATCACCCCATGCGCGGCGCACAGGCCGTTCAGGGTGAGCAACGACAGCGAGGGCGGGCAGTCGATGAGGATGAAGTCGTAGTCGGCATCGAAAGGGGCGAGCGCATCGCGCAGACGCTTTTCACGCTTTTCGAGATTGACCAGTTCGACTTCCGCACCCGCCAGGTCGCGGTTGGCGGGAAGGACGTCGTAGCCACCGGTGGATGAGTTGACGCGCACGTCGGCAAGCCCGGACAGGCCGACCAGCAGGTGGTAGACGGAGGTGGTCAGGCTGCGCTTTTCCACCCCGCTGCCCATGGTTGCATTGCCCTGCGGGTCGAGATCGATGAGCAGGGTGCGCTGACCAGCCTGATGCAGGGCAGCGGCGAGATTGACGCAGGTGGTGGTCTTGCCCACCCCGCCCTTCTGGTTGGCCACACAGAAAATACGAGCCATGGTCGAGTTCAGAAGCTTCCGGTTGCTGGACGTACACACGGTGTGTACGCCCTCAAGTGTAGTTCAATGCGGCAGCGCAACACGCGTGCCGGGCGTAATTTATGCAGCATTGGCGGCCGATACGCGGCGAATGATCAGCAGGTGGCGTTCGGCATCCAGCCCCGGCACCGTGAGCGGATGAACTTCGCTCAGCGCCCATCCAGCAGGCAGCACCGCGAGCTCATCGGCCGGATGCACACCCTTCATCGCGTACAGCGCCCCACCCTCGGCCACCAGATGACCCGCCAGATTGACGAAATCCGCCAGACTGGAGAAAGCACGTGAGATGACGCCATCGGCCGCGCCCCCCGGCAGACGATCGGGCGGGACCTGTTCGACGCGTGCGTTGATCACGTTGAAGTTGCCCAGTTTCAGCTCGATCTTGGCCTGCTGCTGAAAGCTGGCCTTCTTGTTGACCGTTTCCACCGAACTCACCACCAGCCCGCTGCGCACGATCGCCAGCGGAATGCCGGGCAGGCCGCCACCGGAACCGATATCGGCGAGCTTGCCCAGATCGCTCACCCAGGGCAGCACGGCGAGCGAGTCTAGCAGGTGGTGAGTGATCACCTCACGCGGATCGCGCAAGGCCGTGAGGTTGTAGACCCTGTTCCACTTCAGCAGCAACTCGCCGAACGCGAGCAGGCGATCAACGGTCTCCTCGGGCAGCACAAGACCCAGCGCGGCAATGCCGGCATTCAGTTCGCGGGCGTGGGCAGCAAGTGCACCGCTCATGCCAGCTTCCGTCCTTCGTCCGCACGCGCAGCCAGATCGCGGCGCTTGAGCCACACCAGCAGCAGGGAAATCGCCGCCGGCGTGATGCCCTGGATGCGCCCGGCCTGGCCGATGGTTTCTGGCTTGTTGAGGTTGAGCTTCTGCTGCACTTCCTTCGACAGACCGCGCACCTCGGCATAGTCGAGATTGGGCGGCAGCCGGGTGGACTCGGCCTGCAGCTGACGCGCGACTTCATCGTCCTGGCGGTCGATGTAGCCCTGATACTTGGCCGCGATCTCAAGCTGTTCGATGACCTGCGGATCGGTTTCCGCCTGTTCCGGTGCGCCCGGCAGACTCATCAGCGCGACATAGCTGGTTTCGGGCCGGCGCAGCAGTTCGAAGTAGCGGTACTCGCGCTCCAGCGGCTTGCCCAGCACCCGGACCTGCTCTGCGGCCGGCATCGCATCGGGTCGCGCCCAGCTCGACTTGAGGCGGGCGGATTCGCGTTCGATTGCCTCGCGCTTGGCGCAGAACGCCGCCCAGCGCACGTCGTCGACCAGGCCAAGCTCGCGGCCCTGCTCGGTAAGGCGCAGATCGGCGTTGTCTTCGCGCAGCTTCAGGCGATATTCGGCGCGCGAGGTGAACATCCGGTAGGGCTCGGCCACGCCACGGGTGATGAGGTCATCGACCAGCACACCCAGATAGGCCTCGTCGCGACGCGGACACCAGGGCTCGCGCCCCTGCACCTGCAAGGCCGCATTGGCGCCTGCCAGCAGACCCTGCGCCGCCGCTTCCTCGTAGCCGGTGGTGCCGTTGATCTGGCCGGCGAAGAAGAGCCCGCCGATGGACTTGGTCTCGAGACTGCTCTTGAGATTGCGCGGATCGAAGTAATCGTATTCGATCGCATAGCCCGGACGCAGAATGTTGGCGTTCTCCAGGCCGCGGATGCTGCGCACGATGTCGAGCTGCACGTCGAAGGGCAGCGAGGTCGAGATCCCGTTGGGGTAGATCTCGTGCGTCGTCAGCCCTTCCGGCTCGAGGAAGATGTTGTGGCTGTCCTTGTCGGCGAAGCGATGAATCTTGTCCTCGATCGACGGGCAGTAGCGCGGCCCCACGCCTTCGATCACGCCGGAGTACATCGGCGAGCGGTCGAGGTTGGCGCGGATGATGTCGTGGGTGCGGGCGTTGGTGCTGGTCAGCCAGCACGGCAGCTGGGCCGGATGCTGGCTGACCGAGCCGAGGAAGCTGAACACCGGCTCAGGGTTGTCGCCCGGCTGCTCGCTCATCACCGAGAAATCGATGCTGCGGGCATCGAGCCGCGGCGGCGTGCCAGTCTTGAGGCGGCCCTGTGGCAACGCGAGTTCCTTGAGGCGCTGACCGAGCGACACCGCAGGCGGATCGCCCGCACGGCCGGCCGCATAGTGCTGCATGCCGACGTGGATCAGGCCATTGAGGAAGGTGCCCGCGGTCAGCACCACGGTGGGCGCCTCGAAACGCAGGCCGATCTGGGTGACGACGCCGGTGACGCGGTCGCCGACCACGGTGAGATCATCCACCGCCTGCTGGAACAGCATCAGATTGGGCTGGTTTTCCAGCCGCTTGCGGATCGCCGCCTTGTACATCACGCGGTCGGCCTGGGCGCGGGTCGCGCGCACCGCCGGCCCCTTGGAGGCATTGAGGATGCGAAACTGGATGCCCCCCTCGTCGGTGGCCTGCGCCATCGCCCCGCCCAGCGCATCGACTTCCTTCACCAGGTGGCCCTTGCCGATGCCGCCGATTGACGGGTTGCAGCTCATCGCCCCCAGGGTCTCGATGTTGTGGGTGAGCAGCAGCGTCTGCGCGCCCATGCGCGCCGCCGCCAGGGCGGCCTCGGTCCCGGCGTGACCGCCGCCGACCACAATGACATCGAAACGGGTGGGATAGAGCATGGCGCGCTCCGCGCAGTAAACCTTTTGGGAAGGGGCGGGATTCTACGCTTTCATGCCGCAAAAACCTAGCGCCTGCGCCCTGTGTTCCACGAAATAACCATTTTTAAACATGGTTTTATACTTCGCAGCGAGATGGGTCCTGAAACTTCACGCAACATAATCGTGCGCTTCGTCCGGGCTTGATGTGTCGTCGGAAAACTCATTGGCAATGCGCTTGAACTCGTCCTCCACGGCAAAAAAGGCATCCACGATTGCCGGATCAAAATGCGTGCCCCGGCCGTCCCTGATGATTTCTGCCGCACGGTGATGGGAGAACGCGGGCTTGTACACCCGCCGGCTGATCAACGCATCGTAGACATCGGCCACCGCCATCAAGCGCCCCGGCAAGGGTATCTGCTCACCCTGCAAACCGTGAGGGTAGCCCGTACCATCCCAGCGCTCGTGATGACTCAGGATCAGTTCGCGCGCGAGGGCAAGAAATGAACTGGTGCCGAGGCGTTCTTCGGCCACCTCAAGCGCCTTGCTGCCGTACAGGACATGCTGCTTCATTTCCTCGAACTCTGCAGGGGTCAGCGCGCCCGGCTTCAGAAGAATCACATCGCGCACGGCAACCTTGCCAATATCGTGCAGGGGCGCGCAGCGATAGAGCAGATCGACGGTTTCCTCGCCGAGCACTGCGCGATAGGCATCCAGTTGGCTCATGTGTTCGGCGAGCACCCGGACATAGCGCTGTGTCCGCTTGATATGGCCGCCGGTTTCCGAATCGCGGTATTCAGCCAGTGTCGCAAGGGCCTCGATCGTAACCTGCTGGGTCAGGGCCAGCTCTGCGGTGCGCGCCTGGACGAGCGCCTCCAGCCCACGTTCGTAGCGCTTGAGCGCCAGGTGGTTGCGCACCCTCGCTTTCACCACCACCGGCTCGAACGGTTTGCGGATGTAATCCACCGCGCCCAGCGCCAGGCCATTGGCTTCGTCGCCGGTCTGATCGAGCGCGGTAATGAAAACCACGGGAATATGCGCAGTCGCCGAATCACGTTTAAGTCTGCGGCAGACCTCGTACCCGTCCATGTCCGGCATCATGACATCCAGCAGAATGATGTCCGGCTGGGGCGAGGCATGAGCGATATCCAGACCTTTCCTGCCCGACACGGCGGCGTGCACGACATAATCCGCGCGCAGCAACTGACGCAGCAGTTCGATGTTCTCGGGAGTGTCGTCAACAACCAGAACGCTCTGCTTGTCCGTGCATTCGATTGTCATTTCATGTACTTTTCAACGTGACCTGCTAGCGTAACCTGAATCGGAGATCCAGGGCATCGGCCAGTTCGTCGAGTACGGGCAAGGCGCCTTCAAAGTCGAACGCCCGAACGCACTCATCCAGTCTCGCCAGGGGCTCGACGTCAGATCCAAGCCGCGCCTGCAACGCATCCAGTTCTTCGACCGCGTCGGTATTGCTGGTCGCCAGCAGCTCACGCAGCCGGACAAGATGCACCTGCAGCGCGTCCCCGTCGAACGGCTCTGCGGGGGGGGCATCCGCTGCGCGCACAATCCGGTCCAGGCCATCGATGACTGTAGATAGCGAGCGCTCGACCGCGCCAACGCAGCGCTCGATGAGATCCCGTTGGGCCGCACGCCTGCAGGCCAACTCGAGCGCCGTCGCATCTGCCGCGAGCACGGTCGCACCGATTGAGGCCGAGACACTCTTCAAGGTATGAGCCAGGCGCGTCGCCGTCGCCTGGTCTTCGTCAGCGAGCGCGGCGCGGAATTGCGCAGCGAAATCCTTCTGCCCCCGCAGGAAGAGACGCAACAGTTTTCGATAGGTACGCTCGTCGCCATTCGACACGGCCAGTCCCGCCGCCGTATCGATGCCCGGCAATGTCACCGGAAAGGCTTCGCGTTCCTCGCCGCATGGCCTGACATCCACCGTCGCGCCAGCGCGAACCTGCGGATGAATCCACCGGGCCATCGTCATGAACATCTTGGCCACATCGAGCGGCTTGTCGATCTGGTCGTTCATCCCCACGTCAATCGCCTTTTCGCGATCACCCGCCATGACATCCGCAGTCATCGCAATCACGGGCAAGTCCTTCCATCGCGGATCAGCGCGAATGGCCCGGGTCGCTTCGAAACCGTCCATCACTGGCATCTGCAGATCCATCAGCACGCCATCGAAGGCTTCACGTGCCAGCCAGTCGAGCGCTTCACGCCCATCGTTGGCGATGCGGGTGGAAATCCGCGCGTTGGACAAGAGATCGATTGCAAGCTCCTGGTTGAGCTCGTTGTCTTCCACCACCAGCACATGCGCGCCCCGCAGACGTTCGATCACCTCCCTGTTTTCGGCGTCGCGCATTGCCCGGTGGGCTCGTATCGGCGCCTTGTATCCATGAACCCGCTGAATGGCATCGAGCAGGGACGACGGCGTCACCGGCTTTGCGATCACCTCGTCCACTGCGCTGCCCGCCGGCACCTCGCCAGGATCGCGCGCGGTGACCATGATCACCTTTGGCTGCTGCTCATGCGGCCATTCGGCACGGATACGGCGCGTACATTCCACCCCATCCATGCCAGGCATCACCCAGTCCATGAGCACCAGACCATAGGGCACTCCGTCCCGGCATGCGGTGTCGATCTCCGCAAGGGCCTGTTCGCCGCTTGCCGCGGTGCAAACCCGGAAGTTCAGGAGCAAAAGCATGGAACTCAGAATGTCGCGCGCGCTGCTGTTGTCATCGACAATCAGCACCCTCATGCCCTTGAGGTCGTCGTCGGACTGCAAGCCCTCATCCACGGCATCGCTTCGGACAGGCAACGAAATGGTGAAGTGGAACTCACTCCCCTGCCCTTCCACACTGTGCACACCAATATGGCCCCCCATCATTTCGACCAGGTTCTTCGAGATCGCCAGGCCCAGCCCGGTTCCACCGAATCGGCGTGTTGTGGAACTGTCAGCCTGCGTAAAGTGCTTGAACAACAGGGCCTGCTGCTCCGGGGCGATGCCTATTCCCGTATCGCGGACGGAAAACCTGAAAGTCGAACGTTGCGCTTGTGGTGCTGTTCCAGTCTCGCCGATTTCTGACTGCTCGGGCTCACGCTCAAGCACCTCAACCTTGAGCACCACCTCGCCACGCTCGGTGAACTTCACCGCGTTGTAGCCCAGATTGGTGAGCACCTGACCAATACGCAGCGGATCGCCTGCAAGCTGCAACGGTACGTCGGGTCGAACGTCCAGCAACAGCTCCAGGCCCTTCTGCTCGGCCTTCAGGCCGACCACGCTGGCAAAGTCTGCAAGCACGTCCTGCAGACTGAACGGCACTTCCTCGAGCACAAGTCTGCGTGCCTCGATCTTGGAAAAATCGAGAATGTCGTTGATCAGGCCCAGCAGCGATCCTGCAGAACGCTGCACCTTGGTCAGATAATTGCGCTGACGCGGTGAGAGCTCGGATTCGAGCACCAGATGCACCATGCCGGTGACGACATTCAGCGGAGTCCGGATCTCATGACTCATATTGGCCAGAAAATCGGACTTGGCCGCATTCGCCGCATCCGCCGCCTGCCGGGCCTTCTCGAGCTCGATTTCACCCTGCTTGCGATCCGTGATGTCGAGCATCGCACCCAGCATGCGAACGGGCCTGCCTGCATCGTCGGGCACGACCTGTACGATCTGTTCTACATACCGGCGCGCCCCTGTCCCCGCCTGCGCGATGCGGTGCTCGAACTGCAACCGTCGTGACGAGTCATGCCACGCGTTCTCGAGCGCTGAACGGACCCTCTCCCTGTCGTCCGGATCCACCGCATCCAGAAAGTGTGCCCAGGTCGACGCGACTGCATCCTGTTCAAAGCCGAAAAGACGAAACAACTCTTCCGACCACTGCTGACGATCATCCTTGCGCGTCCACACCCAGCTTCCCAGATGCGTCATCTCCTGCGCGCGCTCCAGGATGGTCCTGCTCTCGACAAGTGCTTCGGTGGTAGCCGACAGTTCTGCCGTGCGCTGAACCACTCTGGTCTCGAGTTCGCCCTGTATCTTGCTCAACTCGGCAGTGCGCTCAGCAAATCCGCGCGCGAGCACCTCAAGCTCGTCACCGGTGCCCAGCGGGGCCCCAAGCGCCTCAGCCGGCTGGTTTGAGGTCACGCGCCGGTAGAGTTCAAGAATAGGACGCGCGATAGAGTTTCCTATCCACGCCGAGACAAAGACCGCGATCAGGGTCAGCACGCCTCCCAGCAACAACAGGCGCTGCGTTACGGCCCAGACCGCGGTGTTGCGGACGGATTCGGGCACCCCGATCTCGACCTCCAGTCCCAGGTCGAGAAGCAGCGGAGTACGCGCGTCCGGACGGAAGCGCTGACTGATGTAAGGCAGGCTTTCGACATGATTGAATGCAATCAACTCACGCTCGCCATCGATCAGACGAAAATACGCCTGAGGAAAATCAACCTGATTGCGCCGGCCGATTGCGCCAAGATCGAACTCAACGACGACAGCGCCCTGCACGGTTTTGTAGAAGTAGATGGGTACCGCCACCACCAGACGGTCTGATTCCGGCCGTATGAACAAGGCCCGGCTTCCGAGCGCCAGCGCGCTGCGCAATTCGCGCGAGGTGTTGTAATCGACGACGCCGCTATCGGTCTGGAACACCGGCCGGCCGTCGAAATCGACCAGCGAGAACGCCGCGACATCGCGCCCTTCGGCAAAGTTTTCCGTCAGCTTCGGCAGGTAGGTGCTGCGCCCCTGCGCATCGACGAGGCCGTTGACGACGAGCTGGTTGTCGGCAAGGCGCTCGGTGTTCTCGACCAGATACGCAATCCGCTGCTCCAGCAGTGCCTGCGTCGACCTTCCCGCGCCCTGAAGCGTTTGCTGCATCTGATGTTCGATGTTGCCGTCGAGCAGCACCGCGACGAGCGCGGTCGCCAGAATCATGGTCGCGGCCACGAAGCCGGCAACCTGGAGCACCAGCCGGCGCTTGAGACTGCGCCCGTGGTGCGTGCCGGAAGACGAAGCGGATCGTTCAGTATCCATCGCGGCGTGTGTCCGGATCAGTGGTCGGCACGCACGATTGCACCATTCGTCGCGTAGCGGGCCATATGAAAGTTCTCAACCCCCATTGCGTCGTGGCGCCGTGGAGAGAAGGCCGGCGCATAACGGCGCACTGCGCCCTCGAAGGGCGGCAGGGATTCGAGCGCGCGTTGCACCGCGCCATGCTCGGTCGTCCCTGCCTGCTGAACTGCCAGCGCCAGAAGATGCACGCTGTCATACGCCTGCGCAACGGCCTGCGGCACCGGAACATCCTGGTTTGCGTCCAGCGCGTAACGGACACGGTAGCGCTGCTCCAGCGCCCGGCTCGCCGCTCGGCTGTTGCCGACAAAGGTGAAGGTCTGGAAGAAACTGAGATCCACCTTCGCCAACGCCTCGCTGTTGTCGCCCCAGAAATCACCACAGCTGATGCCCCAGTGCGATACGACGCGCTTCAGCACGCCACGCTCGCCCAGGCGCTTCACGATCCGCCCACCTTCTTCGGGCGCAGCGATCATCATCAGGACATCGGCGCTGCCTTGCTCCACCCGGGACACCAGCAGCTCGAAATTGGTCTCACCCCGGTTGAAGCTCTCTGCCACCACGAAATCGAGTCCCCGTTCCTTGAGCTGCGTGCGCATCAACTCAAGATTGCCGCGTCCCCACAACGAGTTTTCGAAAAGAATGGCCGGCCGCCGGCCATCGCGAAGTACATGCTCAATCACGAAAGGCGCTACCAGCGTATCGGAAGCCGACACGCGAAATACCGGATCGGCCGTGCGATCCGGAGCAATCACCTCCGAGGCAGCCGCCCAGGCAACAATGAAAGGCAGGCCGGTCCGGCGCACGGCATCGCCCTGTGCCACCACGACGCTGGACTGTACCCCTCCAACTACACCGACCACATCCGGACGGGCGGCGAAATATTCCATGTCGCTCACGCCCAGACTTGGCAAGCCCTTGTGATCGCGTGCAATCAGTTTCAGCTTCCTGCCCAGCACGCCGCCGGAAGCGTTGATCTCGGCGATGGCCAATGCCGCACCGCGCCTGAAGCCCAAACCGGCGCTGCGACACTCCTGCGAGAGATCGGCATCCAGTCCAACGACGATTGCATCACCATGACCATACTTGCGATCGAGCAACTCCTCGGACAGGGACAGCACATCGGCGCCGATCACCTCCTCGAAAATGCCTGCAATGTGCTCGGTCGCAGCCGCGAACTGCGCCCGCTCCTGAGCGGTCAATTGATGGATTGAGACGCCCGACTGCCGGATGGTCTCAAACAGCGCCTCCTCGCGCCGACCGGTTTCGGCGCGCTCCCACGGCGTGAGCTCGCGCGCAGTGTCGATCAACAACTTCTGGTCGTTCGCGGACAGGCGGTCGAACACCTGCGCACTGATCATGAAGATGTAGCCCAGATATCCGTGGCTGCTCAATGTAAGGTGCGACTGCACCTCGTGCAGTCCCATGCTGACGATCGCCACCAGGGGATTCTCCTGCCCATCCACAGCCTGATCGGCCAGGGCCTGGCGGGTTGCATGAAAATCGATCGGAATCGTATGCGCCCCAAAGGCATGAAACTGCTCCATCAGCAGGCGGCTTTTCATGATGCGGATATTCATGCCCGCAAAATCCGCAGGGCTGAGCAGCGGCCTGTTTGCAGTGAAGTGCTTGAATCCGTTTTCCCAGAAGGTGACGCCAACCAGATCGATCTCGCGCAACTTCCCGAGCAGAATCCGACCGGGCTCGCCGTCGAGCATGTCGTACAGGTCTTCGCGCGCGGGGAAATAGAACGGCAGGTCTGCGTACTGCATGGCCGGCACCGACACGCTCACCTTGGCTGTCGGAATCAGCAGGATGTCGAGTTCGCCACGGCGCGCCATCTCCAGCATCTGATCGTCGGTACCGAGCTGCTGGGCCGGAAAAACCTCCACCCGCAGTCGTCCGCCGCTACGCTCGGCAACAAGCGCTGCAAAGCGCGCGGCAGCCTGATGCAAGGCGCTGTCTTCGGGAATATTGTGTCCGAAGCGCAGCACAGTGCTTGCGGCAGGCACCACTTCATTGCTCACGACGGATTCCGCCCCGCCGCGATACACCAGCGACGTGGCCAGGAGCAACGCGATCAACAGGATCAATCCGATGACGGCTGCAACAGGATTCTTGAACATGCCACCACTCCGGCCGGGACAACGCACGCACACCGCGCCTGGCCCGACAAAATCCTCAGCGGCGTCAAGATTATCACTTTCTGTATAGCGGTCACGGGAACATTCTCACACAATGCAATCAATCATCATGAGCATTGCGGGCGCACCCGAACCGCCCTCACCACGCCGACGATCAGCAAGGCAACACCTGTCAGCGTCAGCGGCGCTGGCCACGCGCCACGCAGGATGAATGCGTAGCTCAGCGCAGCGAGCGACTCGAACACGATCAACTGACCCACCATCGCCGTAGGCAGGCGCTGGCTGGCCTGATTCCAGCACAGCGTGCCGAGCCATGACGCAAACAGGCCAATGGCAAGCATCAAGCCGAGAAAGAAGGCCGGACGCGGTCCGAGCGGCATTGGAAAGCCGCTGCCGGACATCTCCATTCCGCCCCACAGCAACACGTAACCGGCCAAGGCCAGCGGCAGCGTGGCCACACCCTGGGCCGTCGCCCACACCCGGGGGCTGCGACCCGGGTGCGCACGCAGCCAGTCGGCATTGCGGATCGGATACCAGGTCCAGCACACCACCGCCCCCAGACCCAGCAGCCCGCCCAATGTGTAGCGACCAAGATCGGCATTGGGATCGGCGCGCAACGCAAGCAGTTCGACCTGGTTGACGCAGACGATACCCGCCGCAATCACCAGCAGCGGAGGTGCCAGCCGCAACCATGGCAGCTGTCCGTCACGATTTCCGGCTCGCAGGTTCGAGACAATGGCAATCACCACCGGCAACGTCGCGATCATCATCGTCGGCAAGGGACCGCCTGCGCGCTGGATGGCGCTGGCCAGGAAGAAGTAATAGAGCAGGTTGCCGATCGCAGCCAGCTTGAGCGCTTCCTTCCAGTCATCCCGGGTAAGCCGCGCCAGTCCCCGGCGATCCATCCACGCCAACGGCAGTGCAATCAGACCGAACGCGAGGTAGCGCCCGACGACCTGCAATGCGGCCGGATACTCCGGCAGCAATAGCGGCCCGACAAACACCAGCCCCCACATCAAACCTGCGCCAAGGGCGTACAGGACTCCAAGCCACATGATCAGCCATCCACTCGAGTCGCCCCGGGGCGGGGACGATAGCACGCCGCCGGTGGATGCGGCTCAGACTGTGCCCGGCCCCAACGGCAGCGCACTCTTGTCAATCACCCGGCGCAGCACGAAACTCGAGTGCACGCCGGTGACCCCGGCGATGCGGGTCAGGCGGTTGAGCAGAAGCTCCTGATACGCATCCATGTCGGCCACCACCACCTTGAGCTGGTAGTCGGCATCCTGCCCGGTAATCAGCAGACACTCGAGCACTTCGGGGATGGCGGCGACCTGTGACTCGAAATTGACGAAGCGCTCCGGCGTATGGCGATCCATCGAGATGTGGACCAGCGCCATCAGTGACAGGCCGAGCTTGCGCGCATCGAGCATGGCGCGGTAACCGGTGACCAGGCCGGACTCCTCCAGCGTACGCACCCGGCGCAGACAGGACGAAGGCGACAGGCTGATGCGGTCGGCGAGGTCCTGATTGCTGATGCGGCCCTCGACCTGAAGCACCTCGAGGATCTGGCGGTCGTAGCGGTCGAGTTGCATGCAGTTTCTCCGATCACGTTTCAATCGGCAGATTCTTGCACCAAACCCGAGCTCAATGCACTGGATGAAGCAAAGATCACGGACCGCGTCGGGTACGACGCAGATCCGGTCGCACCCTTGCCGCACCCTCCGTGCGCCGACAATGCCAATGGCGCAAGGGCTGAAAGTGGCCGACGCACGATCAATGCAGCGCTGCGACGGTGTGTTCACGCGGATGGCCCGCGTGTGAAGGGCGACGTCGTTGAGCGCCGGATGGCACTGACCGGCGTCGAACGACCGGAGCGGCGGCATGCAATCGCCGCCACCGCTCCGTGCTCACCAGCGGGTCAGTATGTTTTGTACGGCAGGAACTTGCCGGACATGGTGATGTTGACGCGATCGCCTGCGGGGTTGGGCTCGCGCTGCAGATCCATCTTGAAATCGATCGC
>JALNWS010000046.1 GCA_023230755.1 Azoarcus sp.
CATGGGAAGCCCAAAAAGGTAGGAAACTACACAAATTATGATGCTGTGAACAGGGGCTTCGTAAGGTCATGAAAGTAAACAAAGTTTCGCGCGACTGCATGCTGAGTAGGTGCGATTGCCCTGGAAGGCAATCACCCACCACGATGATCATTCATATGGCGGAAAACCCTGTATGCGCTGCCGACGCGCGCGGTCTGACCTGTCCCAGGCGCAGCCGTGAGCCGATGGACGCCTTGCGGACAAGCCCCCCATGCACAACACTGGCGCCACAATCGATGCGGAAGAGTGGGTCATCTGGAATGGGCACGGCCTGGTCAGCACGGCAAAATCGCCTTTGCTGCCTGTATCGTCATGTCACGCCAGCGTTCGCAAGACGACCAGGTGGAAACGCGCCGCACGGCCCAGCAACAGACGAACAAGAGGTTCGCACGTTTCTCAGGCAGGCACGGCGGAAACCGCAGCAAAGGCCATCCCTTGGACAGACGGCAACATCGGGAGGCTCTGAATCTCCTGACCAACGCAAAGCTTGAACGAAGCCAGGTCAATGCCGCATTTCGGCACCTCGCCCAGAAGACACATCCAGACGCAGGCAGCAGTCACGAACACCTTACACGGATAAGCAAAGCACGCGAAATCTTGCTCGAAACCATTTTGTGACTGAGGGCCAAAAACGTCGATTGAGTCACCGCACAGGCAAATGCTCCCATGCCCCGGATCATTAATTTTCCGGTTCCAAATCACCGGAAAAATCAGGTCATGATTCAGATATCGAAAAAGAGCTGGCTTCAATTCCGTCGAAAGATCGGGGTTGAGTACGCCAATCAGGCCAGCTTGCGTTTACACGAGACTGGCTAGCGCGGCAGAAAGATTGCCCGGGAGACTGTTGAGGTCAAATTCTTCGGCCCGGTTTGTCACTGTGACGCGGACACGCCGCATCCCGAAGAAGACAACTCGCTTATGGACAACCTGACGGGTTTCGCCAAAGGCCAGCGCACGACCGAAACTCAGACGAATCCGGCCCTCGGGTGGCACGCAATGACTGACCGCTACCGGGCACGAACCTCCATTCAAATTCATCGAATTTCCGGTCAAGTCGTGCACTGAAAGCGACCTCTTGACGCCGTGACGGAGGAAACGAAAAACGCTACATTTAGTATGCTTATCATCATCCGGAAACTACAGGTAGTAATTTTTGCTTGACGCTTTTCTGTCAATGCAATTAGAGTAGAAGCCGTTGAAGGTTCCCTACCCAGGGATTAAAAGGGAATCCGGTGCCGAGTCTTGCTCGAATCCCGGAGCTGCCCCCGCAACTGTTATCGGCGAGTGCTTCGCCAACCCTAGCCACTGGATGCGTCCGGGAAGGCAGGTGAAGCGCACAGACCCGAGAGCCAGGAGACCTGCCGCAACGTCTTTCCAATCAACGATGGGGCGGGGTGTCCCTGACGAAAGGTCTGTGCGTGTTGCTGATATTCGTTCAAAAGACTGAAGCGGCCTCGGGGCGACCCTGTGGTTCGGCACGTCTTGCGTTCGACGCACCCATTCGATTCTCCGCCCCTCATCCAGGAGAATCTTCGTGCCCTCGAACGTCCTAGCGCTATCGGCCGGTAGCGAACCCGCACTTGTCGCACTGCAAGTCATTCGCCGCAATGGCGCAGTCGTTGCATTCAACCCTGAGAAGATTTCGGTGGCCATGACCAAGGCCTTTCTGGCCGTCGAAGGCAGCCAGAGCGCGGTGTCATCCCGCGTCCGCGAGATGGTGGCACGACTCACGGACTCCGTTCTTCGCTCCCTGACACGACGTCTTCCGGACGGCGGCACTGTTCATATCGAAGACATTCAGGACCAGGTCGAACTCGCGCTGATGCGTTCAGGCGAACACGACGTCGCACGGGCCTATGTACTCTACCGGGAGCGCCGTTCCGCCGAGAGGATAGCGCTGGTTGAAGTCTCCGGCGCCCCCAGGCTGAGTGTTACGATCG
Source organism: Azoarcus sp. (assembly GCA_023230755.1). GTDB lineage: Bacteria > Pseudomonadota > Gammaproteobacteria > Burkholderiales > Rhodocyclaceae > Parazoarcus. The sequence continues at coordinate 1,980 of JALNWS010000046.1, forward strand.
ACGGACAGCGCCTTCCGCTCGATGTCTCTGCCCTGCTCACAGTCTGTGAAGCCGCCTGTTCAGACCTGGATGGCGTTTCTGCCCACACCATCCTCGACCATGCCCTGAAGAACCTTTACGACGGCGTGGCGATGGCCGATGTGCATCAGGCGCTCATCCTCGCCGCCCGTACCCTGATTGAGCGGGAGCCTGGCTACAACTACGCAACCGCCCGCCTGCTCCTGGCCAGCCTGACGGAAGAGGTCATTGGCGAGCCGGTTGCTCCTGAAGCGCAGGCTCAGGTCACCATCGACTATCTGCCCACCTTCATCAAGCGCGGCGTTTCCGCCGGGTTGCTCGATCCGCGTCTGGCCACCTGCGACCTAGAGCGGCTCGCTGCAGCGTTGAAGCCGGAGCGCGACCGCTTGTTCGGCTACATCGGCTTGCAAACACTGTACGACCGCTACTTCCTGCATATTGAGGGGCGTCGTATCGAGCTCCCGCAAATATTCTTCATGCGGGTGGCCATGGGTCTGGCGCTCAACGAAATCGACCGTGAAGCTCGCGCCATTGAGTTCTACGACTTGATTTCCAGTTTCGACTTCATGTGCTCGACGCCGACCTTGTTCAACAGCGGAACCTTGCACTCACAGCTGTCATCCTGCTACCTGACCACCGTGGGCGACGACCTCGAGAACATCTACCAGTCCATCAAGGAAAATGCCCTGCTGCAAAAGTACGCGGGTGGCTTGGGTAACGACTGGACGCCGGTTAGAGCACTAGGTAGCCGCATCAAGGGCACCAACGGTCAGAGCCAAGGTGTGATTCCTTTCCTCAAGGTGGTCAACGACACCGCTGTCGCGGTGAATCAGGGGGGAAAACGGAAGGGAGCCGTCTGTGCTTACCTGGAAACCTGGCACCTCGACATCGAGGAGTTTCTCGACCTGCGCAAGAATACGGGTGATGAACGCCGGCGCACTCACGACATGAACACCGCCAACTGGATCCCCGATCTGTTCATGAAGCGGGTCATGGATAACGGGGAATGGACGCTCTTCTCGCCAGTCGATGTGCCGGATCTGCATGAGAAGTTCGGTGCCGAATTCGAAGCTGCCTATACGGGCTACGAAGCGCAAGCTGGTGCCGGTCAGCTGAAACTGCACAAGAAAATCCCTGCGGTCCAGCTCTGGCGAAAGATGCTGACCATGCTGTTCGAGACCGGTCACCCATGGATTGCCTTCAAGGATGCCTGCAATCTGCGCTCGCCCCAGCAGCATGTCGGCGTGGTGCATAGCTCAAACCTTTGTACCGAAATCACGCTGAACACATCTGAATCGGAAACCGCTGTCTGCAACCTCGGGTCGGTCAATCTGCTTGCACACCTCAAGGATGACGATCTCGACCAGGAGAAGCTGTCGCGTACGATTCGTACAGCCCTCCGCATGCTCGACAACGTCGTCGACATCAACTTCTACGCGACGCCCAAGGCGCGCAACTCCAACCTGCGCCATCGCCCGGTGGGGATGGGCATCATGGGCTTCACCGACTGCCTGTATCGACTGGGACTTCCGTACGCATCTGACGCCGCCGTCGAGTTCGCCGACCGCAGCATGGAAGCCGTTTGCTATCAGGCCTACTGGGCATCCACCCTGCTGGCGGAAGAGCGTGGGCGCTACTCCAGCTTCTCCGGCAGCCTGTGGGACCAGGGCATCCTGCCGCTCGACTCCATCGATTTGCTGGAAACTGGCCGAGGTGGCCATCTCGAATGCAATCGTGACACCAGACTTGATTGGGCTGCGCTGAAGCAGCGTATCGCCACTCATGGCATGCGCAATGCGAACTGTATCGCCATCGCGCCGACCGCCACCATTTCGAATATCGTCGGCGTCTCCGCAAGCATCGAACCGAGCTATCAGAACATCTATGTGAAGTCGAACCTGTCTGGCGAATTCACGGTGGTCAACGAAGCGCTGGTCCGCGACCTCAAGGCACTTGGCCTGTGGGATGAAGTGATGGTCTCCGACCTCAAGTTTTTCGATGGCTCCCTGGCGCGCATCGACCGCATTCCCGATGAACTGAAAGCACGTTATGCCACGGCGTTTGAAATTGACCCTGGCTGGCTCATCGAGGCGGCGGCTCGGCGGCAGAAATGGATAGACCAGGCGCAGTCGCTCAATCTCTACCTTGCTCTTCCATCAGGAAGGAAACTGGATGAAATCTACAAACTCGCCTGGGTGCGGGGCTTGAAGACAACCTACTATCTCCGCACGCTGGGCGCTAGCCAGGCCGAGAAGTCCGGCGGTCGGGATGATGCCATGGCGCAGGGAGAATCCAGGTTCTGCAGCATCGACAACCCGGATTGCGAGGCATGCCAATGAGCGCATTTCGTTTCGATGACTGGGATTTGCCACCACTGCAGGCGACACCAAGCTCACAAGCAAGCATGGGAGGTATCACACCTCCCGCGCAGCCCCCGGCGACACCTGGCAGCCAGCCTGCGAACGCCATTCAGCGTGGGCTTGCACCCGTCAATGCGGCAGACAAACGCATCGTCAATGGCAAGGCCGACATCAACCAGTTGGCACCCTTCAAGTATCCCTGGGCCTGGGAGTTTTTCCTCAGGGCCAACCGTAATCACTGGACGCCTCTCGAGATCGGCATGGCGCAAGATGTGCACGACTATCACAACAAGCTGACCGACGCGGAGCGCCACGTCTTTGAGAACGTGCTGGCTTACCTGACGACCTCCGACATCCTGGCCATGCGCAACATCGGCCTAGCCGTGATGGAGAAAATGAGCGCGCCGGAGCTGCAGATTTACCAGGCTCGGCAGGTCTATGAAGAGGCGCTTCACACCTGGACCTACCAGCATTGCCTTGAAAGCATTGGTCTTGACCAGCAGGAAATCTACAACCGCTACCGGGTGGTCCCGGAACTTCACGGCAAGATTCAGCTGGCCAATCGTCGCCTGGAAAAGGTGCTGCGCTCGGACCTGGACCTGACCGACCGCGCCAACCTGCATGAATTCGCGCTGTCCTACTTCTTCTTTGCCGTGATTTTTGAGGGGTGCTGGTTCTACAACGGCTTCACGCCGGTGTTCGCACTCCAGCGGCGCGGACTGATGAAGGGGGCTGCCGAGCAACTGCAATACATCATGCGCGACGAAGTAATGCACTGCGCCTTTGGTATTCGCGTCATTCGAGAACTGCTGAAGGAGGAAGGGCTCACACTCGACCCGGAAGCACTACGTCCTCTCTGGGACGAAGCCGAAGCAGCAGAAGCGGCCTATGCCCGGTACATTCTGCGAGAACCCATCCTTGGGTACAACGCTGAGCTTCATGTTCAGCAGTTCCGCTTCATCGCCAATCGCAGAGCCCGGCAAGTCGGCGTTGCAGAGCCATTCCCCGGAGCCGAGAACGTCTTGCCGTGGCTGGACGAACAGGCCAATCTGCGCAAGGAGAAGAACTTCTTCGAAACCAGGGTCACCGAGTACCAGACGGGTGGCGCACTGGCTTGGGAGTGACGCAGAAATTCCTGTTGAAGGAACCACTCAGGGTTACGACCAGCGGACGGCCAGCCGTCCTCGCTCATCTCCTGCAACTTAATGCGGATGACCGTTACGGACGTTTTGCGACAGCATTATCGGATAACGGTATTGATGCTTACGTTGCACGTATCGACTTCGCACGTGACATCTCCGTGGCAATATCTGGAACCGATGGCCAGATAGCGGGATTCGTGCACCTCGCCGTCTATGGCGACAGTGCCGAGCTCGGTGCCAGCGTCGATGCTCGGTGGCGACGACAAGGCATGGCTCGAGCCTTGTTCTCGGGAGCGGTTCAGCTTGCACTTGAGGACGGAATCCGTGAAATCCACCTGGCAACGGGTCATCCGGCGGCCAGGCGGATATTCACGGGGATGGGCTACCCATGTCAGTTGCGAGCAAGCTATCCAAGAGCAGTTGTCACATTGAGCGTTGAGCAAGTCAGTGACTGCTTGGCCATTGGCTAGCGGACCATAAGTTGCCCGGACGTGCAGTTCCGCTTTGGGTCGACTGTTCGCGTTCAGCTGATAGTCAAGCTGCCGGTTCCAGCCCCGCAAGGTTGAACGGCAGATAACCCGCGTATTGCCGGCCTATGGAGCTCGGCGGATCAACGGCAGTTCGGGCCGAAGACCTGTCCCCGGCCTCGCGGTAACTGACTGGCTGCTATCCGAAGGACCGCGCTCGCGCGAAATCTGCAGGCCGGCCCCGCTTTATGTGTTGACTGATCAAGTCAAACGACAGACACCGTTGCGCCACGTCAAAGCGGTGGCAGTGCCCTTATTGAGCGAAGTATGTTGCGCGTAATCTCTTGCCGCTTCGGGAGGTCACTCAGTCTGTTGGGCGTATCGATGTTCAGTGCAAAAAATACCGGTCCAGTGGGCCATTCGACCCAGCCTACCCACCAGCCAATTTTCCCACTCCACCCACTCTTCGCCCGCAGTATCCAATCGTAGCCCGCCTCATTCACCATCACGTCTTTTATGAGTCGTTGATGTTCGACCCGAAATGGCAGTTCATTACGATAGAGGTGGCGCAAGAACGATACTTGTTCATTCGCAGAAATCGCCAAGTCGCCTTCAACCCAGAAAGGTGTCCCACCGCCTGAAAGGGCGTTGCCGTACGCAATTTTCTGCAGGTATGAAATTTCACGGTTGTCGCCTAGCTGCCGTGCGAAGCCTTCAAAGACCCAAACGGTCGAATTGCGCATCGCAGAGCGCAGGTTCTGGTCTTCGTTCCACGGCTCTACCGAGCGCTTGACGCCATCCCAAGGGATAACCTGAAACTCGTCACGGAGTATTCCTGCGTCAAGCGCAAACAGGCCATGTGCAATTTTGAAGGTCGAAGCCGGGGAGTAGCGACGGCCTGCACGTTCCGCATCGTAGACGAACGTGACATCTTTGCCTGCGCGGCTATCCATTACGACAATGGTGCCTTGCGCGTCGGCTCCGACAAAGAAACTGGACCAGTCCGCACGCTCCTGCGCAGTGGGTGCACCGTGCACACTGAAGGTTAGGGAGAGTGATAAGACAACGAGGATTAGGCTACCCAGATTCATTGTGATAATTGTACCTATTCACACATACGCCAAAATAGCCTGATGGGCTTTGATGATGGCGTTGGCGAGGTTCAAAGAGTCATAGAGAGGGGACGGCCCTGCCATATCTTCGCCGAGGCAGAACGAAAAGATGATGATGCACTGATTCGTATTGCCGGGCGAGCAGTGATCATCGGTAGCGGCACACTTCATCCCCGATCGGGAAACACTCAATGACGCAAAAGTCATTGGATGTCAGCGTTCCTGCCACGACCTCAATTTTGTTCAATACCAAAACCGGCGCTCAGATCAGACTCTGCTTGTAAGCTGAGCGGAGAAAACCATCATGCCGATGTCAAACATGCAAACGTTACCGCCGTCACGGAACATGTTGAGATGCCAGTCAAGAACCCAAAATGAGCAACGATCACCGCGAAAGCAGATCTGTTCCGGTTATCTTCAATGCGAACCCAGGGACGGACTTGGTATGGGTTCAGCCCGCGTTAGCAGGTGGTATCCGGCACCGGAAACGAAGGCCGCCATCCGAGTTTTCGCTTGTCCGAGGCCCAACGCGGTAGTTGTCGGACGCTTCATGGATGGATTGGCTCAGGCTCTTTGATTCTCGCGCTGCAACGGCGATAGCGACTGACCGCCAGGCCAACATGTTCGCCACCCGTTTCTTCATCCGGTGTTGCGTCGCTGTTACTCGGTATTGAAATTCAATCCCACACTGCGTCAATAGCCACCAGCACACGCGGCGAAGCATCTTCAGCCACCAGTGGCGAGCGATGGATGATGCCACGGCCGGCATTGCCCTGCCACAGGTCGCCCTTGAGCAACGCGATGGCGAAGGGCGGCACGCCGTGGATGCCGTCGGTCCCCAGGATCAGTCCCGACTCGCCGTCAGGCAGGCCGCCGCTGCGTGCGCCGAGAAAGCTGCGGTTGGCACAGTCCTCGTTCAACCACTCGGTGCCGGGTCCCCGATAGGTGCAGAGCATGCGGATACCGACGTGATCGACATGGAAACGCGGACACATGGCGCGGCCGACAACTTCGAGGCGCAATCCGACGGATTCGCAGCCGAGCAGGTCGCCATACAGTTCGGCCATTACGGCCAGGTCGTCAGCCAGGGCCTCACGTCCTGGCAGGTCCGGCAGTCCGGTGAGCGCAGACAAGTCGGGCCGCTGTCCGACCGGCAGTGCCGTCCGAAACCCATTCACCAGCCTGCCGGACGCAACCGCCGCTTCCAGGTAGGCTGCAATCACCTCATCCGCCGCCCGTGGCAGGACTGCGATCTGCACCACGTCCGCGAAGATGGCGGCAAGGTCTGCCGCTTCAGTGCACCAGGCGGCATCTTTCAGAAGGTGGGGAGCAAACGGGGCATTCATCTTTCCAATCTCTCCATGACGGGCATGATTTGCGAAAATTCGGGATCAGAACCGCAAGTTAACGCCCAGCTTCACATTGCGCCCACTTTCCCAATTGGCAACTTCCTCCCCTGCGCTCAGCACAAGAACGGTCGTGTGGTCCGCGTATTTCCTGTCGAACAGGTTGTCGATGCCGAAGTTAACGGTCAGGTCATCACCGCTCAGCGGCATCCAGGTCAGGCGAACGTTGTGGACGGCATATCCCGGTTTCTCAGGCCGTGTTGGACGCACGTCCTTGAGCCGCTTCACCGCAGTCAGCGAGTAGCCCAGGCTGAGCGTGTCGCGCGCTTGCCATTCCACATCCAGAACCAGGCGATCGCCGACCGAGGCGCCGATGCGCGCCGAGTCGCCAGTCGTGTCAAGCGGCAGGCCGGCGTAATCGCGGATCTTGCTGTGACTGTAGCTGGCGTTGATCAAAATGCTGCCTGCCCCCCAGTGCCCCCGCAGCTCGTAGCCGCGCGTGGTGATGTCGCCGGGCGCATTGGTGATCCGGTCCGTGACACCCCCGGCGCCTTCGCCAGGAATGATCTGGTAGTCGCGAATTGTGGTGTGAAAAAGCGCCAGGTCGAGGCCGGCATGGTCGTTGGCGACCAGCACACCATGACCGTGCCATTTAATGCCCAACTGCTTCTGGATGCCGCGTTCCGGGTCAAGCTTGCCGTTCTCGCCGAGCGTGAAAGGACGTGGGGTGGTAAAGGTCGGTGGCAGAAAATACTTGTGCAACCAGCCCGACTGATTGAGTTTCCCGCCGCGTATCGATTCGCCATACCCGGCGTAGAGCATCAGGTCTGTCTTGCCTGGAGGCAGGAGATCCCACTCAGCGCTCAGGTTGGGCGAGGTCGCACTCCCGCTGGTTGAATAGCCGTTGGCGTAATCCGTGTCGTAGCGATCGACGCGCAATCCACCCGAGAGCCGGAAGCCGTAGAAGTCAATGCGGTCCTGCAGGTAGATGCCCAGATTTCTCGCCGTTTCATCCCAGCGCTGGGTGGCGTCGATGCGCACGCCACGATCGTGGAAGTAATCAACCCCCGCAGTCAGCGCGTGGCGGGCCCCGGTGGCGTTGAATGTGGCGGTATTGTGCAGATCGAAGCCATGGCTGCGCGTCAGCCATTCAGTCTCGTCGCCGACGGCCGTAGTGAAGATGTTATCGTCAAAAAGGAGGCCGCTTTCGTTAGCGTAAATCGTCGTTTGCACGTCGATCAGTGGATTGCTCGCCGACCGGTAGCGGTGGCGCAGCGTGTGGGTTTCGCGAGAAAACCGCTGATCGTCCAGACTCTGAACGGCATTATTGGTGACCCAAGGCCAGTTGGCGCGCAAGGAGCCACCGGTGTTTTCATTGCGCTCGCTCGAGAAGGTCAGGCTGTGCCCGTTCTGTTCGAGCAGATTGGCCTTGAACAAGTAGCTGAGGCGACGGCCGTCAGTGCTCGGCATCTCCTCTCCGCCCCCCGCACGCAGTTTCTCCGCATCCTCGTGGCGTACGTAGGCCAGCAAGCCGATTTTGCCGTCAAGCAGACCGTAAGCGGAAGCCGTGCCGCCAATGCTGCGGTCGGCGCTTTCAAATTGCAGACCGATGCGACCGCCGGCCGTCTGTCCCGGACGCAGCAGGTCCTGAGCATCGACCGTCTCGAAGCGCACACTGCCGCCCAGCGCCCCTGGACCGGCGTCGGCCGGACTGGCCCCGGTATCGACGACAACTCGCCGTAACAGATAGGGGTCGACCGTCATCCGTGACTGATGGTGAAAATTGTTGGCGCCCTGGCGCGCGCCATCGATCTGGACGTTGAGATTCAGATCTTCGACCCCGCGCAGAAAGATCTTTTGCCCGTTGCGCGCACCGGTCCCCACCGAGACTGCCGGCTCGCTGACGAACACATCTTGTAGATCGCGCGCCTGCGTGCGCGCCAGTGAGTCGGTGTCAATATCGCGGACACCGGCCCCCGGCAGGACTTCAACGGCGGCACTTACAGTCACTGAATCGAGCATCGTGGCTTCGTCTGACAGAGCGGGAACTGCGACAGCAAGGGCCGAGAAAAGCACCAAGAAATGATGAAGGCGTGGATGCATGGCAAAGACTTCGAATGTGTCAGAATTGATAATGATAACGCATTATCAATTCTGACACATGAGCGTCTGATACCATTGCGCTCATGAGCTTTCCGGAACGATCAACTCGCCAACGCCAGATTCTCCTTGCCGCCCTCAGCAGCGCCGGGCGTCCGCTGTTGCCTGGTGAACTCCATGAGATCGCGCGGGCAGAGGTCCCCGGCCTAGGGATTGCAACGGTTTATCGCAACCTGAAACTCCTTCTCGATGAAGGCATCCTGCAGGCAGTGAATCTGCCGGGCGAGAATGTCCGCTACGAAATACGGGCACAGCCGCATCACCACCATTTCCAGTGTCGCACCTGCGGCCGTGTCTTCGATATCCCCGGTTGCCCGGGTTCACTGGAACATTTGGCACCCGCCGGCTTCATCGCCGATGGCCACGAGCTGACCTTATACGGACGCTGCCCCGACTGCGCCCGGGCTTAGGACAAACGCCTGCGGTGTTCTCGCATCAGAAGTCCTGCCGAGAACGGAATAGCCCATGTCAGCGCCGTTGAATTATTCCTGGCTCGGCAGCAATCGCGTCATGACGACGAAGAAGCAAGCCAGCGATTGAACAGCAGGTCACCGGCACATTTCCACCCGAGTTTCGCCTCACGCCCAACGGCAGCAGTGGCCGAGCAGTTGCCCTTGCTCACGGCCTGAGGCAGATCTGCGGCCGAAGCGGCCGATCCTTTCATCCTTCTCCCGGACAGCTAACTCAACGCTCACTCTCGCTTGCTAACTTCTCAATCACGCGATTACCCGCGTGTTCAAGAGGAGTAAGCGACATGAAACACAAGACCATTCTGGCCGCCATTGCGATCCTTTCCGCGACCGCTGTTGGTGGCGCCTATGCGGCCAAGTCGGCCGACAACGACGCCCTTGCCATTGCCAACGCAAAGGTCAGCCTGACCCACGCCGAGTCGCTGGAGTCGATGTGCGAGCGCGCGCAACAACTGACGGAACAATTGCTCAGCCCGGCCAAGACTCAGGCCGGCACCGGCGATGATTCGCAGATCGATGTTTCGAGCATGGCAAGAGAACTGATCGCCGAATGCGTGCCGGTCGCCGAAGCACGGCAGATCGACCTGGGGCGGGAGGAAGCCACACCGCTTTCGCTGTATGGCTCGCCGCACGCATTGCACCTGATCATCCGCAATGCGCTGGACAATGCGCTGAAAGAAACCCAACCGCGCGGAGAGGTGACGCTTCGGCTCTGCGCCAGCAGCGATCACGCCGTGATCGAGGTCATCGACAACGGCCCCGGGATCCCCGATGCGGAGCGCGCGTGCTCAACGCGATCGGGGCGGCCTTGTGGGCACTCGTGATCGCAGGCACCTGTCCGACAGACAGATGCTGGCCCTCTGATCCGCGCAATTCATACCGAGCTCAAGGACGCCTACGGCAGTCCACGCATGACGGCGGACATCGTGACGGATGCGCTAACCATGGACTGGATCAGGAAGCATCCGGCAGCGGGTCTGCTGCATCACTCCGACCGGTTGAATTCACCCAGTACGCCTGCCACGTCTTTCAGGACAAGCTCAGGGCCTGCGGCATGAGCTGCTCGATGGGCCGGAAAGGGAGTTGCTGGGACAACGCGCCGACCGAGAGCGGGTTCGACAGTTTCAAGAACGAGCGGGTGCATGGTGTTCGCTACGCCACGCACGCCGAGATCAAGGCCACCAGTTTTGAATACATCGAGGTTTTCTACAATCGGAAACGGCAGCATTCGACACTGGACTACAAGTCGCCCGCTCAGCTTCTGGAAAACGGGCTCAGAACGCCGCATCAGGAAAAACGGGGAGCATGAAAACCACCCGTTGGCAGACGAAAACCCGAGGGAAGCTCAACATACCGCGTACCGATCTGACACCTGCCAGCACTGCCGGCCTGAATACCGGTCAGCAACTGGCAGGCTGCCATTGACTACTTGATGCGCATGTCGTTTTTGACCGAGCTCACGCCGCCCACGCTGCGTGCCAGCCCAACCGCCTTCCTGGCATCTGCTTCGGAACTCACAAAGCCACTGAGTTGCACCACGCCCTTGAAGGTCTCAACGTTGATTTCTGCAGCCTTCAGCATCGGATCCTTGAAGATGGCAGCCTTGACTTTAGTGGTGATCACACTGTCATCGATGTATTCGCCCGTGCCTTCCTGCCTGTGCGTCGAACCGCAGCCTGCCGCCGATATCAGCGTGACAGCGAGAATCGCTGCGGATAGATATTTGCCAACTGTTTTCATGAACTTAATCTCCGGATGTCGTTAAGAACGGCGCATTCCAGAATCGGAAGCTGGCAGTTTGACGACGAACCACCGCCGCTGTCGGTCTGAACGTTACAGTTCGGGGAAAAGTCACTCGAACCCTCTTCACCCCTTGTAGCGCAGCCTCAGAGCAGCATGAACGACTGGACAGGCGCAGTCGGTGCGGTGGCGCACCCTGCGCACCTATGCTCACCTTATACTGTGGGCACCCCACTGCCCCCGACTTTGTCAGGGGACGCCATTCAATCGTGCCGTCCCATTGGAGAATGCGGTGTCTGAGCCCTCGCCCATCCAGAACCATCTCCTTGCCGCCCTCCCCGAGGAAGATCGCGAGCGTCTCTTTCCATGTCTGGAATTGGTCCCGATGCCGCTCGGTCATGTCCTCTACGAGTCTGGCATCACGATGCGCCACGTCTATTTTCCGATTACGTCCATCGTCTCCCTGCTCTACGTCATGGAAGATGGCGCATCGGCCGAGATCGCCGTGGTCGGCAATGAAGGCGTTGTTGGCGTATCCCTGTTCATGGGCGGTGAAACCACCAACAACCGGGCAGTCGTGCAAAGCGCAGGCCACGCCTATCGGTTAAAGGGGCCGTTGCTGAAGGAGGAGTTCTTTCGCGCCGGACCGATGCAGCGCCTGTTGTTGCGCTACACCCAGGCACTGCTGACGCAAATGGCGCAGACCGCCGTATGCAATCGCCACCACACGCTGGACCAGCAGTTCTGCCGCTGGTTGCTGCTGAGTCTCGACCGTTTGTCTTCCAACGAACTGGTGATGACCCAGGAATTGATCGCCAACATGCTCGGCGTGCGCCGCGAAGGCGTCACCGAAGCAGCCGGCAACGTGCAACGGGCCGGCCTGATCGAGTACCGCCGGGGTCACATCAGCGTTCTCGACCGCCCCGGCCTCGAGGCCAGAGCCTGCGAGTGCTACGCCGTGGTGAAGAAAGAGTTCGACCGCCTGCTGCCCTATTCGATCGACGAGTGAGCCGCATCAAGTGCGTGCCTGCAAGGCTTCCATGACGACAGCCTGACAATCGCCCGGTCGGTGCCTATGTTCGCCACCAGACAGACGGCCGTCGCTCACCGCTTAACATCGAGAGCACTACTGCAACCCGCGCAGCACCATCCCAGGACGGCTTGCGGCCATCACGCATCACTCCAAGGAACCCAATCATGCTGATCATCTTCAAGTCTGCCGCCAGCGGCGACGTGATTACCCTCGAGCCCAACGGCAAGGAAATGCTCGATGTGCTGGGCAAGGACCGGGAGGACGCGCAAGGGATCGTCACCGTGGCACAGCTTCCCGACGCGATTGCGCGTGTACGGCGCGCCATCGAGGGCGATGTCGCCGCACACGCGGGTCAGGCCCCCGTCGATGACACCAAACAGACCCCGGACGGCGACATTTCCTTCCATCAGCGAGGCCTGCCCCTGCTCGAACTGCTGGAACGCTCACTGGCCGAAAATGTCCCGGTAACCTGGGGCGTATAGCCATGCTGAAAACGAGGCCGAGCATGCCCGGAACAGGGTGCTTTGCCTCGATTTCGCTCTTCGGACATTATCACCTGGCCCCAGCGGACCCTGTCCGATCAGCTTGGTTTGTGCGTTAGCGTCCAGACCGCTTTCCGCTTCACGGCTAGTCTCCCCCAAGCTTCCCCTGACGATCCCTTCGCCGGAGGCCGCGTTTCCCGGCAAGCACGCCCCCACAGGCAGCGCCGCGACATCCCCGACCCGCAAGGAGCCTCCCGTGCCGCTGACTTGCACTACCAACCAGTTGCTCGCCGCGCTCCCCCACAAGGAGCGGCAGCGTTTTGTGTCGGGTTGCGAAGTGGTGGACCTGGCGTATGGAGAGATTCTGAGCGAGCCCGGCGGCACGGTGCGACAGGTGTATTTTCCAATACAGGCCCTGATTTCACTGCTTGCACCAATCAACAACCACGCCAGCCTTGAAGTAGGTCTCGTTGGCGATGAAGGCATGCTCGGCGCAAGCCTCTTTCTTGGGGTGGATACGTGGCCGCTCCATGCCGTAGTGCAAGGCGCTGGCACTTCACTGCGCATGGATGCGACCCGGTTTCGCCACGAACTCGAAGCGGGAGGCGCGCTGCAGAGGATACTGAAGCGCTACCTCTACGTCGTGATCGGCCAACTCGCGCAGACTGCAGCGTGCACGCACTACCATCGGCTGGAGGCACGCCTTGCGCGCTGGCTTCTGATGACCGGCGACAGAAGCCATTCGGAGGCATTTCACGTCACCCACGAGTTTCTCGCCGCCATGCTGGGCGTGCGTCGCGTCGGCGTAACCAAGGCCGCGTCGTCGCTGCAGGCACGCAAGCTCATCGCATACCGGCGGGGTAACGTCACCATTCTTGACCGCATCGGGCTCGAAGCCGCTTCCTGCACGTGTTATGCCGCTGACAAATCCAGCTATGCGAGAACGATGGCGCGTCACCAGCACTGCGCCGGCACCGGCACCGGCACCGGCACCGGCAAACCGTAATTCAGTCACCAAAAGCGCTACGTACGGCAGCAGACAGACGGGGCAGGATCAATGCCCCACAGTGGGTTTATGCAAACCAGCACGCTTGATCACAACACCATGCGGGCAAGGCGCAATGAATACCCGGCATGGGTTGCCGGAACGCAAGGCGCGGACTGTGCGGTGTATGCATCCGCGAATGAAGGCTTGGAGGTCGCACCATGAAAACGCTACGTAATCTGGTACTCAATTCAATTGCCATCGCGATGCTGGTCGGCGTCGGAGGCTGTGCCGGCATGTCACATCAGGGGCAGGACACCGCAGTCGGGGCCGGCGTCGGCGCCATCGGCGGGGCCATTCTGACCGGTGGCAGTGCAGCAGGAACAGTCGGCGGTGCTGCGGTGGGCGGCATCATCGGTCACGAAATATCCAAATGAAGCCCAGACCTAACCATGACTTATCAAGGAGATTGAGATGTCATTAGGAACAATCCTGCTGATCGTATTGATACTGATGCTGATCGGCGTTTTTCCCAGCTGGCCTCACAGCCGCGGCTGGGGATACGGGCCTAGCGGAGGGCTCGGTCTGGTCGTGGTCATCCTGCTCATCCTGTTGCTTCTGGGCAAGATCTGAAACGGGGTGCCGGTCGGACCGGCGCCCCGTTTTTTTGGCTCATCCGGTGCGGCACTGCGGGAGTGATTCGAGGAACGCTTTCGGGGACTGAACCAAATTGAGTACTGAATTCAGCATCACCAGCTATTTGCACAACATGTGGACGCGCATCAGCGACCGGCGCAGCACAGACCAGCCGTATGACGATGAGCTCCCCCTGCGATCGGAGCTGTTCAGCGCTGATCAGATGGCGCTGTACGGCAAGGCCCTGGCCAGTGGGCATGTGCTGGCACCGGGCTGCCCATCGGACCAGTTGCTGAGCCGCCTGGCAGACAACGAACGCACCTTGGTCGAGGTCTGCACGCAGCTCACGGCTGCAGTGGCCGAGGGCAGCCGCGTGACGCCCGCCGCGGAATGGCTGCTCGACAACTTCTATCTCATCGAAGAACAGATCGGCGCGGCCAAGCGCCTCTTGCCCAAGGGCTACAGCCTCGAGCTCCCCCGACTCGGCAAGGGACCATCGACAGGACGGCCACGGGTCTACGATATCGCACTGAAAACCATTGCGCATGGCGATGGCCGTGTCGATGCCGAAGGCCTCAGCCGCTTCGTGGCGTCCTACCAGACGGTCACAGTCCTCAATCTCGGTGAGTTGTGGGCGATTCCAATCATGCTTCGGCTCGCTGTCATCGAAAACCTGCGCCGTGTCGGCGTACAGATCGCCGCCGCCTGCGCCGAACGGAAGCAGGCTGATGTCTGGGCAGACAGGCTGACGAAGACCATCGAGACCGATCCCAACAGTCTCATTCTTGCCATCGCCGACATGGTGCGTTCCGAGCCGCCGATGGTCAGCGCCTTTGTGGCGGAGTTCGTGCGCCGTCTTCAGCGGCACGGCCAGGCGCTGGCGCTTCCCCTGACCTGGATCGAGCAGCGACTCGCCCAATCGGGCCTGACCATCGCCCAGCTCGTACAGGCGGAGAACCAGCGACAGGCCGCAGACCAGGTCTCGATCAGCAACAGCATCGGCAGCCTGCGGGTACTAGGCGCCATGGACTGGCGCGACTTCGTGGAGAGCATGAGTCTGGTCGAACAGACACTGCTCGGCGATCCGGGTGGCGCATACGAACACATGGATTTTGCCACCCGCGATCGCTATCGACATGCCACAGAGGAAATTGCCAGAAAGAGCGACATGACCGAGGTAGAGGTCGCTCGTGAAGCGGTCGGGCTGGCACGCGCCGGCGCGAGCGACGATGCAGGCACCGAATTCGCGAGCCGCAGCGCCCATGTGGGCTACTACCTCGTCGGCAGAGGTCGTCTGGCGCTGGAGCGTGCAACAGGCGTTCGCCTTCACGGAATCGCGGCAATACGCAGGTATGCCAGCGCAAAACCGCTGTGGCTATATCTGGGCGCGGCGGGACTTCTCACCGTGCTCATCAGCGCCATCCTGCTTGCTCAGCTGGTTCCGGCGCTGGCGGTCTGGGCCCAACTGCCCGCTGCCGTCATCGCACTGCTGGCAGCAAGCCAGGTTGCGATTGCCCTGGTCAACTGGCTGACAACCCTGCTGGTCACACCACGCCCACTGCCCCGCCTGGACTATAGCCTTGGCATTCCGGCCACTTCACGCACGCTCGTGGTGGTGCCGACACTGCTGACCAGCGCGGCCAATGTTGATGCCCTGCTGGAAGCACTTGAAGTACGTTTTCTCGCCAATCCGGATGACAGCCTGCACTTCGCCCTGCTGACGGACTTTCTCGATGCGGATCAGGCGTCCCTGTCCGGGGATGCGGGCCTGGTGGCATTGGCCCGGGAAGGTATCGACACACTGAACCTGAAATACCCAAGGGAAGGAAGCGGCATCTTTCTTCTGCTTCACCGCCCGAGGCGGTGGAATCCCCAGGAAAGAATCTGGATGGGTTGGGAGCGCAAGCGCGGCAAGCTGGCGGACCTGAACGCCCTGTTGCGGGGACGGTGCGAAGCGCGCTTCTCCGAGATCGCCGGCGACGTTCCGGTGCTCTCCCGGATCAAGTACGTCATCACACTGGACACGGACACCCAGCTCCCGCGGGATGCTGCGCGACTGCTCGTGGCCGCCATGGATCACCCCCTCAACCGCCCCCGCTACGATATCGAGACGCGCCGGGTCGTCGAAGGCTACGGCATTCTCCAGCCTGGCCTGGGTATCAGCCTGCCGGGCGCAAGCCGTTCGCGCTATGCGCACCTGTATGCCGGAGAGCCGGGAATCGACCCGTACACACGGGCGATCTCGGACGTTTATCAGGACGTGTTCGGAGAGGGCTCGTTCAACGGCAAGGGAATCTATGACGTAGACGCCTTTGAACGGGCAATGGAGGGGCTGCTCCCGGAAAACCGCATTCTCAGCCACGACCTTCTGGAAGGCTGTCACGCCCGCTCTGGCCTGATCAGCGACGTGCTCTTGTACGAGGATTTCCCCGCACGCTACAGCGTGGATGTCAGTCGCCGCCATCGCTGGATTCGTGGCGACTGGCAGCTGGCTGCGTGGCTGAAGAGCGCGGTGCCCTGTGCATGCCCGTCCGGGACCGCCGGAAACATTCCCCACAGGCGACGGAATCCGCTGTCCTTGCTGTCTCAGTGGAAGCTGACCGACAACCTGCGCCGCAGCCTCGTCCCCTCCGCCGTTTTGCTGCTCTTCGTGACCGGCTGCGTGGTCCTGCCTGCCGTCACCCTGTGGACGCTTTCAATCATTGCCATCCTGCTTCTTCCCGGCATGGTCACGGCCTTGCATGGCCTGCTGCGCAAGCCCGAGGGCACGCGGCTGGTTCAGCACCTTGCCACCGTTGGTCAGAGTACGGCGCGCCATCTCAGGCAGGTGAGCTTCGAGCTGGCCTGTCTCCCTTACGAGGCCTGGTTCAGCCTCGATGCGATCCTGCGCACCCTGTGGCGGATGAGCGTCAGCCATCGCCGACTGCTGCAGTGGCAGCCCTCCAGCGAAGTCGACCGCGAAGCCTCCACGCACCAGCGCAGCGGCCTTGGCGCTGCATTCCGGACCATGGCCGCCGGCCCTGCGGTCGCGAGCACGGTCGCAATCTGGCTGGCCATCGACAAACCGGATTCCCTGCTGTTCGTCGCCCCCCTGTTGCTGCTCTGGTTCGCATCTCCCGCCATCGCCTGGTGGATCAGTCGCCCAGTGTCACGCCGGGAGGCCGCCCTGACGACCGAACAGACCCTGTTCCTGCGGACACTGGCGCGCCGGACCTGGGCCTTCTTTGACACATTTGTCGGTCCTGCCGACCACTGGCTTCCCCCCGACAACTTTCAGCAGTACCGCAAACCCGTCGTCGCCCACCGCACCTCACCGACCAATATCGGCCTCGCCTTGCTGGCGAATCTTGCGGCCTATGACTTCGGCTACCTTCCTGCCGGAAAGCTTGCCGAACGCAGCGCCCGCACCCTCGAGACCATGGCGGTCCTTGAGCGCTACCGCGGCCACTTCTACAACTGGTACGACACCCAAACCTTGCTGCCGCTGCCACCGCGCTACATCTCTACGGTCGACAGCGGCAATCTCGCGGGCCACCTCCTCACCTTGCAGGGCGGTCTCCTTGCCCTCGCGGATGATCCCATCCTGCCACCCCAGCTGTTCGACGGCTTGAACGACACCCTGGAACTCCTGTTCGAGACCAGCCAGTCAGCAGACCACGGCCCCCTTATCGCATTCCGACAGACGCTGAACGGGATTGCAGACGCTCCCGGGCAGACGCTCGGAGAAATCCGGACGGCCCTCGAAGTACTGGCGGACAGCAACGCAGTCATCATCGCCCAGCGCATCGAAGCACCTGCCGAGACCGGAAATACACCGCACGCAATCGAGGCCAAGCGCTGGGCTCAGGCACTGGCGCAGCAGGTGGACGACGCACTCGCCGAGCTGACCCATCTGGCGCCGTGGTTGCAGTTGCCTCTGGCGCCGCCGGGCCTGGCGGACACTGAGGCCAGGATGCCGGGCATTCCGACGCTGCAGGCGCTGGCCAAAATGGACACGCTGCTGTGTCCGCAGATCGGCAGGGAAGTCGAGGCCAGCGAAACAGATGCCGACCGCAGCTGGCTTGTCGACCTCCAGGACACCATCATCAAGGCGAGCAGCCGTGCGCGCGACCGCATCACGCGCCTGAAGGCACTTGCCCGGCAATCCGGCGACTTTGCGCTGATGGAGTACGACTTCCTGTTCGACAAGTCACGCCATCTGCTGACGATTGGCTACAACGTGCAGGAACGGCGCGCGGATGGGAGCTGCTACGACCTGCTGGCTTCCGAGGTGCGGCTTGCCAGTTTCGTGGCGATTGCCCAGGGCCAGTTGCCCCAGGCGAGCTGGTTCGCACTCGGGCGGCTGCTCACCAGTGCGGGCGGCAAGCCGGTGCTGCTGTCGTGGAGCGGGTCGATGTTCGAGTACCTGATGCCGCTGCTGGTCATGCCCACCTATGACAACACCCTGCTCGATCAGACCTGCAAGGCCGCGGTCGCACGACAGATCGATTACGGGCAGCAGCGCGGGGTGCCCTGGGGCATTTCGGAGTCAGCGTACAACACGGTGGATACCCAGCTGACCTATCAGTACCGCGCTTTTGGCGTACCCGGCCTGGGACTCAAGCGTGGACTGGGCGACGATCTGGTCGTCGCCCCCTACGCTTCGGTCCTGGCGCTGATGGTCGCTCCCGAGGCCGCCTGCAGGAACCTCAAGCGCCTGGCGGCCGAAGGCTTCGTGGGCCAGTTCGGCCTGTTCGAGGCCATCGACTACACGCCTTCCCGCCAACGCCGTGATCAGGAGTGGGCGACAGTGCACGCCTTCATGGCTCACCATCAGGGCATGAGCCTGCTCGCGCTGGCCTACGAAATACTCAACCGCCCGATGCAGCGGCGTTTCGAATCCAATCTTCAGTTTCAGGCGGTCATGCTCTTGCTCCAGGAGAGAATTCCGAAAACCGCCATCCTGTTCTCCAACGCAACCGAGTTCTCCGACCTGCGCGCGGGTTCAGTCCCCGCAACAGTCCCGATCCGGCACTTCACGGGTGCGGACACGCCCGCACCCGAAGTGCAACTGCTGTCGAATGGTTCCTACCACGTGATGCTGACCAACAGCGGCGCGGGCTACAGCCGCTGGAAAGATCTCGCCGTGACGCGCTGGCGCGAAGACGGCACCCAGGACAATCAGGGCACCTTCTGCTACGTCCGCGACCTGACGCCAGGCGGCGGCAATGCGTTCTGGTCAACGACCCACCAGCCCACCCTCAAACGTACCGACCGCTATGAAGCGATCTTCTCCGAGGGGCGAGCCGAGTTTCGACGCTGGGACAGGCTCGCAGGCACGGATAAGGGCGAACTTGAGACCTACACCGAAATCGTGGTGTCGCCGGAGGATGACATAGAGTTGCGCCGGATCCGCATCACCAACTGCTCGCGGCAGCGCCGGGACATCGAACTCACCAGCTATGCCGAAGTGGTGATTGCACCACCCGCCGGGGACGCACTGCATCCGGCCTTTTCCAAGCTCTTTGTCCAGACCGAGATTCTTGCGCAACAGCGGGCGATCCTGTGCATGCGCCGCCCGCGCTCGGCGAACGAGCCGACGCCGTGGATGATGCACCTGATGGTCGTCCGTGGCCCCCAAGCCGAAGCGGCATCCTTCGAAACCGACCGTCTGCGCTTCATCGGCCGCACCCGCACGACGGCCGACCCTGCAGCGATGCATGAAGCCGGCGCGCTTTCCGGTACCTGTGGATCGGTGCTGGACCCGATCGCAGCGATTCGCCAGACCGTCTCCATCGAACCGGAACAGACGGTAACCATCGACATTGTCTCCGGCATGGCGCCAACGCGGGAAATGGCCGTCGGCCTGGTCGGCAAGTTCCAGGACCGGCACATGGCCGACCGCGTCTTCGACCTGGCGTGGACGCACAGTCTGGTGGTGCTGCAGCAGATCAACGCCAGCGAATCCGACGCCATGCTCTACGCGCGTCTGGCTGGTCCGGTGATTCATGCCAACGCCAGATTGCGCTCAGACCCCGCGCTGCTGATCAGGAACCGCCGCGGACAGTCCGGACTGTGGGGCTACGCCATATCCGGCGACCTGCCCATCGTGTTGCTGCAGATCGGCAACACCGCCCATATCGAGCTCGTCCGCCACCTCGTGCAGGCACACGCCTACTGGCGCCTGCGCGGACTTGCCGTGGATCTGGTGATCTGGAACGAGGACCATGCCGGCTACCGGCAACACCTGCAGGAAGAGATCATCGGGCTGATCGCCTCCGACATGGGCGCCAGCGTCATCGACCAGCCGGGCGGAATCTTCGTGCGTCCGGCCGAGCAGATTTCGGCCGAGGATCGGCTTCTGTTCCATTCCGTCGCCCGGGTCGTGATCACCGACGGCAATGGAAGCCTGGAGGAACAGCTCGACCATCGCCTCCCCGTCAAAGCGGCGCCCATGCCCGCCCTCAAAGCCGATAGCCGGGCCTGCGCTGACAGCCCGGACGCTGCCGTCGATTGCGGTGAGCGGATCCTGTTCAACGGGTCGGGCGGCTTCACCCCCGACGGCCGCGAATATGTCATCACCCTGGCGCCCGGACAGGTCACCCCCGCCCCCTGGGTCAACGTCCTCGCAAATGCCCAGTTCGGGACCATCGTGTCAGAGAGCGGCTCGGCCTACACCTGGAGCGAGAACGCGCACGAATTCCGCCTCACGCCCTGGCACAACGATCCGGTGAGCGATCCCAGCGGCGAAGCCCTCTACCTGCGGGACGAGGAAAGTGGCCTGATCTGGTCTCCCACACCACTGCCGGTGCGTGCCGCCAGCCCGTATGTGATCCGCCACGGCTTTGGCTACAGCGTTTTCGAGACCCGCTCGACGGGCATCCATTCACGCCTTACGGTATTCGTGGCACAGGATGCCGCGGTGAAGTTCATGGCCCTGAAGCTCAGG